>NZFX01000076.1 GCA_002689385.1 Phycisphaerae bacterium
GCATCCCCGCTTTTTGCCATTGCTCGTGACACTTCTGGAAACACGATTCCTACACAGCGCTCCCTTTGGTTCACTTGGTACGCGAACCACCCAGGTGCCGTGATCGCAGAGCCACGCGCTAGCAACTCCACACTGAAGTAAAAGCTTTGGGATAAAAAATACCCTGCAGTTAATCTACCGCGGGTAGATTAATTAACGGAGTTTGTCCATTGCTTCGGCGACTTTGGGTGTATCGCCTTTGATTATGGAAGGCTGGTATTCCATCGTATCCGTCAGCGCCAGTGCAATAAACAGGACAACGAATAAAATTGAACTAACAAAAATGAACCCAATAAATGGTCTATCCCAACGAAGGTGCATAAAATATAAACCGACGATTGTTGCTTTGACTGTTGCTACAAACAAGGCTGTAATAATGTTCATTTCGGCAATGTTGATTTCCATAAAATCATACCGAGAAACCCAAACTGTCACCGCCGTCAGGAAAAGCAGAATAGAGCAGATAAGGACCAAAAATTTAATCGGCACGATGTGGCCGACTTGATCGTCGTGATGTGTTGAATCAGTATTTGCCATAATTAATCTCGTTATTCGCCAGGATGCACAGCATCTTTTTTCCAATCGTACCCTTGTTCTTCTTCATTCCATTCAAGGACGCTGTAGTCATAGCAGTCGCCAACTTCTGGTTGCTCTGCGAAGTTATCCCACGGAGGTGGAGAGGCGCATTGCCATTCCAAACTTCGCCCGCCCCATGGATTCGCCGGAGCTTTTTTACCACTAAACACTGATTGAATAAGGTAAATCGCACAAATCACAAATCCGATTGCAAGAATGACAGAACCTGCTGTTGACCAGATGTGGTACACCTGAAAAAGATCCTTGTTTGGCAACATGTCGTATGTTGCGTAGCGACGAGGCATTCCTTTTGAGCCCATCATGAATTGTGTAAAGAACGTAACGTTGAAGCCAACAAAAACAAGAACCGCAGAAATGCGTCCCCAATTTTCGTTGTACATCTTGCCAGTCATCTTTGGCCACCAATGGTGAATGCCGCCGAGAAAACCAATCAAGGCTGATCCCATCATCACATAGTGGAAGTGAGCGACTATAAAGTACGAATCGTGCAGATGAATGTCTGTTGCGAGGGTTGCACAATACAGTCCTGTTAACCCACCAATCGTAAAGATGAAAATAAATGAAAGCGCATAAAGCATTGGCGTATTCAAACTTATTGAACCTTTATACAAGGTTGCCAACCAGTTGAATACTTTTACAGCAGAGGGGATTGACACACTAAATGTAATCAACGAAAAAATGATATTCATCAACTGCGATTGGCCTGAAGTAAACATATGGTGTCCCCAAACAAGGAATCCAAACATCGCAATTGCAATCGAACTATACGCAATAAACTTGTAACCAAAAATGTGACGGTGCGAGTGCACTGAAATCAATTCGCTAACGATCCCCATCGCAGGAAGAATCATAATGTACACGGCGGGGTGTGAATAGAACCAAAAGAAGTGCTGATAAAGGACTGGGTCGCCCCCCATTGCTGGATCAAAAATACCAATGCCGACCGAACGTTCTACTATCAAAAGAAGCAAAGTAATACCCACCACAGGAGTCGCGAGCACCTGAATAATCGCTGTTCCATACGTGCCCCACAGGAACAATGGCATTTTGAACCAAGTCATTCCTTTTGGGCGAAGACGGTGAATCGTGACAATAAAATTCATGCCTGTAAATATGGAACTAAATCCAAGAATAAACGCACCAATCAATGCAGGGATCACGCCGCCCATCGAAGACGCTTTGTCAATACTGTAAGGAGTATAGAACGTCCAACCGGTGTCAAGCCCGCCGGTCCCTAGGGCAATCAAGAAAAATACGAGACCAAAAATCCAAAGGTACCAACTAAACAAGTTGAGTTTTGGAAATGCAACATCTTTTGCGCCAAGCATAATAGGCAAAACAAAGTTGCCTAGAGCCGCTGGAATTGCAGGAATAATCACTAAGAAAACCATGATTGCGCCATGCATAGTGAATGCTTGGTTGTATTGGTCTTGTGTCATAAAGGTGCCTTCTGGGGTGAGCAGTTGGAACCGAAGCATCATGGCAAATATACCGCCAAGCAAAAACGCCAGCAATACACACACAAGGTACATAATGCCAATCCGTTTATGGTCTACTGTAAACAACCACGAACGTATACCTTTCGTGTGGTTTAGATAATTGTCATTCGGGTTTGAGTTTGTCAATGTAGTCATCGTTATTGCCTTGGAGTTCCATCAGGGTTCACGGTGATGTTACCCTTTTCGTCTGTAAGTTCACTGAGATGCTTAAACATCTCAATCATTGCTGTAATTTGCTTGTCTTTCAATTGTCCTTGAAATGACGGCATTGAGCCCAGATACCCCTGGACAATGTGCTTTTGGGGGTCAAGGATTGAAGCGCGAATATAGTTTTCCGGCACTTCGTACGTTGTCGCTTCGCCAAGAAGATCAGAAAGTTTTTCACCAGAAGTGAATGCTACGTCACCACTTTTCGCACGGTCCCAAAGTCCCAGAAAAGATGGACCGGTATTTTCACTTCCATCAAGTGAATGGCATGATTGGCATCGGTTATATAATCGGTTAATTGCATACGCTGGGAGCTGCCCAACAGTCATATCTTCATACTCACTTGCGAGTTTCACCATTGTTGGTTCGAATTCTTCAGCAGGCAAAACACGCACCGTTGCAATCATCTTCGAATGGTCCTTGCCGCAATACTCTGTGCAGTTCAATGTGTACTCACCGACTGCCGTCGCCTCGAACCATAATGAAGTGTAACGACCAGGGATAACGTCCATCTTCACTCGAAAATCTGGGATCCAGACACTGTGCAATACATCATTTGATGTCATAAGCAACCGCACGGGTGTATTCACCGGAACGGTAAGTTCAGCCACTTGTGTTGCACCATATGTGGGGTGTTCAAATGTCCACGCCCACTTCTGACCGGTAACTTGCACTTCATACGAACCTTCAGGAGCTTGCTGCAAGTTGAGATACCCTCGCATTCCAACTACGAAAATGGCAATACTGAGCAGCAGTGGAATGATCGTCCAGGTTAACTCTAAAGCAGTATTGTGTGTTGGCCCTTGCACCACATCGTGTCCTTTTCGACGATACTTAATCATGAAGAAGATCAATGCAGCGGTGATTCCAAAAAAGAACACATAGCAAATCCAAGTAATGACAAAGAACGTATGATCTACGCTTTGTGCAACTGTGGATGCCTGCTTAGGCAGCCAGAAGTTCGCAGGAGCACCCTGAGTTGTTGTCGCAATCGTTGCAAGTAATGAGGTAAGTATCGAGAACATTATGATTTTGTTCCATCCGAATTGTTCTGTGATTTTTTTAAGCGGTCGGAGGATGTAAGGCCAAGAACAGCGAGGCCGCCTCCTAATACAACAAGCATCAATACTCCACCCGTTCGCATAAGTTTCCACGCAACTGGTGTGTAACTGTTACTGTCTGGGTCGTATTGAAAACAGTTAAAAAGCAGTAGTTTGTCGAGTGTTGTCCCAATGTTCCCCTCAGACGCTTCAATCAACGCAAAGCGTAAATCCTGCCCTCTGAATTGCACATCGTTCATATATTTTGAAATACGACCATCAGGTGTTATGAACACGATAGAAGCAGTGTGATGAAACTCGCCTGTATTAGAATCGAACACATACCCAAATCCAAGTGCGTCTGCTAACTTGGTTATGTTTTTTTGTTCGCCTGTAAGAAAGTGCCAACCCTCCTCTGCACCCTCTCGGTCGTAGTGACCTAAGTACCCTTCTTGGTTTTTCTTTGCAAGTGGAGCTTTTTCGTCTGGGTTAATACTGAGTGTTACAATCTCAAATTCGTCGCCGAGCGTCCACTCCATTTCCTCTAAGCCAGCAGTTAAGCCATTGAGCGTCAAACTGCACAACATTGGGCATTTGTAATAGTTCAGCGTCAATATAATGGGTTTATCATTATTGAAGTATTGCCCAAGAACGATGACATTTCCGTCTTCATCGACAAAAGTCAATTCAAGGGGAATGCGTTCGTCAAGATGTTCCGTAATGCCCACACCTTCGAGTGCATCGATTTTTTCATCGGCAAATGTTGGGCCAGCAACAAGTGGTGCAGACAACAAGCCAATCGAAGTAGTGAGTAAAGCAAACTTTGTTGGACCAACGCGTAGCATTTTTACTTAGCGTTCCCACTGATAATGTTCATTGCGTCATTAATTGGCAAGACTAAGCGATTAACTTCTTTACCGTTTTCATCGTGATGAGAGACCCAGTGCGCTGATTCAACGAGCACCGCGTGTTGCGCATCGCGAACCATGTCGCGCTGTTCATAACGAATATTCACATTCTTTTCGCTTGCTTCAGCGGTTGCTGCTCGGTAGTAAATACCGCAAGCAATTGCGACTGTAGTAATCACGAGTAAGCCGCCACCTATACCAATGGCCCACGTTGCCCAGCTCTCTGGATCTTCGTGGTCTTCAATTTCTCTATTTGATTGTCCGTGTGTATGACTCATAGTTTCCTCTTAAGCATTTTCGAACTGCAAAGCTTCATTTAAGCGTGGATCTTCTGTAGCAACCAAGTTGCATTTTCGTAAATTAATTAACGTGCCACCTAGTACCATCAAGACCATTGCAATCAAACAAGTGAAATTGACGATGCTAAAGCCGTACCCAATTTCAGCAGCTGTAATGTTGTTTGCCAATTCGTTGTATGTCTTTGCTGAAGAAATTGCTTCTTCTGGCACAACAGGCATCACCAACCAGTAAATATCAATAAAGAACATCAATAGAAGCCATGCTGAAATGATCGGAAGGGGCGAACGCCAGCGCTTGGTCCACCGCGTAATCAAAAGCACGAAGGGAATAAGAAAGTGGCCAAAGAGAAGCACCAAAGAAACAGGCCCCCAACCGCCGAGTTGACGTGCCATGTACCAGTTTGTTTCAACAGGCAAGTTTGCATACCAAATCAACATGTATTGACTAAATGCTATGTACGCCCAGAACACGACGCCTATGCCAAACAGCCATTTACCGAGGTCATGGTAATGCTCTGTTGTAATTGATTTTTGAATATGCCCTGTCTTTTGCAAGAAACGTGCGAACAAAATGATGAGCGCAAAGAAACCGCACATGCAAGATACCCAGTAGTACACGGCGAACATCGTACTAAACCAACGTGGTTGCAATGTCATAATCCAATCGATAGATGCATAACTTTGCGTAAACGCAAAGAGAATCATGCAAATTGGTGCCCATTTTTGCATCTTGTGTGTCCACTTTACGTCGCCATCGTGATCTTGTGCGGTTGACCATTTAAAATACAGCGTACCAATGATTGTCCACGTTGCTAGGTAGAAGATTGCACGTATAGACCAGAAGGTCGGAGACAGATACCCCGCCTTTGCGTGGAGTAAGTGGTCTGTTTCCATAAGATGCGTGTCGCCCCACTCATACAAAATCGCACCATCGCCTTTAAGAACCATGATAAGAATGGGCACAAAAAGCATCCAGAGCCACGTCAAGTTTTTTGCAATGCCTTCAGCTAAACGACGAATCGAAACACTCCAACCTGAACGCGTTAAATGTTGCAACAATACAAAGAACAATGCACCTAAGCATAGTCCTAGGGAAACCATCCACCCGACGAGGTAAGACTTCCAAAAAGTATTCCAGCCCTCTCCTGAACCTAGGCCCGCGCTTAATGCTAAAAAAGCAATGCCAATAACAGCAAGAATAGGGCCAAGTTTTGTAGCGATTCCCCCAAGGCGAATATTGTCGTTTTTAACTTCTGTAACTTTCACTCTTTGCTCCCTTCGCTCGTGGTTTTGCGGGGAAGTGTTTCTGCATTAGAAACCATTGATGGATCAGCATCCTGCGATAACTGCAGTGCTTTCATATACGCAACAATCGCCCAACGGTCTTCCGTTGAAATCTGAGACCTATAGGCAGCCATTGTCCGAACACCGTTTGTAATGCTGTTAAACAATTGGCCAACTGCTTGTCGCTTCACAACTTCTTCATGTAAGTTTTTAGGTGCAACCCAAGAAGTACCATTCACGCCAGTCTCAACAAGTTGATTTGCTCTATGGTGCACTAGGCCGTCTCCAAATCCGCCTGCGCCATGACATGGTGAGCAGTAAATGTTAAATCTGCCTTGACCTCGAAGCAGGAGATCGTGGTCAACTGTTATCGAACTTGGATAGGTTGCAGCCCAATCGCCATCAACAACACCCATAAACAGATGTGTGTCGCCCGCCATGCCACTGCGTGCAATAGTGCCTTCGACACGCGGACGCATCGCTCGGCCATCAAGAAAGAGTGCATTTGCTTCTTGCGAAACAAACTTCGGCTGATTATCCATGTTTTGGATAAAGTGAATCCGCGGCTTGTCACTAAACGAAGTACGAGCTCGAAAAATAAGTGCAAGTGGAATCGTTGCTGCACAAGTGATAACAATTAAAGTCCATGTAATCCAAAGTGGCAGTGTTTTAAAATCTGCAAGTACCGGCTTCAAGAGGTCGTCAATAATTTGTTTTACTAAGTTTCCCATTATTTTTCCAACGCAATAACTGCTTCTGGGTTGAGCGATTTCAAGAACGTTTCAACTTCGTCTTGACTAAACTTCGGGTCGCGAGCCTCGATGATAAGAAAGAACCTGTCATCAGTAGCACGGGACAGTGCTTCGTGTTTCAGTACTGGATGATAAAACATCGGCAACTTATTCAAGAACAATGTTCCAAAGACAGCCGTTAGCGCTGAAAACAAAACGGTCATTTCAAATGCAACCGGCACAAACGCGGCTGCGGCAAGAAATGGCTTGCCCGAAACATCATACTGGTAGCCAACAACGGGGAGTAATGCCCAGAAATCAAACTCCATTGCGTTGGTGAAAATCTGCAAGACACATGCGGCAAATAACCCCGTCATTCCCCCGAAAAACACGAGGATTGGAAGAATCGTCATCTTCACACCCATCGCGCGGTCGAGGCCATGCACAGGGAATGGAACTAAACAATCAAACCACTTAAATCCCGCTGCATTTGTTTTTTCAGCTGCATGATAAATAGCTGGAGTCGTCGTGAATTCCGCGGCCAAACCGTAGAGGTCACCTCGGGTAACGTTAGTAGGAGTTACTTCGCTCATTCGTCTTCCTCCGCTCGTTCAGCTTGAACATCCGTTTCGCTTGTCATCTCGTTGTAACTATGGCCATGACCGTGCGGGTCAGCGATTGGCATAACTGTCTTGAGTTCTGCAATTGCCAGAATTGGCAAGTAGCGAAGAAACAAAAGGAAGAAAGTCATAAAGAGACCAAAGCTGCCCAAGAATGTGAGCACGTCAATCAAAGTTGGTTCATACATGCCCCAACTACTAGGCAAGAAATCGTTTGCGAGCGATGTCACAACAATAACAAATCGTTCGAACCACATGCCAACGTTTACAAGTAAAGATGCGGTAAAGATGATTGCGATGTTTGTTCGCGCTTTCTTAAACCAGAAAATCTGTGGCGTAATAACGTTGCAACTGACCATAATCCAATACGCCCAACCATACGGCCCAAATGCGCGGTTAATAAAGGTGAATGATTCGTAAATTTCACCGCTGTACCAAGCGATGAAGAATTCCATTGAATAAGCATAGCCAACTATAGAACCAGTGAACAAGACGACCTTGCACATGTTTTCAAGGTGGCGCATAGTGATAAAGTTTTTCAATCCCCAAAGTTGCCGTGCAGGAATAGCCAATGTCATCACCATCGCAAACCCTGAGAAAATCGCACCAGCGACAAAGTATGGCGGGAAAATCGTAGTATGCCAGCCAGGCAACTGCGAAACTGCAAAGTCAAACGAAACCACACTATGCACAGACAGCACCAATGGTGTTGCCAAGGCCGCAAGTAATAGGTACGCTCGTTCATACCGGTGCCAGTGACGCATACTTCCGCGCCAACCAAGCGAGAAGATACCGTAAATCATTTGTTTTGTTTTTGAAGTTGCACGGTCACGCATGGTTGCAAGGTCTGGCACCATACCTAGATACCAAAACAACAGCGACACAGTGAAGTACGTACCAACTGCAAACACGTCCCATAGAAGCGGACTTTTAAACTGTGGCCACATGTCCATCTGGTTTGGGATTGGGAAGAGCCAGTACGCAAGCCATACACGACCGATATGAATACCTGGGAATGTGCCTGCACAGATAACAGCAAAAATTGTCATCGCTTCAGCGAAGCGGTTAATCGCAGTACGCCATTTTTGCCTAAAAAGGAAAAGAATTGCGGAAATCAATGTGCCAGCGTGACCAATACCAACCCAGAACACGAAGTTCACGATCGGGTAGCCCCAAGCAACAGGGTTATTGTTTCCCCAAACACCAACCCCAGTAAAGATGAGGTATCCAATCATCACGCCAAGCATGGACATCATGGTGAAGGAAATGGCAAGCGCGAAGTACCAAGACTTTGGTGGCTTCGCCGTTTCATTTGCGCGGAGGATATCCGTTGTCACAGAACCGAAGTCCTTGTGGTTCAGAATTAACTGTGGTCGATTTAAAGGATCTTCAATAGTATTTTCAAGATTGTTAACAGGAGCGGTTGTCATTAGTGATGACCCCCTTGCGCCTTGACGGCACCATCAACTGGATTCGTCAATCGCGCAAGATATTTCGTGCGAGATTTAAGGTTCAGTTCTTCGAGCATCTCGTAAGACCGTTTCTCATTATGATTTTTTGACACGCGGCTTTCATTGTCCAGTAAGTCGCCAAACACAATGGCTCCTGCTGGACATGCTTGTTCGCAGGCTGTGACGATTGAACCATCAAGAATAGCTACGCGCTGATCGGATTGCTTTTGTGCATCCGTTTTCTTAACCCAAGCATTTTTCGTAGCGATTTTTACACGTTGAATACGCTGCGTGCAATACGTGCATTTTTCCATGACACCGCGCATTCGCACAGTTACTTCTGGATTAAATTGCATCGCTCGTAACGTTTTTCCGCCAGATTGCGCTTTTACGTAATAATCTGGTTGCACTTGAAGTAGACCCGTTGATCGAAGTGGATCTCTGCGGAAGTAATCAAAGTAGTTAAATCGACGAACTTTAAACGGGCAGTTGTTCGAGCAATACCGCGTTCCAACACAACGGTTGTACACCATGACGTTCAAACCATCCGTGTCGTGAACTGTTGCGGCAACTGGGCATACTTCTTCACATGGTGCATTTTCACAGTGTGAACATGTCATTGGTTGAATTGCAACCGCTTTGAGGTCGTTGCCATCGTACCCGCCGTGGCCATTAGTACCAAAGGCGAAGTATCGATCAATTCGAATCCAATGCATCTCTCGACCCATCAGAACTTGGTCTTTGCCAACGATTGGAATATTGTTTTCAGCATGGCATGCCGCTACGCAAGCGTTGCAACCAGTGCATGTCGAAAGGTCAATGGTCATTCCCCATTTGTATTGAGCACCAACAAATTGTTGTTCTTCGAAAATAGAAAGTGAGTGCGTGACATGTCCAACATGACTTGCAAATGCAGGATCTGCGTTGTACTGATCAAGCGTTCCTTCACGGAACAACAACGGAAGTCGCTCTTGTGCGCCATGGCCTGGTGTAGTGTCAACACCAAAATGCATTTGCGTTGTAGCTAGTGGGTACGTATCGCCTGTTGCTGAAATTTTCGCGGGTGCTGACCAACTGTTCTTTGTAGAACGAAGCGGATACACGTCAGTGCCGGCACCGGAGCAAATACGGCCTTCAAAAGTCCTGCCGTAACCAAGAGGAAGCATCACAACATCGTCTGCCGTTCCTGGGACAGGCAGTGCGGCAATCAAAATGTTTTTGCTGCCAACGGAAACTTTCAACATGTCGCCTTGCTTCACACTAAGTGCTTCTGCCGTTTTTGGCGAAATCAACGCAGCGTTATCCCAAGTTAATTTTGTAATACTGTCTGGCAATTCTTGAAGCCAACCATTGTTTGCGTGCGTGCCATCCCACACTGCGCCCGATGGAACAAAGCATGCTGTGTAGCCAACTCCGCCAACAACTGTTCCACCTTTTGGTGCCTTGCGTGCAACAGGTGGCTTCTCGAGCATAGCTGAATTTGCAACAACGCCGTCATGTACAGCATTGCGCCATTTCACATTCCGGTTATCTGCCGAAGCACCAAAAAGTGTTGCCCGCACTAATGTTTGACCGTCCGTCACTTCTTCGCCTGCAAGAATTGCAAGCAACTCAGTAGGTGTCACGCCATTAAAGAGTGGTTGAATAAGTGGCTGTCCGACACAAATCGTGCCGTCAGCTGCGAGGCCATCACCCCATGACTCAAGCCAGTGCGCCGCATTCACATGCCATTTACAAACATTCGATGTTTCATCTTCATTGTTCGCTAAGTGAATCGAAAAAGGCAAAGCTTCAATTGCAGATGCGATGTTCAATTCAGCAGGCGCATCGTACGCTGGGTTTCCGCCAAGAATGATGACACCCTGAACTGAACTGTTTTCCATTGCCGTTGATAACGATTGAATTGTTGCATTTTCTTTTGAACCTGCTGAACGATACGAAACTGTTGTCCCAACACTTCCGAGTGCTTCATTAATTTGCGCGACAAGATAATGCACAGAAGCTGGTTGGCTTGCGCCTGCCATGACTAAACCATGCTTGCCTGCGTGTTGCAAATCAGCAACGAGTGTATCTGCCCATGTTTGTTGTTCTGCTGTCAAAGCAACTGTTCCATCAATCGCCATATCTGTATGTGCGATTTGTTTCGCAATATAAGTCGCGACAGTTGCAACAGCGGCGGGATTCATCGGGCTGCGCTCATCAGCGTTTGCGCCTGTGACTGACAGCCCTGGCTCTGCAATCCACACACGGCTCATTTTGCCGTGGCTTACTTTTCGCCCGTTTGCCCAACCACGCGTGTTTGGAACTTGCAAAGGACCAGCACCAAGAAAATCTGCATCAAGAGAGACAATCGTCGTTGCCTTTGCGATGTCGTGGACTGGAATCCAGTTTCCATCAAACGCGCTGTTTAAACCGCTTTGTTGATTTATGTTTGCAAGCGGTGTGTATTCAACCCACATCGCTTGAGGGTTTTTCTTCATGAACGCTTTACGCATTCGTGCAAAGGTTGGTGAACTTGACGGTTCACTTAGAACCGCAATACCCTCGCCATTGTTTGGAAGATAGGATGCAACCCATTCTTTAAATGCAGCGAGTGATGAATCTGCGCCTTCAAATGTTACCTTGCGGCTTCGGTCTGGATCATACAAATCAAGAATCGCTGCTTGCGTGAAAGCGTCTGTTTTGCCTTGGCTATCTGGGTGTTCTGGGTTGCCTTCAATTTTTGTTGGGCGACCATCATTACTCGTAACTAGCACCCCTTGCGAAATGCCGCCAAAATCAAAACAACTTGCGTATTGTTCTGGGATTCCGGGCATCGTGTTTTCGGGACGGTTTGCGTATGGAACGATGTTTTCTTTAGGCCACCTTCGGCAACCAGCAACACCGAGACCTGCGAGCGCCATCGAAGCACCCATGATTTTCAAGAAGTGGCGACGATCATCGCCAGTAGCGAGTAAGTTGCCCGCACCTTCAGGAAATTCATCCTTTAACTGAGTTTGGAAATCTTCTGTCGCGACAACCTCGTCGAGCGAGCGCCACCATGTTTTTCCATTTTTGTTTGGTTCATTCAACGATGACATGTAGAGCAATCCTGTGATGGGTTCAAGTTGTTTATCTCACGCCAATTGATGCTATTGGCAATTTTTTCTGCGTCCGACATATCAATGCCCCATTCAAGCTGGGTAACAAGATCTGGGTTACGCACGTGTGGGTCAGGGTTGCGGTGGCATTCCAAGCACCAACCCATGCTGAGTGTTTCATGCTGATAGACAACTTCCATTGTGTCCACCCGGCCATGACATTCGACACAGCTTACACCGCGTGTAACGTGTGCGCTGTGATCAAAATAGGAGTACTGCGGCAGGTCGTGCACACGTACCCATTCAATGGGCATCCCCGTTTCATAACTTTCAAAGAGTGGCTGAAGCTTTGTGCTTTCGGGATGAATTTGCGCGTGGCAATTCATACATGTTTGTGTTGGAGGAATAGCAGCGTGTTGTGTTTCCTCGACCGTGTTGTGGCAGTAACGGCAATCAATCCCAAGTTCACCTGCATGCACTTTGTGGCTAAAGGGGATTGGTTGTTCTGGCATGTAACCAACGTCCGTTGCCTGAGGACTGAAGCCATAAGCAACAACAATTGCAAAGTACAAAGGTGCTGTTGTTCCAGCCACAATCATGAATGGCAACACTAGATTTGTCCAGCGTGGAAATGTGAATCGTTGTCGTGTCATGTATGTTTCAGGCCTTGTTAGAAGAGCTGGTCTGGGTGGATATTTCGTCCGTCTTAGGAAAGTAATGATAAGGCTGAGTGCCTTATATGTGATACTAAAAATCTAGGCCACAACATCGGGAGTCTAGAAAAAACCATGAAGCAANGTATGATAGTGTGGATAGCAATATCATCAAGTGAGATTGAGTATCAATTCACAAAGTAATTACCGCCTAAAACCTATTTTACAATGGTATTTANAGGGATGGNATACTNAAAAANTGCTCAGCATTGGCATCGGNCTGAGCTTCAAAAGCGAGCAAATCCATGCCCNTCAGGTTCGCCAAGAACGCCGCTATGTGCATGACATTCTTTGGCTCATTTGGNCGGATCGATCGCACGGGCTCTGGAGGAAGGTACGGTGCATCTGTTTCCACCATCATTCGGTCGATTGGTACAAGTTCTGCTGAGGCAACTACTTCGGGGGCATTTTTATACGTGATGACACCGGTAAAACTAAGCATCGCGCCAATATCAAGGATTTTCCGAGCGTCTTCTGGGGTTTCCGTAAAACAATGGAAAACAAAACGGTTTCCTTCAATTGAACTTGCAGCAAAAATAGGCAATAACTCGTCTACGGCACGTCGACAGTGTACTATTATAGGACGTTTACGCTGCTCCCCTGCCGAATCTGCCTCTTCAATAAGTGCCAAGTGCTCTTCTAGAAGTCGTTTTTGTAACGCAAAATCCGGCTCGTTGTAATGTCGATCAAGCCCAAGTTCACCCCATGCAACACAGCGAGTGTCTTTCGCCGCTTCTCGGACATATTCCCACTTCCATTCACCATCTGCATGCAGCGGATGAATGCCTGAAGAGAAGAACACTCGTTCATCACTGTTTGCAAGCGCCCTACCTGCAACTGCGTCATCGCCATCGGTAGCAACAGTAATCATCCTCGTAACGCCTGCAAGGACTGCCCTATTAATGACTGCATCGACTTTGGCCATAAGTTGCTTACTTGTAAGATGGCAATGCGTATCAATCAAGGCTTATTCTCCCTGAAAGAGCTGTATCTTCAAGGATGACAGGAACTTTCAACTGTGGGAGTCCGGGCATTGTGATGATTGCCGTTTGGTTCGTAGTAAGTGCTTCGTCCTCAAGTGTCAGGCGAACTCGGATCGTCCATATTTCGGGAATCCCTTTGTGTGGGTCTGCTGAACTTGAAAACTGCCAATCATCAAACTCGCCGACTACGCCATTGGGAAATGAAATCACGGGTTTTTCTGGCCGCTGTGCCCCATCCCATTCAAGCCGAATGACACCTTTTGCTCCACCAAGCGGGCCCCTCTTTAGTGGTAATGATGGGGGTGAAATGCTCATGGGTTGGATAAATCGTCCAACACCCTCGACACGGAGCACTGCCAACTCGCCTGAATCAAATTCGAGGCGTATCTGCGATTTTCGCAATTGGCTTCGCCGCAACTTTAAATGAACAGGAATCACAAACTCCTCACCTGGAAGAACAATTTCTTTAGGCCACTCTGTAGTCGTGCATCCACACGTTGGCGTTGCTGATTTCAATCGCAACTCATGACCCGTCTTATTCTTCAACCGGAAGGTGTGTTCCAGAACTGTGAATGGTCGTTCGATTGGCACAACACCAAAATTATGACTCAACGATCCGCCAAGGGGGCTTGAAAAATAGAACACGAGGGTCGCCCAAGCTAAAGCGACAATCGCGATTAACACAAGCAAAAACACATAGATTCTCTTCTTATTCATGGTTGCTTCAATCGTACCTTAAACAAGTACGCAATGGAGTTGTAATCGCTTTGCTTTTCTCCGTGGCATCAGTGATAATTCAATCATGGACATGTCCAAATTTACGTCACTTGCGCAACAAACATTGTCACAAGCTTCTTCGTTGGCTCGTTCTATGGATCATGCTGAACTTGCACCAATCCACCTCTTAGTTGTTCTACTCGGTGACGAAACCGGGACGCCTCGGTCCATAATCAAACGAGCAGGTGGTAACAGCGGTCAAATCGTTGAGTTTGCTACTGCACAACTAAACAGAATGCCAACTGTCACAGGCACGCAACCTCAAACGTCCCAAGCTGTCATGGACATACTGACCGATTCACTAGCATTTGCAAAAGCAATGGGCGACAGTTATGCAACCATTGAGCACCTGCTTCTTGCACTTTTCAAAAGTACAAGCGATGCAAAAGATTACATCGCTCTTGGCGGTGTAACAAAAGAAAACATTGAACAATCTATTGAGTTAATCCGTAAAGAATCTGGAGTAACAAACGTGAATAATGAAAACGAAGACGCACAACTTGAAGCATTAGCAAAGTACGGCATCGACTTAAACGAACTTGCTCGCAACGGAAAACTTGATCCCGTCATTGGACGAGATGAAGAAATTCGACGGTGTATGCAGGTCCTTAGCCGGCGCTCCAAAAACAACCCGGTACTCATAGGCGAACCCGGTGTTGGTAAAACTGCCATAGCTGAAGGGCTCGCACAACGCATCGTCAACAATGATTGTCCATCATCTATGCGTTCATCAAAAGTTATTGCACTTGATGTCGGGCAACTGCTCGCGGGCGCTAAGTTCAGAGGAGAGTTTGAAGAACGGCTTAAAGCCGTCCTTCGCGAAGTAACCTCAAGCGAAGGAAAAATCGTCTTATTCATTGATGAGTTACATACCATTATTGGTGCTGGCGCAGCAGAAGGTGCTGTCAGCGCTGGAAACTTATTAAAGCCAGCACTGGCTCGCGGCGACCTCCGTTGTATCGGCGCAACAACACTTGACGAGTACAGGGAACACATTGAAAAAGATGCTGCCTTTGCACGTAGGTTCCAACCGGTCCTTGTCGATCAGCCCACTGTCGAAGACACCATTGCCATTCTTCGAGGGCTCAAGCCACGATACGAAGCCCACCATGGCATTCGCATCCAAGACGGTGCACTTGTTGCTGCTGCACAGTTAAGTCACCGATATATTGCTGACCGGTTTTTGCCCGACAAAGCGATCGACTTGCTTGATGAAGCATCGAGTAAACTTTGTATAGAAAACGATTCAATGCCTGCAGAACTTGACGAACTTCGCAGAAAAATTATGCAACTTGAAATTGAGCGCGAAGCATTAAAGGTTGAAAAAGACATCGATTCCAAAGAACGACTCGGCAAGGTCACTCATGAAATTGCCGAGCTCAGTGAACAAAATAATGAAATCACTTCGCGTTGGGATATTGAAAAAGCAGAGTTAGAAGAAATTAGTGCAACCAAAACTGAAATTGATTCGAAACAAACCGAACTTGGACAAGCACAAAGAAGTGGCGACTTAGAAACTGCCGCACGAATTCAGTACGGCGAACTTCGCGAACTTGACGAGCGATTGCAGAGCGCAGAAGCAAAATTAAAAGAACGACGCGAAAAAGGACTGAACATGGTCCGCGAAGAAGTGGATGCCCAGCAAATCGCAGAGGTCGTCGCAAGGTGGACTGGTATTCCTGCAACACGACTCGAGGAAGGTGAGCGCGACAAGTTACTTCGCATGGAAGAGTCACTCGCCTCTAGAATTGTCGGGCAAGAAAAAGCTGTCTTAGCAGTATCGGAAGCGGTACGAAGAAACCGTGCAGGACTAGGCGAAGCATCCAGACCAATTGGATCGTTCTTATTCCTTGGTCCAACGGGTGTGGGAAAAACGGAGTTGTGCAAGGCACTTGCGGAATTTTTGTTTGACACCGACGAAGCGTTAATCCGTATCGACATGAGCGAGTATATGGAGCAACATGCTGTCGCACGATTGATTGGCGCACCTCCTGGCTATGTCGGCTACGAAGAAGGTGGGCGACTTACTGAATCGGTTCGGCGGCGACCATATTCTGTTGTGCTCTTCGATGAAATGGAAAAAGCACATGAAGACGTTTCAAATGTGTTGCTTCAAGTGCTTGATGACGGGCATCTCACAGATGGGCACGGCCGAAAAATTGATTTCAAAAACACGATTATTGTCATGACAAGTAATCTCGGTTCTTCTGAATTGCTCGCGATGAGCGAGGCAGAAAAGAGCGATTCTGCGATTCGAGAACGAGTTCTTGAAATCCTTAAGCGTTCGTTACGCCCTGAGCTTATAAATCGAATTGATGAGACCATCGTCTTCCACCAGCTTACCCGCGAGCAACTTAGTGGAATTATAGAAATACAATTACACTTGTTACGCGGGCGACTTGCAGACCGCGGACTTTGCATTGATTTAATGCCTGAAGCAATCGAAGCATTGTGCGATGAAGGTTACGACCCTCAATTTGGTGCTCGGCCATTAAAGCGAGTTATTCAGACCCGGCTTGAAAACCCCATCGCAACAGGAATCCTCAATGGCAATTACGAGTCCGGTGACTCCATCGAAGTACAGGAAAAGAACGGAGATTTATTGTTTACAAAGGCACCAAAGGCAAAGTAATCGTACAATCAGAAGTATGACATTAACTTGCAAGACTGCTGGCGAATCACACGGCCCATGTGGCATCGCATTTATTGAGGGATTGCCTGCTGGAATCTCTCTTGATATTGATTTTATAAACAACGAACTTGCAAGAAGGCAAGGCGGATATGGGCGAGGCGCAAGACAAGCAATTGAAACCGACTCTGTTACTTTCCTTTCCGGAGTGCGGCTTGGGAAAACGACTGGGGCGCCACTTATTGCCCAAATTGCGAACAAAGACAGTCGCCTTGATGACCTCAATGCAACACCGCCTATTCATAAACCACGGCCTGGACATGCTGATCTTGCTGGGTCCCTTAAATGGTTGACAAATGACTGCCGAAACACACTCGAACGTGCAAGCGCACGTGAGACCGCTGCAAGAACCTGCGCCGGAGCAATTGCACGTTGCCTACTTCGTGCATTTGATATTGAGGTGTTTGGTTTTGTTCGTGGCATGCTTGATGTTGTTGCGCCCACGGAAGTTTCCCCTGAAAACTGGAGAGCAATTCGCGACTTGCGAGATGACTCTTCTACCTATTGCCCAGATGATGCCTCCTGTAAAGCAATCATTGCACACATCCGATCTGCAAAAGAAAATAAAGACACCGTTGGGGGCTTGTGCGAAACCCATGTCTTTGGATGCCCCCCTGGGCTTGGATCATGCGTACAGTGGAACGAAAAATTAGACGCAAAACTTGCAGGTGCCGTAGTCGGCATCCAAGCCTTCAAATCCGTTGAGATAGGCCTAGGCGCAGAATGCGGATGGCGATTTGGCTCAAAAGTACACGACCCTATTGTGTTTAGCAAAGACAACCGTGACGCATGCCACTTCGGTTTTACAAGGCCGACAAATCACGCTGGTGGCATAGAGGGTGGAATGAGCAACGGCATGCCGATTGTCGTCCGCGGAACCATGAAGCCAATTGCAACTTTATTGCAAGGTATGGATAGTGTTGATTTGCAAACAGGAAAACCTGCAAGAAGCGACTATGAACGCTCAGACGTTTGTGCTCTTCCCGCAGCAAGTGTCGTTATGGAAAATGCTGTTGGATTCGAAATTGCTTCTGCTTTTCTTAACGCGTTCGGTGGGGCAACAATGGATGTTGTCCGAGCCGCCCATGATGCCTTTGCCGATAAAGCAAAGGAAATCACTCCTTCATGACACTTGTCATCGCTTCTGTGCACGCGTGTATGCCGGAACAACTTGATGGCGCCGACTTGCTTGAAATACGCATTGATGGCATGACGCTCGATGAAGTAACGAACCAGTTGCCTGAATTACTAAAGTTATCTCCACTGCCAACTGTTGTTACCTGCAGAAGTGTTGCAGAAGGCGGGATGTTTGAGGGTGAAGAAGACGAACGCGTTGCGATGTACCGCGTTGCATTACATTGCGAGACACCACCTCGTTACATCGACATAGAACATGAAACGCTTTCGCATCATCCATTGCTTCTCGATGCGCTTGCAAGTGAACACACCGATGTTATTCTTTCGTGGCACGATATAAATGGAAGACCAAAAGACCTTCTCAAACGAGCGAGCGAAATGCAATCCGTAGCAGGTGTTTCTATTGTCAAAATGGTTTGGCGTGCACGTTCGTTGCGTGATAACCTTGAAGCATTTTCACTACTCCAAACGCGCCAACAACCCATGATTGCAATGTGCATGGGCGAGTATGGCTTGATGAGCCGAGTGCTCGCACCAAAATTCGGTGCGTTTGCGGTGTACGCCTCGGTGGATGGCCAAGAAGTCACAGCGCCTGGCCAGCCAACAACAAGAGAGTTGTGGTCGCTCTATCATTTTAAAGAGATAGATAGTGCAACTAAAGTGTATGGGGTCATCGGTAACAACGTCGCACATTCTGCAAGCCCAGCGTTTCACAATTATGCGTTTAAAGTAGCAGGCAAGAATGCTGTATATCTTCCGTTGCCAATTCCCAGCGGCTGGGAACACCTCAAGGCGACGGTATTGGAATTGTCACATATGACTGAGTTAGACTTCGCAGGCGCAAGCGTAACCATACCGCACAAAGAAAATATGTACAAGTTGCTCAATGATGCAGATGCAAACTGTGCTGTATCTGGTGCAACAAATACCGTATCCGTTTGCGACAGAAAACTCATTGGGAAAAACACAGACATTCAAGCACTTGAACAACTTGCGCCGAATGCAAAGCGCGTTGCCATTCTCGGCGGAGGCGGAGTCGCTCGAGCAGCAATCGTAGCGATGAAAAATATAGGCGCTGAAGTGTTTGTCGCGACAAGAAAACAAGACCAAGCCAAAAAACTCGCACAAGGCCTTGGGTGCTCGCAAGCAACAAATGATGTTGCTGCTATTGATACCATAATCAATTGTACGCCGGCTGGGATGGAAGGCGGAGATGATGAACAAGGCAACCCACTAGTGGCACTGCTGCCCGAGTTTCAACTCTGCTCTTCTATGACGGTTATCGACACAGTCTACAAACCGAAAGAGACACCACTAATCAAACAAGCCCTAGATGCAGGGTGCACTACCATCAATGGCGATGCGATGTTCCGCATTCAGGCCGTTGCTCAACAACAAATCTGGCTCCCGACCTAATCAATGTTTCTTTTTCAAAGTGATAGTCACTTTAAAAAAGAAAAGCACATGGTTGGGCGAGAGTATTGAAACAACAATTTTGAGTCAGGCAAATAGCGCAAAAACGTCTTCAGGCGATGCAAACGGCACTGATGTCGGAATATGGACGATGCCAAATGGTGCACGAATATCAACGCCAAGCGGGTCAACTCCAACCACAAATGGTTCTTTCACGTCAACGTTTGTCTTTGCAAAGCACGTTGCTCGCACAGCGTCTTGGTGTTGCGTATTCAGTTCTTTGCAAACAGATGGTTCTATATCTGCAAGCGGATTCTCTCTGCACAAAGTTTCACCATCGATGAACATCTCGTGATACCGAGCAGCATCAATGTCCACGAGGGCCCATTGCACATCTGGTGATTCTCCGTGATACACATTCCACCGATCCGCGAGCACGCCCTGCTCACCCGTTGGTGAAAACTGACACAAAGACACATGCATTTCCATGCAATCTTCGCTGTAATCAGGGATAAACATAACCGTATCGCACGGTTGCAACATTGCAATCATCGCAGGGATAACTAACGCGCCCGTTGGTGATATCACATACGACAAGTCGTGTGCATGTTCGCCGAACTTCAACGTTGCAGTCGTGTTTGAACGCAAAAATGACCACGCCGCATCTGATATTTTTGCCTCGTTAGAAAAATCCAAAACGCTATTGTCCTCGCATCGCTTCTTCGATCGCGGACACTGATTTTGGAATTGCTCTTGATAAATTTTTATACCCTTTTTCTGTCACCGCGATATCGTCTTCGATCCGAACACCGATCGCTTCCTCTGGTAAATAAATGCCCGGTTCAATTGTGATGACCGCTCCTTTTTTCAGCGGACCAATCGGCCCACAAGTGTCGTGTGTTTCCAAGCCGAGATGATGGCCAATGGAATGAATAAAATAATCACCAAACCCCGCCTTTGTGATTATTTTTCGAGCGACTGCGTCGAGCTCTGAAAGCGTAACACCCGGCTTCACTGCACGAATAGACGCTTCTTCTGCACGAAGCACTATTTCATATATTTCTTTTTGCCGCTTTGTGAATTTGCCCGACACAGGAATCGTTCGAGAAATATCTGCGCCATAGCCCGAATGGAACGCGCCTGAATCAATACACACTAAATCACCCTCGACTAGGTCTTGGTCATTTTCTTTGTAATGCAACACTGTACTGTTCAACCCGCCGCCCACAATGGGTGGAAATGCCGAACCCCGCCCTCCCGCCATCGCGTACTCGTGTTCGAGTGTTGCTTGAACTTTATACTCGTTCACGCCAGGAGTAACAAATCGCATTGCTCTCGCAAAACCGCTTGCAGTCATATCGACTGCTTCCTGAATAACTGCAATTTCAATTTGTGATTTCACACTGCGAAGCGTTGGAATAGTATTTGTGGAATCAAGTATTTCGCACCCTGGTGTACGCAAACAGACGTCGTTCCAGATGGCTAGATCTTTTGAAATTTCTTCGCCCACTCCAGCAGTTGGCATTAACGTCGAAAACCGTTTTACTCTTGATGCGACGTCTTTCAACAACATAGGCAACGCAGACGTTCGCATGATGGTTGCGAAACCGGTTTCATTCCGCAAAGCGCTTCCTATAGATTGTCGTAAACCATCCCATTGTTCTTTCTCGGGGTCACGTGCAGGAAGCAACAAAATCTCTCGCCTTGATGCAACGGAATGTGCAGGGTCAAGCAGTAGCACCGCGCCCGATTCGTTTGTGATGCCAGTTAAATATTCAAAGTGTGCGTGCGGCCGCCAAGAACTTTCTAAGTGCGCATCTGCGTTACCCGCAAAGACGAGTCCAGCGCTACGCTTAAGTTCGTTTGCAACTCTTGCTCTTCTTAAACTATATTCTTTTTGCATTTTTGTCAAAACAATTCCTTATCTGCGCAGTTCTTGGACGCGCACTGTCTATCGTATATTGAAAACAGAGAGGAGTTGCGCTTCTAACGCATCCGCTCCCTCAACAATGTCGAGCACGAGGTTGGGCACAACAATTGGGCACTGCAATGTTGCGACGTCCATAACATCTCGCGCCTTTACCCAATCTTTTAAAGTCATGACGATTGCATCTACATTTTGTGATGTCGCAACGAGTGTTGCAATTTCAGTTTTTGAAAATGGCTGATGATCACTCGCTGGAAGTTGCTTTGCGATTTTTGCGCCAAGCCGCACAAGTGCTTCAATGACAGGGCCTGGGTACCCAATCCCCAATCGAATAGCCACCGACTTGCCTGTCAACCAATTAAGCGCTTCCTCGCTTAATCCCGTGGCGTCGTGCACTTGCAGCCTCGTCCAGTGGTGCTCTGCCCAAGCGATCGGCTCGCTGCCCGAACATTCTTTTACTTCTTCTGCGTAATCTGGATCTGCACTTTGCACATGGCTCACCACTATTGCATCAGCCCGTTGCAGTCCCCAAATCGGTTCGCGAAGCCATCCAGCTGGCAGCATGCGTTGCGAAAAGGTATCGCGTAAAAAATCTAATACAACAATGTCAAGGTCTCTATGCAATTTGCGATGCTGAAATCCGTCATCCATAACTAAACAGTCTGCGCTACCGCCTGATTCAATGTACGCAAGAATGTGTTCATAGCGATTACCGCCCACAATGACATCTATCTCACCAAACTTTTCTTTGTACTCGACCGCTTCATCTGCAAGCTCTGGAGTTACCGCTTTATACCCGCGCATAACAATTGCAGGGTTATACCCATTTGCACGCAATCTACGAACAATCCATCGGACTAATGGTGACTTGCCAGTTCCCCCAACTGTCACGTTACCAACTGCGATCACTGGCAGCGAAACTCGCTTCACATTTTGTTGTTTGTCGTAGTGTGCATTCCGCACACGAACAATCGCACCGTACATCCACGAAAGTGGTATTGTCAAAACATCAAGCCAGCTCGGAAGTGGAGATTTCATTTACGCTTTGCCTTGGATGTCGTGTAATTCTTTTTGTAATCGCTGCATTGGTAATCCCATAACGCTTGTCGGGTCGCCATCACAAGTAATCGGCCATCCTGCCGAAACGCGTTCAGATAAATTATAGGCTCCCGCTTTTCCGCGCCAGTTTCCTGTCGCAATGTATGCATCTATCTCTTGTTCTGCAATTGCACCGATCGTTACTGTTGCGACTTCGCAAGCACAATGCAATCGTGTATCTTCAATGGAAAGCAAGCACCAGCCAGTGCAAACATCGTGCGCTCGGTTCAATACTTGCTGAATCATTTTTTTCGCTTCGTGAACATTGGCTGGCTGACCAAAGATGCCACCATCCACAACACAAACAGTATCCGCCGCAAGGATTGTTCCAGAAAACGCGATATTTCTTTGTAGAATATGTTGTGCTTTTAACACCGCTAGGGTTCGCACCCATGTTTTTACATCCATAGAGCCACATGTATACACACCATCATCAATAATTGGCGGACATGGAATCGCTTCAATCCCCGCCTCTGCAAGCAATTCCCCTCGCCTTGGTGAACCGCTCGCCAAAATCAATGGTGCATTCCATGCACACATTACGCGTTTGCTCGTGCCGTCTGATGTCTCGTTTTATTCATAGTTTGAGCATACTACCGTACCGCCCAAAACATGAATCGAATAAAACATACATTCTCTCGCTTGACAAGCGTACAATCATGATCAATAGTTACAAATAAGACTCAAATGACCAAAGAACAAAAACACAATTCTGACTCTGGTACTGCCGAAGATACCAAACCAACCACGAGTTCTAACGATAAAGCGGGCTCTCCCGGCGCTTCAACATTTGGTTTTGAAACTATTTTAGGAAAGCTCGTAGTCGACAACGGTCTCGTTACTCAAGAAGAGTTAAGCGAATGCACGAGCCTTCTTCAAGACGCTGAAGGGAATGCGACTGGTCACACCCTAGGCGACGTACTGGTGAACCATCAGTTTGTCACACGACGACAACTCGACCGCCTTCAAACAGATTTCGATACTCGAAAATCAACGCAACGCATTCAAGGGTATCGAATTATTCGAAAACTCGGCGCAGGCGCGATGGCAACTGTTTTTCTCGCACAACAAGAAAGTTTAGATCGACCGGTAGCTATCAAGGTTTTACCAAAAAAGTTTTCTGAAAACGAAGACTTCCTCGAACGGTTTTATAAAGAAGGCCGAGCGGCAGCAAAACTAAATGATGCAAACATCGTGCAAGCGTACGACGTGGGTCAGTCCGGAGAATACCACTATTTCGTGATGGAATACGTCGACGGCGACACTGTGTACGAACAAATTGTCGAGAAGAAACAATTGTCAGAGCAAGAAGCGTTGCCAATTATTCGGCAAGTTGCTCAAGCACTCCAACATGCACACAAAGTAGGTTTCATTCACCGCGATATCAAACCAAAAAATATTATGATTGCAAACAACGGTGATGTAAAACTCGCCGACCTTGGCTTGGCGCGTGCAGTTGATGATGCAGAAGCAGCTGAAGCAGAAGCAGGCAGAGCATACGGCACGCCGTATTACATTAGCCCTGAACAAATTCGAGGGAAAAAAGAAATCACCCCCGCTGCAGATATTTATGGTTTGGGCGCAACGCTGTATCACATGGTCACAGGCAAAGTGCCCTTCTCAGGCAAAAACCCCTCCGATGTAATGCATCGCCACCTAAAAGAAGACCTTGTTCCGCCAGACCATCTCAACTCTTCGCTCTCTGCGGGTTTTTCACAGGTAATCGAGATGATGATGGCGAAAGATGTCTCGCAGCGGTACCAAAATGCTTCGGATCTCATTGAAGATTTAGATGCAGTGGTAAGCGGAAGATCGCCTCAGTATGCACAGCCGACACTTGATTTTGCAAAACTTGCCGAAGTCGCAAAAGCCACTTCTAGCGATGCGCCAATGCAACAAAGTGAAGCTAAACCTGGCGGTTCAGATCTTTCTTCCATGTTGCTCCCCATGCTCATCGGAAGCGGTGTTCTAAATATTATCCTGCTCGTTCTTTGGCTTTTATCGCTGAAGTAACTACTGCTTATTGCTTACGCGCATTCCAGTCTGCAAGAAATCCCTCGAGCCCTTTATCCGTTAACGGATGATTCATCATCTGTTTGATGACTTTCATTGGGACCGTTACCACGTCTGCTCCTATAAGCGCACACTGCACAAGGTGCAAAGGGTGCCGAATAGATGCCGCAAGGATTTTTGTGGTGTAACCATAGTTGTCGTAGATGGTCCTGATTTGCTGAATCAACTCCATACCATCCCCACCGATATCGTCGATTCGTCCAAGGAATGGGCTGACTAAAAATGCTCCAGCTTTCGCTACCATCATTGCTTGCAATGGTTGAAAGCAGAGCGTTAAATTCGTACGGATATTTCTATCTGAAAGCGTTTTGCATGCTTTCATCCCATCCACAGTACATGGAAGTTTAATCACGATATTGTCTGCAATTTGAAGAAGATCATTTGCTTCATCAATCATGCTGTCGTGTTCTAGTGAAACGACTTCTCCACTAACAGGACCAGAGACGACCGCACATATTTCAGACATGCGGGTGTGAAAATCGACGCCTTCCCTTGCAATCAAGCTTGGGTTCGTCGTCACGCCATCAAGAACGCCCAAAGAGGCAGCTTCGTTAATTTCGTCCATATTTGCTGTATCTATATAAAGTTGCATGGGCGGAATCATACCACCACTTTCCCCTGAGGTCAGGTGCCTGATTCTGCGTGCCTAATTCCTGGGGTCAGACACCCCTTTAGGACTCTTATGGAATTTTTTTATAGAATGAGAAACATGATTACACAACGACTACAAGAATTAGGTATCACTCTTCCAGAAGCACCATCGCCTGTGGCAAATTACATCTCCGCAATTAAAGTTGGAAATGAGATTCGCACAAGCGGGCAAATTCCAATGGTTGGCGGTGAACTTTTATATTCAGGTTCCGTGCCAAGTGCACAGTCCATTGAAACCGCGACCAAAGCCGCAGCCTGCTGTGGGCTGAACGCACTCGCTGTTGCTGGAAGTGCCGCAGGCGGTGTGGATTGTTTAACCGGCTTACTTCAATTACGCGTTTACATCGCCTCGGACGCTGGATTCGATGGACACTCGACCATTGCCAACGGTGTCAGCGACTTGATGGTTTCGATCTTCGGCGACAAAGGTGCCCACACCCGTGTAGCCATGGGTTCTATAGGATTACCACTTGGCGCAACTGTAGAAGTCGAAGCTGTCTTTTCTACTTCATAAAACCCTGGGCAGCAAAACACCGTGTTTTATCGGACCAACCGATTTTTCTCTTATTTTTCTACAATTTTTAGACTTGACTGCATCTTCTACCCCCCCAAAGATGTATAGATATATGTATCTTGGGGGGCATTACAAAAGGGGGGCTGACCGGCGTGGCAACTTTATTTTAGCGATTCAGTTGACCGCACTTATCTCCGCTCGAACGTTTCTTTGGACGTAAGAGCATATCATTCGCCGCACTGGTCGCCATTTCAACGCCAAAAACACCTTGTTGGTGGCATTGGCAAGGCGGCGACCTTTGTCTATATCAATGAATAGATGGAAGTTGCTACGAGGAACTGTGGCCATGAGACCACAAGCCCTCGTTCTTTTTCCTCTGACCGATGGAATGTGTTTGTTCAAGTTCGTTGTGATTTTTAGTCAGATATACATCACAATAAAAACTTGAAACAAACAATGACCAAATGTCATCACACCCGTTCTCATACGAAGTTTTATGAATGGAGATATTCAATATGAAACGCAATACTCGAGGTTTTACCCTCATCGAATTACTCGTCGTCATCGCGATCATCGCGTTGTTGATGGGACTATTGTTACCCGCATTAGCAAAAGCACTTGACAACGCCCGAACTCGTAAAGACCAAGGCCAACTTAAAGGTCTAGTGACTTCTTTTGCCATCTTTGCAGAATCTGACCGGCACGAACGCTTCCCAATCCCTGGAATGATAAACCGTCTTCCAAGTGACATGGACGGCGGCGTTTTCGGCGGGAGTTACCTTGGTGCTCAAGGCAACACTGACCAACAAGGTCGTGGCCCACAAGACACCACTGCTAACCTTTCTGGTTGGTTGCACTCAGCAATGATTGGCGACAACTACTACGACCCAACAATTTTGATTAGTGCAAACGAAAACAACCCTATGGTTGTTGCCAAAGGCGATCAAGGGTCAAATGCAGCAGAAATGTCATACGATTACACCATGGTTGACCCTGCAAACGATACCTACTGGGACACAATGTTCTCAGCAGATATCGAGGGCGAAGGTCGCGCAGAAGGTGATCAAGTAACTGGCGGCGTCGAAGACGTTTGTCACACTTCTTACGCAAACCTTGCACTCTGTGGCCAGCGCATCAAGAACGTTTGGACAAATGGCGACCATCACAACGTCATCCTCTCGAGTCGTGGCCCTCAAATTGCAGCCGCTGCTGACATCAATGGTGACAATTTTTCAAAATCACCAACGCTTGAACTTTACGGCCCACCTAAAAAATGGGAAGGTATTTATGCATCCGCTGATGGTTCTTCGCACTATGCAAAATCACTTTGGTTCGACGAAATCATGTACAAACCTCAAGATGACCTTGTAAACGTACCTGATAACAGTTTCCAAGCTGACTTCGGCGATTACTCACTTGATGGCACTGGCCTTGGTAATCCAGGTGGTGCTTCTGGCGATGTTTGGATGGTACTCAATGTGCAATCCACTAAAACTGACGTCTTAACTACAAGCGATATCCTTTATCCGTAACTTTTTTCAAACAGGAGTTTTCATTTTATGAAATACGAAACTAACAAAAAGGGCTTCACCCTTATCGAGCTACTCGTTGTAATGTCAATCATTGCCTTGTTGTTGAGCATCTTGATGCCAGCACTCGGCCGAGCTCGTGCTGAAGCCATGCTCACAAAAGACCAGTCGCAAGTAAAGGCCATCTATGGTGGTTTTTCATTCTGGTCACCAACCCACAACGGCATGTTCCCAATCCCAGGCTTGCAACAACGACTTGCAGACCCAGGCACAGGCAACTATATCAAGGGTCGCGGACCGGAAGACATCAGCGTGAATGACCATGCTTCAATGCTTTCCATGTCCATCATGCAAAACCTTTTTACGCCAGATATTCTCATTGCTCCAACTGAGCAAAGTGAATGGGTGGCTCCAATGGAAGAGTACGACTACGATGTTTTTGATGCTAGTTCTTCAACAGCACCAGGCGTGTTCTGGGATCAGGAGTTTGAGACTGACCTTGAAAACAACTGCAACAACAGCTACGGCATCATGCCTCTAACAGGCAAACGCAAGCCACGCAACTGGAAAGTCGGCGCTTCTGCGTTTGCACTTATTGGTACACGTGGTCCAGCCGAGGGCATAAACAGCAAGTACTCCAAAGCGAACTTATTCCACGGAATTAGCTCGGACTGGAAAGGCGTTGTCGCTTTTGGTGACGGACACCTTGAAACGCTTGAAACGTTCTATCCTAATGCAACAACGTACCT
>NZFX01000077.1 GCA_002689385.1 Phycisphaerae bacterium
GAATGCCTAAGGTTTCCTGGGGAAGGTAAATCCGCCCAGGGTTAGGCGGGTCCTAAGGCGAGGCCGAAAGGCGTAGTCGATGGACAGCAGGTTAATATTCCTGCCCCGTTGTGTGCGGTTGATCCGGCGTGACGGATCTTGAAGTTCTGTGGGACAGTGAAGCGTCCAGGCCCTTGAGGCCGTTGCAGGGTGGATAGGTTCCAAGAAAAGCCGTCCGGTGACAAACACAATGCCCGTACTAAAACTGACACAGGTAGGCGTGGCGAATAGCCTCAGGCGCTCGAGAAAACGGTTGTGAAGGAACTAGGCAAATTGACCCCGTACGTTCGCAATAAGGGGGCCCTACTCGCAAGAGAGGGCGCAGAGAAAAGGCTCTGGCGACTGTTTATCAAAAACACAGCACTGTGCGAACACGCAAGTGGACGTATACAGTGTGACGCCTGCTCGGTGCCGGAATGTTAAGGGAGTGGGTTAGCCTTCGGGCGAAGCTCGCGACTGAAGCACCGGTAAACAGCGGCCGTAACTATGACGGTCCTAAGGTAGCGAAGTTCCTTGTCGGGTAAGTTCCGACGTGCATGAATGGAGTAACGACTGGAGCACTGTCTCCACAACCGACTCGGTGAAATAGTAGTGGCGGTGAAGATGCCGCCTACCCGCAGCAAGACGGAAAGACCCCGTGGACCTTTACTGCAGGCATATATTGGTCATGGACCTGTACTGCGTAGGATAGGTGGGAGGCTTTGAAGCTGAGTTTTCGGACTTGGTGGAGCCATTCTTGAAATACCACCCTGTGCTAGTTTGTGGCCTAACCCCGATTCCCATGAAGCTGGGCGGGGGACCATGTATGCTGGGCGGTTTGACTGGGGCGGTCTCCTCCTAAAAGGTAACGGAGGAGCGCAATGGTTGGTTCAGCACGGATGGAAACCGTGTGTTGAATGTAAGAGTACAAGCCAGCTTTACTGTGAGTCATACAGGACAAACAGTCTCGAAAGAGGGCTCTAGTGATCCTGCAATCCCGTGTGGAAGGGTTGTAGCTCAACGGATAAAAGGTACCCCGGGGATAACAGGCTTATCGCTCCCGAGCGTCCATAGCGGCGGAGCGGTTTGGCACCTCGATGTCGGCTCATCGCATCCTGGGGCTGTAGGAGGTCCCAAGGGTTGGGCTGTTCGCCCATTAAAGCGGTACGCGAGCTGGGTTCAGACCGGCGTGAGCCAGGTCGGTCCCTATCTGCTGTGGGCGTTGCATTATTGAAAGGATCTTTTCCTAGTACGAGAGGATTGGAAAGGACTCACCCCTGGTGTGCCAGTTGGACCGCTCGGTCCATCGCTGGGTAGCTAAGTGAGGCAGGGATAACCGCTGAAAGCATCTAAGCGGGAAGCCCCCCTAAAGATGAGTAATGCATGTTCTTTAGAATGAGAGACCCCCGGAAGACTACCGGGTTGATAGGCCGCATGTGTACGCATAGAAATATGTTTAGCAAAGCGGTACTAACGGTCAAAGATCTTGTCATGCCGACCGGGCTTCGACATTTGTCGAATCACGGTCGCAGGTCAAACGACTTGTAACAATATTGACAGATCGCGCACTCAAAATGTATCAAGATTGAATCACCACGGTTCAATCGACGTATGGTGAATGCCATTTACTACTATAAAACATGACCGTCACAGAGAGCGAAACTTGTTTCGCGGCAGTGACAGTCATACATGAACACTTTGTTCTTCGTCGCTTAGCGGCGGCGAAGAACTTTTGTGAATCATTGTCTACCGATAATGATTTGCGTTGTTGGTGAACATATGTCAAGGGATACACCTGATCCCATCCCGAACTCAGAAGTTAAGTCTTGACAGCCGATGATACTGCTCAGCGGGAAAGTAGGTTATTGCCAGCTTTTTCAGCCCTCAGTCCTAACGGACTGGGGGCTGTCTTTTTTTCATCAATACTATTAACTCAAGCGCATTTTTTTGGTCCTAGAAATTAAATGTAGCTCATTTTTATATGTTTCATCAAAAAAAGCAAGTTTTTATTGGACATGACTTGTGTATTTTAAGTACATTGGAATATACATGAAGAGAGATGATGCATTTTTTCACGTGTATTAAATGTATTCAATTTGTAATTTGCTGAATGAAGAGGAGAAAAAGAGAATGAAAACTCATGCTATGTTAGGACTTGGAATTGCAAGTTCGCTTATTTGTGGCACTGCTGCAAGTGGACAATTTACATTTCAAGGAATGGATTATCGTGTCGTCGAGACTAATGCGGTCGCTGGCGACTTTAACTGGACTATTGAATTTTATCTTGTCCTTAACAGCGACGAACGTCTCGACGCAGTTGCTGGAGACGGAATTAATGATAAACGCCTTGCAACTTCAGGCACCTTTTACCAAAACCCATTTGGTGGCCCAACATCTGTAAGTATTAACCCAGCACTTTACTCATCATTTCCAAGTTTGGAATTTGATAGTTTTGTCACTGTCGGCGCAATGGACAGCACAGGGTTTCCTTATGGCAACAATGCGTTGCAAACTATTGGTGTTGACTGGGCAAACTTTGAAGATAATGGTGGCGATGTATACACCGACAATGGTCTTTGGTTTGTGACTCCTGACGATACGCAGGGTGAACCAATTATGTTTACAAACCAAAATTGTGAAGACAAATATGGTGTACTCGTTTCACGCGTGACCGTGTTCGGTGAACTAGATTCAGTCTATATGGGCGCATTGTTTCAAGGCAAAGACAATACTGGAACGACTTGGCAAGCAACCGGTGAATTAACGGTTTGGTATCCAACAATTACTGACTGTAACAACAATGGTGTTGATGATGGTTGTGATATTGTAAATGGTTCAAGTATCGATGCTAATGGCAATGGTATTCCTGATGAATGTGAATTTCCTGACTGTAATGGAAACGGCATTGATGATAATGATGACATTGCTAATGGTACTTCAGCTGACTGTAATAGTAATGGCACACCTGACGAATGTGAAATGCCTACAGGCGACTGTAATGGCAACGACATTCTGGATGATTGCGAAATATTCGACGACTGTAATGACAATGGCATTCCAGATGAGTGCGAAAAATTCAGTGACTGTAACGGTAACGGTGTTCCAGATGAATGCGAAGATCTTCAAGACTGGGATGACAATGGTGTGCCAGATGCTTGTGAAGATTTATTTGCATACAACACTACTCAAGGGATTGGTTATAGTTGGATAGATGATGCCATCCATGATTCAAATGATAATGACATTATTTGGGTTGATGCGGCTCATATAAATTCTAATGTTGATGTTGATTACTCTGGCAAGGCGATTGATATTGATGTTCGTATAGGCAATGTAGACGGCACTTCATTCTATATGCATTCAGGGGCGAGCCTTATCGTCAATCCGGGATCACACTTAAATGATTTACGCTCGGGCACATCAGGTACTGCAACAGTTTCAACTGAATCTCAACTTTATGTTGATGGTTTAACGACTGTGTATAGAGACTCTGCTCTTGAAATTGACTCAGGCCCTTCTGCACTTCTGAATGATGTTAGCCTTCGAATGAGTAGTGAGTTGGGTACATCCGGCGATTTGGAAGGTGATGGCAGTTGGACATGCGCCGAAGGGTCAGCGATTTACGTTAATCAATTGACAGTGGATGGGACTCTCACTGGCACTGTGGATATATATGGAAATCTTGAGAATCGTGGCACAGTTCGGGCAACTGATGACTTGCTCGTGAGTAACGATGTGGTTAATGATAATTTAATGGCAATTCACCGTGGTATTCTATATGTGCTTGGAGATCTCACCAATAACGGAACTATTCTTGGTGAAGTTGATGGAGGACCTGGTCTTCGTGGAGGTTCTGATGAGCCGAATGCTGGCGATGGCATGAGAGTTGCGGGCAACTACGCTGCCGGTGAAAATGCAAGCATCTTGATGCCGCATCCAAACTGGAGTATTTCAGTAGGTGGCAACTTTGATGTTGCAATCAACGACAGTGCAATGTTCGTAATGAACGAAGCAACTCTAAAACTCAATGGACATGATGGCGAACAATTTGTTGAAGTCATGAGTGGAGATTATGGTCCTACCGAGGACGCACTTAGCCCAGCATTTGGATGCACATATCCAATTGGTTCATTAAATATCGCAGTTGGTTCACACGTTGTGCTTACCGATACTCGTGAAAATGATTGCGATGACTTCCTGGCTGAGGTGATCTACACAGAATCCCTCAATGTTGCAGCAGGTGCAACCCTTAACACTAATGGGTACATCATCTACGCATCAGAGGTAGATAACCAAGGTACTATCATTGGTGAAGATGACATCATAATTATCAATCCGCCAGTCACTGGCGACTTAGATGGAGATGGAGTTGTTGGCATTCTTGATATTCTTATCGTAATCGCAGAGTGGGGTCCATGCAGTGGGGCTTGTATTAGCGATATGAATACAGATGGTACGGTTGACGTTCTTGATCTCTTGGTCTTGATTGCAAACTGGACTCCGTAATGTAAGGATTGAATCTTAGATTCTTGAACCGGCTTGTCGCAAGACAAGCCGGTTTTTTATTGGCTTTACTTGTTAAAGTTATCGCTTTGAAAGCGGAATTGTAGTAAGGGGCGTTATGGTACTATTTACTGATGCAGTATCAGCATACGCAAAAAGGGACTTTAATTAGGATCATAGTTGCAATGTTTATTGCGCTTAGTTTTGTGACAGCAGGGATAGCCGGCTGGAATGGCCCCGTAGGATATTCGCTTTATGGTATTGACATTTTCTTTATTGTACTACTGTGGCTTTTCAGTTCGCTCACTGTTGAAGTTGATGGTGAAGAACTGCGTCATTTTTTTGGACCGGGTTTCTGGAAGAAGAGCTATTTGTTGATTGATATTCAATCCGTAAAACAAGTCCGAAACTCTTGGTGGTATGGCTGGGGGATTCGGTTAACGCCGCATGGATGGTTGTACAACGTCTCTGGTCTAGATGCAGTAGAGGTTAGACTGCCTAAAGGTCGCACGTTTCGAATCGGGACCAATAATCCTGAAGGCTTATGCACTGCGTTACAGTCCGCAACTTGCTAAAATACAGCTCGCTTGGATAGGTGGCAGAGCGGTTGAATGCGCTAGTCTCGAAAACTAGTATACGCTTCGGCGTATCGAGGGTTCGAATCCCTCCCTGTCCGTTTCTATAAAGGGGATGATTACTATAAAATTTAATATCGCAGCAGCAGAAATTGCAGGCGCAGTAGGCTTTGCAATTGCGCTTAGAGTCGCAGGTATCATCAACATGCCTTCGAAAGGCTATAGAAGTATCTTTCTTGATTTGATGCCATCTGTATATACTGGCTATAAAGCAAGTAAGTAGCACAGCAGGCGATTTGCTGATTTGGCGCTTTTATGCGCCTGCAGGTGGCATGATTACAGCGGGTGGGCTTGCATTGCTCTATAAACGCGCTTCCTACTGTGAAAAAAAATAATCCCGATTTTTTTTTTGAATATAGCTGGTTTTGGAGTAGTATTAGAAACGTTTTACATAGGAGAAAGTAACAGATGAAAAAATTAACTATTTTATTACCCCTTTTATTCATATTCCCTGCCGTAGCAGAGACGCACGTTGTTGAGGCTTACTCGATGACATTTGAACCCGATGTTGTAACTGTTCAGCCAGGCGATGTCATTCGCTGGGAATATGTCACGGGGTATCCTCATGATGTTACATCCGGATCAAAGTGTAGCCATGATGGGTACTTGTTTTTAGACATACCTGATATGCCAGGTGGCTTTGTTGAATGGACAGTTCCTGAAGATGCACCATCTGAGATTTCATATTTCTGCGAACTACACTGTGGCAGCGGTATGACAGGTATGATTAATGTGGAGTTACCTCAAGGGAACCTAAATATCGGCATAGTTGATATTGTGAATCCTGTGCCAATGGTATTTACAAGAGCGGGCGACATAGAAACGATTTCGATTACTGGTGATAACTTTTCGGCCTCTTCGTTCATGATTGGCGTTGAAGCTGAAGATGTAGATGTTGATGTTGATTGGGTTGCTTCTGGTGATATCCAATTTTACCAACCATCTTCAGAAACATACACTGCTCTCAATGGTAGTGGCACGCAGACACTACTTTCGGGTCAGAAATATGCATTCATAGGCGATGGCATTTTTGACTTTGAAATATCTTTCTACAGTTTGCCTGATGAAGGAAACGCATATTTATCAGGTTTGTCTTTAAATGGGCATGGATCTATCACGAGTTCAGGTGATATGTTCATCTTTAGAACATCATCAATCGCAACAGCCGGGCAAATGGCCTTTGATGGCGAAGGTGCAATAACTATGAGCGTTGCAGGTAACGTAACGAGTTCATTAACTTTGCCGCCTTCAGGTGAAGAGGGTTCGGTGACAATACCCTCTGGCACGCACTACCTCGACTTTTCAGATTTTGCATTCATGACCATGAATATGAATGGCGGAGATGGAGGCGGTGGTGGAATTCCAGAGGATGTTAATGGCGATTGCGTTGTTAACGTTAGTGATTTGCTTCAAATCATTTCAGTATGGGGAAGCACCTGCCCGTAACCTTATCTTAAGTTACCATAGGTGCAATGGCACCAGAAATACCGCATGATCAACCGAGCATCGAGTCGCCTCTCTGTGGGGAGCGACTCGATGTTTTAGCTTCGCAAGTTGCTCAATCAATAAAAACCGACGAACGCACGCACCATTTAACGACGAGTTACTTGCCAAGTCGGCGAGAAGTCATCGGTGTGTTAGAACGAGTTTCGTGGCTATTGTTCCCAGGCTTTAATGGCCCGCGGGAAATTGATAGCAACCAGTTGCAGTCGCACACTCGGCAACTTTTAGCGAGTGTTGCAGGACCGTTGTTTCACCAAATTGCGGGCGCACTTCGGTATGCCGAGGCATCGGAACCGATTACATTTGGCGAACATTGCCCGAACTGCGATGAGCGCGCGCGGGAAATAGTGGACGGTTTTTTGGGAAACATTCCAGCGCTTCGAACAAAACTTTCGCTTGACGTGCAGGCGGCGTATGATGGCGATCCTGCAGCACAACATACAGACGAAACAATATTTTGCTATCCAGGTATTCGTGCGTTGTGGATGCATCGCGTTGCACACGAACTGTACAAACAACATGTTCCGCTTATTCCTCGAATCATTGCTGAACATGCACATGAACTTACGGGCATTGACATTCACCCAGGCGCTACTATTGGCGAATCATTCTTTATTGATCATGGAACCGGCGTAGTCATTGGCGAAACAACCAACATCGGCAACCATTGCAAGGTCTATCAAGGCGTGACTCTTGGCGCGAGAAGTTTTGAGCGGGATGAACGAGGTGATTTGAAGCGTAAAACGAAACGACACCCAACACTCGGTGACCAAGTCACGGTGTACGCTGGCGCAACTATTTTAGGCGGCGACACAGTTATTGGCGATTCGTGTGTTATTGCAGGTGGTGTGTTCTTGATGCGTTCTGTCGACCCAGGTCACACTGTTCGAGGGCCAAAAGCAGGTGTGCGGTTGAATGAAAACCGTGGTGATTTCAACTAAGGTTGAAACCTGCTAAAATGGTGTTCTATGACTACAGAACTCAATAACGGATGTGAAACTATCTCAACACCTTTGGGCGAACGAAAGGTTTACCGCCTTGATTCGCTCGGCGCGCTTGAAACGATGCCCTATTCAATTCGGGTCTTGCTTGAATCATGCTTGCGGAACAGTGGAAACGGCATTGTTACGCAAGAGGACGTGCAATCGATAGCATCGTACGACGCAACAAACGTTGGCGAGGTGGAAATTCCTTTCTCGCCAGGCCGCGTTGTTCTGCAAGATTTTACAGGTGTTCCAGCGGTTGTGGACCTTGCAGCCATGCGAAGCGCGGTTGTCCGAATGACTGGCGACGAAGCTTCAGCCGAAAAAATTAATCCATTAGTACCCTGCGACTTGGTCATTGACCACTCAGTACAAGTTGACGCGTTTAATTCTGAAAATGCAATAACTATCAATGGCGAAAAAGAATTCGAACGTAACAACGAACGATATGAATTTCTAAAGTGGGGGCAGGGTTCCTTTAACAACTTTAACGTCGTGCCACCAGGTACTGGCATAGTGCACCAAGTTAATTTAGAATTTCTTGCAAAAGTAACGTGGGACAATGAAGGCACGCTATACCCAGACAGTTTAGTAGGCACTGATTCACATACAACCATGATCAACGGTTTAGGCGTACTTGGTTGGGGCGTGGGCGGTATTGAAGCTGAAGCAGTTATGCTCGGTCAACCAATTTACATGTTGATTCCTGAAGTCGTTGGTATGGAACTCAGGGGTCGATTACAAGAAGGTGTGACTGCAACGGACTTAGTACTTCGTGTTACAGAAATACTTCGGGCGCATGGCGTTGTTGGCAAGTTCGTTGAGTTTTATGGTGCAGCGCTTTCGGATATGCCGCTCGCTACTCGTGCAACACTTGCCAATATGGCACCAGAGTACGGTGCAACGATAGGATTCTTTCCTGTTGATGAGCAAACAATAAAATATATGCATCTAACAGGACGCGATGAGAAACTCATTGAAACAGTCGAGCAATATTGTAAGCTGCAAGGTTTGTGGCGAGACGATGCCCGTCCAATCAAATACACATCAACAACATCATTAGATTTGGCAACGGTGGAACCAGCATTGTCCGGGCCAAAACGTCCGCAAGATCGCATTTTGCTTTCAGCTATGAAATCAAAATGGTTCGAAACACGAACGGAAATGTTTGGGCATGAAGAAGTTGCCTCTGCAGAAACGCAATGTGATGGTGAAACATTTGAGATGAAAGATGGCAATGTTGCAATTGCTGCAATTACAAGTTGTACAAATACAAGTAACCCTAGCGTTATGCTTGCCGCAGGTTTAGTCGCACAAAAGGCGAATGCGCTTGGTTTGACACGAAAACCTTGGGTAAAAACATCGCTTGCTCCTGGTAGTACCGTCGTAACTGAATACTTAAAACGCGCAGGGGTACTCGGCGATTTAGAGGCACTTGGCTTTTGGGTAGTCGGCTACGGTTGCACTACGTGTATTGGAAACTCTGGTCCGTTGCAACAGCCAATTAAAGAAGCTATCAATGACAATGATTTGATTGCTTGTTCTGTGTTAAGTGGCAACCGAAACTTTGAAGGCCGTATCGGCCCTGAGATAAAAGCAAACTATTTAGCGTCACCTCCGCTTGTTGTTGCGTATGCAATTGCAGGCACCGTTGACATTGACCTTGTAACGGACCCACTTGGACATGTTGATGGTACGGATATTTTCTTGAAGGATATTTGGCCAACTAATGAAGAAGTTCAAAACACAATTAACAGTTCGCTTGGTAGAGATGAGTTTGTCGAACAGTACGCTGATGTGTTCGCAGGCGGAGATGATTGGCAAGCAGTGCAAGCAGGCACCGGGCAATTGTTTGCTTGGTCTGATGAGAGTACCTACATACACGAGCCACCATTTTTCCAAGGCATGACTTCTGAAGTGCCAGGCATTCACGCAATTGAGAACGCGCGAGTGCTTTGCAAATTGGGTGACTCAGTTACTACGGACCACATTTCGCCTGCAGGAAATATCGGTTCAGATTCTCCAGCCGGCGAATTTCTTCAGAGCCGTGGTGTTCCAGTGTCCATGTTTAATAGTTTTGGTTCTCGACGCGGTAATGATTTGGTGATGACACGTGGCACATTCGGCAATGTTCGCGTCAAGAACGAACTAGCACCAGGCACAGAGGGCGGATTTACGACTGACTTCACGACCGGCAAAGTAAGTTCCATTTATGATGCGAGCTGTAATTACAAGAATGCAGGCACGCAGTTGATTGTGCTCTCTGGCAAGGATTACGGCATGGGCTCTTCACGCGATTGGGCAGCGAAAGGAACAATGCTGCTGGGTGTGAAAGCAGTTATCGCAGAAAGTTACGAACGAATTCATAGAAGCAATTTAGTAGGCATGGGTGTATTGCCACTTGAATACAGCATTGGGCAAACTTCGCAATCTCTTGGACTTGACGGAACAGAATCATTTATGATTTCAATTGACGAGTCCTTGCAACCAAGGCAAATTGTTGAAGTGACAGCGGTGCATGAAAATGGAACAGTTACTTCTTTTGAAACAGTTTGTCGAATAGATACGCCGGTTGAAGTGGAGTACTACCGAAACGGCGGTATTTTACACACGGTATTGCGAAAAATGGCAACAGCATAAAAAAGCCCCACCCGTGTACTTCCAGCACACGGGTGGGGTTGTGTATCGCGAGTTTAGAGAGAGTTGCGACACAAGGGGTATGGAGAGAGACTGTGTTAATCTCTGTAGAGGAGGCGCACTATAGTCATCATGGACTAGGTCAACGTTGTTAGCTGATGGCCTCAAACTCGCCAGTAAAAGACATATCGATTGCGGGGTCGTATCCGTATGCAGTTTTCATGGAATTTGTTTCTTCTAGTTTGTTGTGAATCTCGGTGAGCAGGTTGACGCGGGCACGGTTTTTACTGATTCTTGCTTCGCGCAGAAATGCTTCCTTTGTAATCCTGTCGATGTTGGTATCTTGGTTAATGTTCATGTTTCTCGCATACCTTTCGGAATAACCCATCCTTGGACATTCCGTACTTTGTTGTTACCACCCCTTAGGTAGGGGCTTTAAGAGTTAGTTTCGCAGCTTTTTAACTGCACAGACCTGATAACCACCGCGCTTAACAATCCTTTCACCTTTCATCAATATTTTTCACTTTTACACAAATTAATTCCTCAGAGACCAATTTTTAGCTAAAAACAGCTATTTAAGTGGTAATCGGCGGGTAATTAGCTGGTTTCTGACCCCAGGGTCCAAGCACCCAAGGCGATATTCGGTGAAAGAAACTGTTGTCAGCAGCCTTGTCGTGAGAACAATGGAAAAGCAACGAACAATTATTGGAGAGTGGTTGCAAAACAAGTGTCAACTAGAAAAAGAAACACTTCTAAGCGAGCTTGGCCAAAAGATGCATAAATCAAATGATATGCCTGTCGAAGGCATGATTGAACAACTCGCTGCAGGGCTTATGGTGGCATGCGCGGATGAACTTGGTTTATCGCCAATGGAATTGACAGGACTTCTTCGGTCTCCGCGAAAGGACGCACTTGCTGGTTTAGTTACAGTGCTGCACACCGACGCGTAACCAAAGCAACACGTTTTTTACCAAGCCGTAACGCAAAAATCGTTAGCAACGGACCTGTCGATTTTTTGTTGAGTTTTTTCTGCCATGCATTTGGGTCAATTGTTTTTCCCCGTGTTTTAACTTCAACTTGAGTGCAGCCCAAAGCGCGAACAATTTTTGCAACCTTCTCAATTCGTAGCGAAGTCGTTTCTAGTATCTCAAATGGAGTGAACCAAGGACTCTCTGGATTTTCTTCTGATGTAAGAAGTCCAATGCCGGGCGCAGGTTCGGTTGCATTGAACGTATTTCCAAGTGTGCCGTGTAAGCCTGCACGTTCAAGTGCAACGTTAGGTTCTAGAATCCAATTGCTTAGGGCCGTTGCAAAAACGGGTTGTTCCGCTGTGCCTGTGAAGGAAACACCATGTTTTATTGAAGTTGCGGTAACTTGTTCTTGATTGTTTGCAAGCAAACCAAACCAAACTGCTGCTTGAACAAGTCGGTTTTTTTCTTCGATATATTCAATTTCAATAGGTAGGGAAAGGGCGATCATGTCTTCAGGATTTATTGCTGGAGAAAGTTTGATGCAACCACCAGAAACGGAATTAGCAATGGTTGCAACTTCTGAAAAAGTTGGCAACATCGCATCGAGTTCAAATATTCGTCCGGAACTATTTCTTCTAGCGGGATCAATATGAATCACGGAATCGGGTGGTAACTCAATTGTAGTAACATCTGCAGTGCGTACTGTTTTTTTTGTGTTTTCCTTAGCCATCCAACTTCGAAGTGGATCATTGTCTACGCCGGCAGAGTGCTCCGGTAGTGCACGCAGGTCCGCGCCTATACCGCAACACAAGTCGAAGATATTCGTTTGGTTAATGAAACGCTTTGCTTTGTGTGAAGCGATTGCAGACGAAGTAGCTTGTTGTACGCCGATGGAATCGCTGATAAGCCCTTTTGCATATTCAAGTTTATTCGCAGCTTTTTTTCTTGCTTCATTGAGTTCACCGGCTACGGTGATTTCGTCCACCGTCCACTGTTTGCGTAGCTTTGCCATCGTTGCAACGTCGTCAAGGGAACACTGCGACACCGCTTGCAACAGTGTTTCGTTACGTATGACTTTTTTCCAACATTCGATTTTTTTCAACATAAAGAAAAAAGGTCGTTATCGCTTAAACGACCCTTTGTAGATAGTAGAAGGTCTTTATGGTTTCTGCAGATAATAAATGGTTGCTTTTGGCTGAAAGAGTTGTGGACGAGTGGGCTGAGATTACATTCCCAAGGCCCGTTGTTACGCTTGAAGGTTTTGAACAGTCAGATGGTTGTTATTGGTGCGGCACAGGTGAAAAAATAGGTTTGCAGTGCCAATGCGATTCGAGGCGACTAGCGTGGTTGCGCACGTTTCGCCTGGGTGAATACGAAGCTCCGCTAGCTGAATGTATTTGCCGTGGTAAGTATTTCGCGTGGTTATTGATGCTCGAATACCTGGGAACGAAACTTGGTGAACGGATTCGTGATTGTATTCCACCGAATTCAGTACTGGTGCCCGTGCCGATGCCGCTTATTCGGCGCTATTATCGAAGGCTGAATCACACTGGTGTGCTTGTCAAGTATGTTTCGCGGGCTTCTGGCATTCCTATTAAACGTGCTTTGTGCCGAAAAGAGAGCATGCCGCAGGCGGGAATGACGGCTGCTCAGCGCAAAAATATCCGCCGTAACTGTATGCTGTTGAGACCTTTCCCTCGCATTAAGGGCAAGAATGCAATCCTGATAGATAACGTATTGACAACTGGCACCACGCTTGAAATTGCGGCCAATAAACAGAAAGAAGGGGGTGTGTCATCAGTTCGAGTCGGCGTTTTGGCTGTAACAAAAATGCCGAAAAAAGGCAAAAAATTATGATTTGTGCCTTGCTTAACGGTTGACGGGGGCGTTAGGGTGGTTACAATATTCCTCCTTGCCTGTTTTTATGCAGGTTGGGATTTCTGCGGTCTTTTACGAGGCCAACGAAAGTGCTCTTTGAAAAGTGAACAGTTGGGAATACCGCGAGGATGTGTCCAACATTTTCCACAACACACGATGTGGCTTATGTTTGGATATCAAAATTCGGGTACCTGTTTCACAGCATGGTATCCTCGAACATCCTCGTGTTAAGCAATGTAATACTTTCACGAGTATTGCAATGTGTGATGTAAGAAATTAGCAAGTAAGTTTAGCCGCTTACTTGCCGCCTACTTCGGTAGGCGTGACCTGGGTAACATTCATCTTCGGATCGATGTTGCCTGCCACGGTTAAACGATCATTTGAAGTTTTCATCTTTCTTCGGAAAGATGTTCAATGAACAACAAATTGAAGAGTTTGATCCTGGCTCAGATTGAACGCTGGCGGCATGGCTAAAACATGCAAGTCGAACGATTAAAGCTTCTTCGGAAGTATATAAAGTGGCGTAAGGGCGAGTAATATATTTCTATGTACCCCTAAGTTGAGGATAGCCCAGAGAAATTTGGTGTAATACTCAATGTGGTCTCCGGATCAAAGATTTATCGCTTAGGGAGCAGGGAATATCCTATCAGGTAGTTGGTGAGGTAACGGCTCACCAAGCCAAAGACGGGTAGCGGGTGTGAGAGCATGACCCGCCGCATCGGAACTGAGACACTGTCCGGACTCCTACGGGAGGCTGCAGTAACGAATATTCCGCAATGAGCGAAAGCTTGACGGAGCAATGCCGCGTGTAGGATGAATCTCTTCGGAGTGTAAACTACTGTCAGAGACTAGGAACTCAATGACCAATCTCAAAGGAAGGGCCGGCTAACTTCGTGCCAGCAGCCGCGGTAATACGAAGGGCCCGAGCGTTATTCGGAATCACTGGGCTTAAAGCGTACGTAGGCTGGTATATAGGCATTTTGTGAAATCCCTCGGCTCAACCGAGGAACTGCAGAGTGAACCATATACCTTGAGACAGACAGAGGTCGTTGGAACGATTGGTGGAGTGGTGAAATGCGTTGATATCAATCGGAACGCCAATGGAGAAGTCAAGCGACTGGGTCTGTTCTGACGCTGAGGTACGAAAGCGTGGGTAGCGAACGGGATTAGATACCCCGGTAGTCCACGCCGTAAACGATGTGCACTAGGTCGAGGGCGTTCTGACGCGACTCTCGGCCGAAGCGAAAGTGTTAAGTGCACCGCCTGGGGAGTACGGTCGCAAGGCTAAAACTCAAAGGAATTGACGGGGGCTCACACAAGCGGTGGAGCATGTGGCTTAATTCGAAGCAACGCGAAGAACCTTATCCTAGGTTTGACATACACGGATTAGCTATAAGAAACTATAGTGACACCTTCGGGTGGAACGTGAACAGGTGCTGCATGGCTGTCGTCAGCTCGTGCTGTGAAGTGTCGGGTTAAGTCCCTTAACGAGCGCAACCCTTATCGTTAGTTGCTAACAGGTAATGCTGAGGACTCTAGCGAGACTGCCGGTGTTAAACCGGAGGAAGGTGGGGATGACGTCAAGTCCGCATGGCCTTTATGCCTAGGGCTGCACACGTGCTACAATGGCAAGTACAGAACGATGCAATACCGCGAGGTGGAGCAAATCGCTAAAGCTTGCCCCAGTTCGGATTGCAGGCTGCAACTCGCCTGCATGAAGTTGGAATCGCTAGTAATCGCGGATCAGCACGCCGCGGTGAATACGTTCCTGAGCCTTGTACACACCGCCCGTCAAGTCATGGAAGCTGGTAGTGCCTTAAGTCGCCGAAATTCATCGGTGCCCACGGCAAGACTGGTGACTGGGACTAAGTCGTAACAAGGTAGCCGTAGGGGAACCTGCGGCTGGATCACCTCCTTTCTAAGGGATATCCTTAGACAGAGTGTTCAAGCATTGATTTGCTTGATGTAGTAGAGAGATCTACCCTCTGTTGTCAGCACATTCTCGTGTGACTTCGGTCACGTACCGGTACAGCGATGTACCGGATCGGTTCTTCCCAACTGTTCATCTTTCAAAGAGAAATTGAACGGTAAGTACAGTAAATACCTGTACTTACCGTTTTTTAGTGTCTGTCCGTACACTTGTCCGTGCAGTGTGCGTACAAGTGAAAAGCATAAAACCTGTTTACATCGAGTAGGCGGATGCCTACGGAATTGCCTAATTCGATGTCTACTTACTCATCTGGAAGATACAGTGGTGGATCTGGTTGGTGTATCTGATGTTATTCCACCATTAATAGCAAAGGTTGTGATGAGGCCACTGTCATAAGCAGCGGGTGTTAATCCAGGAGTTGTATCTTGATTGTATCCAAGCAAAACAAGAAGCCTATCTTGCCCATTGAAAGTTGCCACTTCACCTGTTCCGTTACAGTTATTAGAACCGAGTCTTACTAGTGTGCCACCGTTGCTATTAAGAGTTCTGATTGATCCATACGAAATACTATCTCCCACATTCATTTCTTCATCAAGCAAACGAGAACTAAGGACGACAACTGCCTTCCCATCATCACTGAGAACTTCAAACTTCTTTGCCTGTATCACATCAGGAACAGTTTGCAGACTTGTTGCACCAACAACAATTCCTGCGACAAGTAGACATCCAAACCCATAGACAATTCTCTTGAGAGTTCGGACTGTATTTTGTAATTCAGTTATTTCATTTTGCATTGAGATGCTCCTTCACTGTGCATTATGCATTAATTTGAAACACCACGCATTGCCCCATGCAACTCAACCCAACTGCGAAGTGCAGAGGGTGTGTCTTCAGCATCGTTTGACCTGCAGACACTTACCCAAATCCAAGTATTACTCTGATGATCTGTAGTAATATTAACAATGAAGGAAGCATAGAAATACTGAACAAAAAGAAAGTAACAGCTGCAAGTTTTCTTTCGCAGTTTCGACGAGTGAAAACAATGCAGTTTAATAAAAACCCCAACATCGCAATCCCAAATACAGGGATATACATTAACACAAGTCCAAATCCAGCAGTGCCCCCGCCAAAACCTCTATTAGTAAGAAGACCAATAACCATAATAAGTAAGACAATAGTGAAAACGGACGTCAATACTGAACAGCAAAAAGTAATTTTTGCTGGAAACAAACTGCTGCATTTCCAAGATGAAACAAGGGTATAGGTTTCTACAAAGTCCTCTCCGCATTCTGGACAGGGATCATTATGACTTAAAGATTCTCTGTCATAACCACAATCAAAGCAAATTTTTTCTGTCTGATTCTGCATTATTGTGTTACTAATTTACTGTGCTTTTACTTCTTGCGCCAGTTTAATCCATCATCAAATTTTTGATCAATAACATTTTTTTCTCTTAAATGCATGACCAATTTTGTATATGCCCTAGCTATACCTATGCTCAGTGTTAATCCCATGACCCCAGTAAAAAGTGCAACTATTGATAATGCATCCATCTAAAAGTTCTCCTTTTCATTTATTATATCCTAGTGTTTAAGGCATTTAAATTGATATGGATATTGTTTCTCACTATTATTGGAGGAATCGCCGGCGCGATATTGCTTGGAGGATTCTCTTCAATATCTCTTTCTACAATTGGAGCAATTATTGGTTTGCCAGTGGGGTATTTCCTTGGGAAATATATATCAATCTATGAGTGGTTTACTTAATTAAAATATTTAATTAGGAAGTCTGTCCTGTGCTGAAATATTTTGAGGACGTCTTTTTTTACAAAAATCTTATTTATAAGAGAGCCGCCAAAGACCTTGTATCTAACGACGTCTTTCATCTTTGTTACCCCGTTCTCTTCCGAAAAATCATGTGAATGGATCCACTGCATGTATGGGCCTTTTAGCTGCGTGTCTTCAAAACTGTACGGTGGGTTCCATTTTGAGATCAATGTTTTCCAACGTATAGGTATATGATGAATCTTTAATTTGTAATCAATGATAGAACCTTCTTCTAATGGAGTTGTAGGAGCATCAGTAATTTTAAATTGCAATAATTTTGGAGTAATTAATTCTAAGTTGTTTGGATTAGCAAAGAATTCAAAAACTTCTTGAATAGGTCTTGGAATAAAAATTTCACATGTGAGTATAAATTCACCATTATGTTTTTCGATTGTAGGTATTGTGTATGTAATAATATTGTTAAGCCCTTCCATGTCATTAAGTCTCGTTTTGTTGCTTTTATAATTGAAAGTTATGGAATTGTTTAATTCGCTCCACCATTTTTGTCAAATGTTTTGATAATGCCTTTTCCATTCGACGTAACGGTCATCTGAGCCACATCAATGCCTGTAAAATGTTCTTTGCCGCCATCGCCTCGAATAGAAAAGCCTCCTAGCCAAGTCCCACCATTGGCATTTTGAGCAACTGACATCATAGACCAAAGCACTGGGCTTTTAGGCACCGTTGCATTAGCTGTTACGTAGCCGCCTTTGGCGCCGATTGACATGACGACACCAGGTATACCTTCGGAATTCATAACAGTGATTCTTCCGCTACCTTCACTATTTTTATTAATAGTATCATTTAAGGTCTCGAGTGCAATCCCAACGCCTTCTTCCTTGTTGAGAACTTCAATTCTCGATCCTCTAATGACACCGTTTCCATTGTTATCTGTGGCAAGCGATACAAGAGTATCTCCCTTGTTATTCTTAGTTTGGATTGCACCACTTCCGTGATTATTCATTCCCATCAAGATGAGTTTTTTCCCCTGACTATTGTATGTGGAGATTATTCCGCCTTCCTGATGTGATTTTTTTGAGTTTAGCTGAGTCGTTGACCCGCTAATTAGAACAAACACCTTCCCCTCATCATTCACAACTTCAAACTTCTTTGCCTGAATCACATCAGGAACAGTTTGCAGACTCGTTGCACCAACAACAATGCCTGCAACTAATAGACATCCAAACCCATAGACAATTCTCTTGAGTGTCCTGATTTGATTTCGTAATTCAGTTATTTCGTTTTGCATTGTGATGCTCCTTCACTGTGCATTATGCATAAATCCGAAACATTGCGCAACTTCAACAATTTATATAATATTTTTTGTATTGCATAATGGCGTTTGTCAAAGACCCATGTTGCGATAGTTCTTCTTCTAGGTAATGGTTTTACAAAGTAAAACCTACGCACAGCAGTGAAAAGAACTGGAACAAAAATGGTTGTCAGCATCTATGTACTAAAGATTTGTTTTTAGAAGTCGAAATCACTACAATACAACAATGACAAAAACTATTTCGTTTATTCTTTCTATTCTTATTGTTTCGATTGCACAAGCGCAAATTCGTATTGTGAATTACAACATTGCAAAGTGTATTGGTGACCATGACGCGATCGATTACGTTGTTGACGCGGCTTCGCTTGATGATAGTGAAGGCGATGCGTTTCCTGTTTCTGTATTTCTGTTCCAAGAAGTTTCGAGTGGTAAAGAAAAAATCCTGCATCGCATGCTTGGTGATACTTATTCTAAGGGAACGTATACAAATCAAGGTGAAGCGGGCGGCGCGCAAGCTATGTTTTTTAATTCAAAACAACTGAAAGAAAAGACAAGTTCTCACAAGGATATTTTTACGGGTGCAACGCGGTATGCCGACAGGTGGCACTTAGTAGGCATTAAAGAAAGCAAAGGCGTAGAGTTTTATGTGTACAGCATGCACTTAAAGGCGTCAAAGGGAACCGAAAATAAAGAGCAACGAGAATTTGGAGCAATCGCAATTCTAGAAGACATCGCAACATTGCCGGAAGAAGCAAACATCATTGTTGTTGGCGATATGAATTTTTATTCGAATACAGAGCCAGCATACAAAGCGTTTGTCAAAGTGCTTATTGATCCACTTGGAAAAGGCGAGTGGAAAGGTGAGGACGACGCTGAAAAACATACACAGTCACCGAGAAAAATCCAAAAAGGTGGGCTTGTGCATGGTTGCCTCGATGACCGTTTTGATTTTCAGTTTATCAGTAAGTCTTTGAGAGACGGAAAAGGTATGGAATTAATAGGCGGATCGTACCGCGCTATGGGTAATGACGGCAAGCATTATGACCAAGCAATTAACGATAACGGCACTGATAGTAAGTATTTTTCTAATGACAAAGAGCGTAGCAACGAGCTTGCTACTGCGTTGCATGATGCATCTGATCATATTCCCGTAATCGTTGATTACGAGTTCAAAAAGCAAAAGAAGAAGAAAATAGCCCCTAGTACCGAAGAATGACATAAACCTCATTTTTTAGTGGTTTTTTTGCGTTCATGTTGTACACTTGCACGAAGGTATGGGCATGATGAAACAAGTATGTATTGCAATTGGCGCACTTTGGATTTCTACAGTGGCTTCTGCACAGATACGAGTTATGAGTTACAACATCGCTCAGTTCAAGGGCGATGCAAATGCCATGGCTGATGTCTTACAAGCAGCAAGTGACGATGACTCCCACGGGTTCGCAACACCTGTTTCTGTTTTTCTTTTTCAAGAAGTAGATGAAGCTGATTTGTCGTTGTTGCAATCCATTGTCGGTGCTAGTTACACCATGGCAACTTTTACTGACCAAAACGATAGTAACTGGGGCGGGGCTCAAGCGATGTTTTACAATGCATCACAGTTTGTGGAAAACACATCCTTGCATTATGATATTTATACAGGAGCAAGCCGCCATGCAGATCGTTGGGCGTTAAATGTTACGGGATACAACGGTAAACGAATCTATGTGTATTCGATGCACTTGAAAGCATCGCCTGGTTCTACAAATGAAGAAACAAGACGACAGGGGGCTGAGAGCGTCCGTGATGACATTATGACATTGCCACTTAATAGTCATGTTATCGTAGTGGGAGACATGAACTTCTATTCGCCAAGCGAGCCAGCATACGATTGGTTTATAGCTTCGGGTGATGGAGAACTTGTTGACCCACTTGGAAATGGGTCAAGTTGGTCAGGTGGATCCAATGCTCTAAAGCATACGCAGTCGCCACTTTTAAATCAAAACGGTGGACTTATTGGAGGTGGCCTTGATGATCGTTTTGATTTTCAATTCCTTTCGCCTTCTTTGCTTGATGGTGGTGGGTTTGATTTAATCAATGGAACGTATCGTGCGCTTGGGAATGATGGCAATCATTACAACGATGCTATTAATGCGGGGAATAATTATTACTTTCCTGGTGATACTGCAAGAGGCAACGCGCTTGCTGATAAACTCATCATTGCTTCGGACCATATGCCACTGATTGCGGATTACCAAGTACCCGCCGTGCTCGGCTGGGAATGGAATTCTTCAGAGAATCGTGTTATTGTTGGAGCGATTTCTACAGTAGATTTTATTATTCGCAATGATGCACCAGTTTCGCATATCCTCGCTGCTGATGTGCTTGATGTTTCCCTCATTGCTGAGGGCGGAATAACAGGCACTCAATCGGTCTCGATTCCCGCACTTAATCCACCTACTGTTGTGGCTTTGCCAGTTGACACATCGGTTTTAGGCACATGGAATGGTACAGTAACCTTAACGTCGACAAGTCCTGAAGCGCAAACAACCCCTGAAGTCATTCAATTGAATGGGGAAGTCATCGGCCACGCAAATGCTTCATTTGATTTTGCGAATGACCTAGACTGGTTTACGTACGACTTTGTGTTTGAGGCAAACACTGGTGTGCAAGCTTTTAATGTTTTGCTTTTCAATTACGGCTTTGATGGCTCGCAGTCTTTGCTTGAAATTGATGACGTGTCAACGCCAGAGCTGCCAATCATGTTCAATGGACTTTCAACCAATGTTGTTGGTTCATTGCCGGCACTGATGGATTTCTCGATAGACACAGACGCAACAACGCCTGATACCTACACATCGTTCCTTCCAATTTCGTTTAGCGATGAAGATTTGCTTGGTGAACAAAGCGGTATATCAATGTTGACTATTCGTGTTGAAGTTATACCTTCAACAACTATTTGCTCAGAAGATTTTGATGACGATGGCGATGTTGATGTTGCTGATATTTTGATTCTTATTGCGGATTGGGGAAGCAGCGATGTGATGCATGACTTAGACAACAATGGTATCGTTGGGGTTGGTGATTTACTCTTGATGATTGCTGCTTGGGGTCCTTGTGCATAACTTTTCTGTCTCAGCCAGCGTTTTTTTCTTAAGCTAAGTTTTCTAGGAATGAAATACCAGCAACTGCCCATATAGAGCAACTTTTGGACAAGAAGATCTTGACGTAGATGGAACTGTAGGCGTTAGGAACATTCTGATCATGATTGATGCATCGTTTTCGTGTTAATCATACGAGCGTTTTAGGGAAACTTAGAGAGAGAAGAAACCTCACGCACTAGAGAACGACTCACCTTACACGCCGTCGCGGTTCATTTTTTTGCTTCGCAGTGAGGCAAAAAAAGAACTACCCGCGGGATTGTTTGTTTACAAGAGTGACGATTTGGGCATCATTCTTTTGAATCCATCCAGTAGTACCATTTGGCAATGTGATATGCAGCCAATCTGGGCGTTGCTCGATGAGTTCAAATTCGATGCCTTCGTCGATTGGGTCTTTAAGCATTGGTGCGTAATTTACACCGTTCCCCTTACGAACAATGACTTCGTTTGCTGTTATCACTCCATGGTCTTGGTATTGGTCTGCAATGTCCGCTGCAACACTTACGCCAAGGGCAATGGATGCACAACCCAGCGATATAGAAGCGGTTTTGAAACCTGGAATTGTTCTAAACAGGCGTGCCGAGACAAGTCCCCAGCAGATACACCAAAAGATGATACAAAATGTTAGTCGAGCTTGAGTAGGAAGATCCTCGTGCCAGAACGCAAGACGTGAAAGTATTGATGTTGTGTTTTCTCCGCTTATGGGATTGTTGACTAAACTTCGAGCGTATTCTAAGTTCGGTTCAACACGCCCATCGGAAGGAATGTACCGTTTCGCAGATCGATACGCAGCAATCGCTTCACCGATTTCGCCAGTTTGCAATTGTGCGTTGCCGAGGTTGTACCATAGTTTCCCATTTTCGATTCCGTCGTCAACGAGAATGTTGAATCGTTCAGCAGATGTACGAAATGCTTCTTTTGACGCAACTGGGTCAGCAGTTTGCAATGATATGCCTTTGTCATAAGCGATCTGTGCTTCTTGCAACACAGCAATTTGTTGTTCGCTGGTCAATTGAAGCGGTGTAGCCGCCGTAAGTAATGCAAGTGTGATGGTCGTGAGTGATATCATGAGAGTTGCTCCACAAGTGTTGCGGCATCGCTTGCAAGTGTTGCATCTTTGATTCCGCCAAACTGCATTGCATTACAACGTTCCAGCAGTTCTTCCATTTGCGTTGATTGTTGCGCGCATGCGTGGGTGTCTTCTTGTAAGGTTCGAATTGCTTTTGCAATTTCAGTTGCTTGGTTTGCTGAGGCTAATCTGGTTGCATGCTTTAATGTGCGAGTGGCATGTTTTTTCGCTCCTTTGCGTCTTGTAGATGGAAGCTTTGCATGTTTCGCCATGCCAAAATATACGAGGATTATAAAGAAGCATAAAGGTGGCGCTGCAACCGTGACAATTAGCATCGGGGTGATTGATATGTTTTCAGATTCGAGAAGTGATTCGCCAGCGTAGTTTGCCAGAATACCACCTTCGACTTCCACAGGAGCGTTTCCATGCGAAGCGGTCTGTGATGCAGAGCCAACAAGGTCGCTTGCAGAAATAGTTTTAACCGATTCGACGGTTATAGGAATCGCCTTGCTCCAAGAAGTGATATACGAATCTGAAGATGGGTCGTAGCTCGTGAAGGGAAGCGATGGGATCTCATTGGGCGTATCGTTTCGAGGGCGAATCGTTTGCGTAAAGATTTTTGTGCGCCCGTTTATGGACCCACCAATAGGTTTGTCTGGCACTTTGAATGTTTCAGTAAGAGCTGGAATTCGGTCAAGCAATGTTGGGCGGAGATAGTCAAGGTTCACAGGACCCGAAGTGAGGTCAGTCACCCGCATCGTTATGGTTATTGGTTCGCCCACTTTTACTTGAACAGGATCAGCAATAACACGAAAATCAAAATGTCCTACAGCTCCGCTGTACCATGAGGGCTTGTCAGTGAGTGGCGGAGTTAACACTTCAATGGTGGGCGAGTCTGCAGTTGCACTTATAAGTTGAGACTGTTCAACACGTGGATCGTTTGATCCAAAAAAACCTGATCGTCTAGGCCTTGAAAGCGCCAGAGGGTAGTCTGCAAATATTGTGACAGGAGAAAGATTTAATTCGCCTGTTGTTTCTGGCCAAGCGGTTGCTTGCACAGTGAATACAAAAAAAGATGTTGGAATGCCACTGTTTGAAGTCCCCTGAACTTGTTGTACCTTAGTATTACCATCTTGTAATGGTTCGGTAAAAATGCCGAAGTTGCTATCAGAACGTATTCTTTGAAACATGAATTGTGCGTCTGGTGTAATGCCGTTGGATGGGTCTGAAAATACTTCCATAAAAATACGCAATGTCAAATCAATCGGTCTTCCAAGATACACATCGCCGGCTGTTCCAACAATTTCTGCTTCAAGAACACCCGAGGTTGGCGGCACTTCAATCGTTATCTCCCTTGGCGTTGAATGAAATGTTTTGGCATCAGCAGCAAATGTCAATTCTGGAATTGTAAAAGTACCTTCTTCTGTAGGCGTTAGAAAAAACGTGACAATTCGACTAGAAGAGGAAGTCATTTTTCCATTGATAAAGGTAGTCTGCTGGGAAGTGCGATCGCCAAGCTGTTTTTGGGTTGTAAATCCTGGAATTTCTGGAAGTGTAGGATTTACTTCGCCCTTTACATTTTCAAACACAACGTACATGGGAAGTGGTACGCCAACATAACCAGTTTTGTGTTGAAACTGAATTGAAACTTGTTGCGAAAACAGTTGCGATGTGACGCAAAGTGACAAAAGAAAGATTAGTCTCAAGGCATGCTGTTTCATTTACCAATCCTTTTCTACTGGAACTCGTTGTTTTGCTCTTTTTGCAGCGAGTGCTTTTCGACGTTGCTGTTCCTTGTCACGAATAAGTTGTAAAAGGCGGTTCGCTTCATCTTTGGAAAGTCTCTTCCCTGCTTCCTTTTCACTGAGTTGGGGAACTTCAGATTCGTCCGCTTGGTCTTGTTGTTCTTGTTCTGTGGTATCGAGTTCGCCTTCGCTTATGTCTTGCTCTTCAGATTGTTCGCCTTCTTGTTGTTGCTGGTCTTCAGATTGCTCGTCGCCTTTTTGTTCTTCGGATTGTTCGCCTTCTTGTTGCTGCTGCGGGTCTTTAGACTGCTCGTCGCCTTCTTGTTGCTGCTGGTCTTTAGATTGCTCGTCGCCTTCTTGTTGCTGCTGGTCTTTAGATTGCTCGTCGCCTTCTTGTTGCTGCTGCGGGTCTTTAGACTGCTCGCCGCCTTCTTGTTGTTGCTGGTCTTCAGACTGCTCGCCGTCTTGTTCTTGTTCCTGTTCTGAATCGCCTTCGTCTTTGCTTTCTTGCTTTTCCTGTTGCTCATCAGCAGATTTTTCATCTTGCTGTTGTTCTTGATCATCTTGTTGTTGCTGTTGCTCTTGTTGTTTTTGTTCTTCTTCCATCTGCTCTTGCATCTGGTCAAGTTGTTTGAGCATTTGCCAAGCAAACTCACCATTTGCCCTTGCGTCCATGTCAGTACGGTCTTCTGTAATGGCAGCGCGGTAACTTTGTAAGGCGTTGGCAATTTGTCCTTTTGCTTTTTCAAGCGCGACGATTGCTTCGTCTGTCGAGGAGGCAGTGCCTGTGCCTTCGAGTTCTTGAATAGTTTTTTGAAAGACAGCGTTCCCATAATTGAAAGCACTGTGCGTTCGTAGTGTTTCGTCATCGCTTGTTGCCATCGCATTATCAAAGGCAGAGGCCGCTGTAGTAAAATCTTCAAGGTTGTAGTGCGCAACTCCGCGGTCATACATAATTTCTGCGTTTTCTGTTTCTTTAGCAAGCGTGTCGAGCGCGTCGGCAGCTTCCTGCCACGACTCTTCCATGAGAAACGTGTGCGCTTGGCTTTGCAAACTTACTTGCGGTGCAAAGGTTGCAACAACTGAAAATATGAACGTTGAAAACATCATGAAATCACCTCATATGTGCGTGCAGAGCGCTTGTTCTTTGGGCGTAGGCTCATCCAAGAGTCTCCAAGTATGATAAGCAGGGCGGGTATTGCAAACCATTGAAAACGTGGGATAAATTGTTCAAGCTTGACACTGTCAAAACTTTTACCAGCATCTGAGGCAATTCTTTGTGCATATATTGAACCAAGGTCTAGGTTCGCCGTGCCAGCTGGAACAAACGCGCCACCACCCGCTCTTGCTACTCGTTCAAGTTCTTCAGGGTTCATAAGTGACCAGACTTCTTCACCCTCAAAGGTAATAAAAGAAGGTTGCCCATAAAGCGTAGTGGGGATGCGCGCACCAGTAGTTGCATCGCCAATCCCAACGGTGTACACCGATATGCCAGCGTTCGAAGCATCTTGTGCAGCCTCGATAGGGAAACTCCCCATATCTTCGCCATCGGTCAAAACAATAATTGTTTTGTATTCTTGTACCTCGTCGGTAAAACTTTTTTGGGCGAGTCGGATACCGTCGCCTATCTTTGTTCCCCCTCGAAGCACACTTCTCGGTGAAATGTCGTCAAGCGAGAGTCGAAGAGAGGCATAATCAAGTGTTAGTGGCACGGAAAGTGCTGCATCGCCCGCGACCGTTACAAGTCCAGCTCGATCACTCCCCATAACATCAAGCACATCCCCAATTGCTGTTTTCGCTCGGTCGAGACGATTAGGTCGAATATCTTGCGCAAGCATTGACCGAGAAACATCAAGAACAAAGAACGTATCGATACCTTGTTGTTCCACTTCTTTGTACTTGGTTCCCCAGCGAGGATCAAGCAAGGAAAGGCACGCTAATGTCGCAACTCCGATGAGAATCGCAATTCGAAACCTCCGCCTTCCGTTTGAGCTCGCACAAGTTAGTCGTGGAATTAGCCGCTTGGTCGCAATCCGATTGAGCACTTTGAATCGGCCCAAATAACCAAGAATGAGTAAAGATGCAAGAACAGCAACTGCCCAGAAGTACACCGTGTTGTTTGGATTATTAAATTGAATATCCATTAGTCCAAAATCCTGTAGTACGTGTTGCGAAGAAATATATCTGCGATAAGAAGCACGAATGCAACAAGAAGAAGCGGAGGTACTGCAAACCCCGCAAGAACGACACTTTGTACAGCCATATCAACGTGATTTACATACGTTCGTTGCGTAATTTCTGTGCGTTCCATTTCATCAATGATGGCATATATGGCTTCGAGAGAAGCAGTGTCAGTTGCGCGAAAGTATTCGCCGTCTGTAATAGTAGCAATCTCACGGAGCGTTATCTCATCAATATTTACTTGTTGATTTCGCATTTGTATTTTTCCAGTAAATGGATTGCGGACTGGAGTAGGCGCCCAGCCATTTGTGCCAGCACCGATTGCATACACCTTGATTCCCATAGCCGCAGCCATGTCTGCTGCAGTAAGTGGTTCAATATCACCCGCAGTATTTTCGCCATCAGTTAACAAGATGATAACTTTTGATTTAATTGTTTCGCCTGATTCTGATTTTACCCGAGCATCCAACGATGAAAGGCGCTCTACGGCAAGCGCAAGTGCGTCGCCAATAGCGGTACCATTTTCTGATTGCTCAGAGACAATTTCAATGCCATTAAGCACATCTGTTACCAGAAATTCATGATCAAATGTCATTGGACAGTTGCTGTCGGCGTAACCAGCAAACGTAACAAGCCCTATAAGGTCGCCACTTCGACCATCGAGCGAGCCCATGCCGCCGATGAAGTCGCCAGCAACTCGTCGCACAGCGGTGAGTCGGTCAACAGCTTTGCCGTCAATGGTAAAGTCATGTGCGTTCATACTTGATGAGCGGTCGATGACCATCTCGATAGCAACACCGTCGGATGCTTGTTTTGTTTTTTCAAAACGCTTCTGTGGACGTGCAACACAAACGATGAGCATCGCAATGGCAAGCGTTCGTAGCACTGTTGGAGTCCATGCAGTCTTACTTCGTAAGGATGCGGGTAATAAAGAAACGTCGACTGAAGTAGCATAGGAAATGCCAGTGTTAAAAGTTTGTTTTCTCCATCGCCACCAAAGCAGTGGAATAGCCAATAGAAAAAGAAGAAGCCAAGCGTTGTGAAAAGTCATGCTGGTTCCTCCGAAGTTTCTACGATGAACGCTTCCGCTTGATAAATTGCTTCATCGTTGATATTTGCAGTTGGTTCATGTCGAGCGAACTTAACGAGGTCTGCGGCAACAAGGAACGTGCCAAGTGATTCTCGGTCGCAGTGTTCAAGGCGCGTATTTTGTTTTGCATCGTTCAAGAACTCGCGTGTTGTTTGCCCAGTCGCGGGTATTTGGAAACGTCCTTCTAGGTAATGTCGAACGATATCACTGAGCGTTGTGTAGAACGGTTGCACATCAAGATTTGAATGCTTTAATTCTGCGATGGCTTTGATTGCTTTTTCGTGAGGAGAAAGGAGTGGCTTGTTTCCTTTATAGAATCGAACAAGCAAAACAATAAGCGCGATTCCAGTTACACCGCTTGCAATGAACCCAAGAATCGAACTCTTTGAAAGTAGTGGGACAGCACCTTTTATGTCGCGAATGGACATCGATTGTAAGTCGTTTCCAGCAACACTCTGAACGTTTACTTCGAAGGAGGGGATAGCAAGTGTCCCGGTCTTTCCTTTGTCGGAATTCCAATCTATGGCGATGCCCTCAAGTGAGATTGCTTGCGCATCAAATGTGTCAAGTTGAATGGACCATGTCCAAGAGCGTCCTTCGCTCGTAGGAATATCAAGAAGTTGCTTACTTGCTACAACGGTAAACTCGCCATAGGTATCTTTATCTGGAAGTGACAATGAAAAACCAGCAGGGGCGTTCGCTTCGATTAGCAGAGAAACAGAGTCGCCTACTGTTATATGAGTAGGTGTTAATGTCACAGCAACAACCAGCTCGCCTTCAGATAGACGTACCGTTTCTGCACTGGCTGTGGTGCACATGCATGCAAGCAATAGGATGGAGTAGGAGAATTTCATTATGCGCGTCTTGCCTCTCGGCGTTGAAAGAATTGACGTAACGCACCAGTGAAAGGTTCGCCTGTTTTAACTTTTATTTGATCGACTCGACTTCTTCGAAGTGTTTGTTCAATCGCGATTGTTCGTTCTGCTGCGAGTTGCTTCCATGCTTTTCGAACTCGTTTTGATGCAGTGTCAATAAGATGCGATTTGCCTGTTTCAGGGTCTTCGATTCGCATAAGTCCAACCTTCGGCAGAGCAGATTCTGCAATGTCGTTTGTGCTCACTGCTACAACGTCGTGCCTTCGATTAGAAATTTGTAACTGCTTTTGCCAATTGTGATCTTGCATATCAGAAACAAGAAAAACAATAGAACGTTTCTTTTGCACTTTGTTAAGGAATTCAAGTGCGCAGCCGATGTCTGTACGTTTGCCCTCTGGTTCGATTGCAAGTAGTTCTCGTATAACGCGGAGGACATGTTTTGAACCCTTTCGAGGTGGGATGTACGCTTCGATTCGATCAGAGAAACAGATGAGGCCGACTTTGTCGTTGTTACGAATTGCAGAGATTGAAAGCGTCGCGCAAATTTCAGCAACAAGTTCTTCTTTGAATTGTTCGTGCGTACCAAAGTGCTGCGAGCCACTTACGTCAACGACAAGCATGACGGTGAGTTCGCGTTCTTCTCGGTAGAGTTTGACGAACGGTTCGCCGTACCGAGCGGATACGTTCCAGTCAATCGTGCGAACATCGTCACCGATTTGGTACTGGCGAACTTCTTCAAATTCCATGCCTCTTCCCTTGAAAGCGGAGTGGTATCCGCCAGCAAGTACGTCATCGACGAGGCGTGCAGTACGAAGTTCGATTCGCCGCACCTTTTTAAGGAGATCTTGGGGAATCATAGCGTTCGTTCCTTACGGTACTCGGACAAAGTCCAAAATTGCTTTAACGACATCGTCTGCTGTTTTGCCTTCAGCTTCTGCTTCGTACGTTGTCGCAATTCGGTGTCGAAGCACATCATGCGCAAGATCTTTGACATCTTGCGGAGTGACGTATCCGCGGCCGTCGAGGAATGCGTTTGATTTGGCACAAAGCGTGAGTGCGAGGGTCGCTCGAGGCGATGCGCCATTTTCGACAAATTCTTCAAGTTCTTGTGAAACCTTTTTAGGCGTACGAGTCATTTGCACGAGTTCGACAATGTAATCAGCGATTTGATCGTCGACATAAATTTGGTCAACGAGTTCTCGCGCGTTCGTAATGGCATCTGATTGCATGACACATTCGACAGTGTTGTCCTGCGTTGTGGTTGCCATGCGGCGAAGAATCTCGCGTTCTTCTTGTGCTGTTGGGTAATCAACAAGTACCTTCATCATAAAACGGTCAACTTGCGCTTCGGGCAGTCGGTACGTGCCTTCTTGTTCGATAGGGTTCATCGTTGCAAGGACGAGGAACGGGTCAGCCATCTTGAACGTTTCTTTGCCGATAGTAACTTGTCGTTCTTGCATTGCTTCAAGCAGGGCGGACTGCACTTTTGCAGGCGCACGGTTAATTTCATCCGCAAGAATAATGCTTGAAAAGATTGGTCCTTTGTTCACAACAAACTCGCCAGTATCTTGCCGGTACATAAGTGTGCCGGTAAGGTCAGCGGGAAGTAAGTCGGGCGTAAATTGCAAACGTTGGAAGGAGGTGTTAATGCCTTTGGCTAAACTTGAAACAGCAAGTGTTTTCGCAAGTCCTGGAACGCCTTCAATAAGAAGGTGTCCATTTGCAAGCAGTCCAATAAACATCCGGTGTAAAAGTTTATCTTGCCCAACGATTACGCTGTGCATTGATTCTTTGAGCCGTGTAAATGGTTCACTTGCTTTGGTGACTTGTTCGCCGAGTGCTTGAATGTCTGTATGTGTATTGTTCGTCATTTGATTTAAAGTAGTCATAGTGACCTGTACGCCTGTATTTTAGGGTTGTTCATAAAAAATTGTTATCGTTTTTCTGTAAAGTAGTACAATGCCATTATGACAGAAACAACAAAGATAGATGGGCGTTTAGTCGCGTTACACTGGCCTCGCGATGTTGCAGACGCCACAATGGCAGTTGACACGACGAAGTTGCAAGAAGCAACAGCCGAAATTGAAGACGGCGCTGGAATGACACACCGTATCGGAGTACTTGCTGGCTGGGACGCAGATTATCTTGTGGGAAAAGATGTTGTTTTGAACACCACTGAGCATGGCACTGTCTTAAGCGAAAAGTAAGATTAACGACGGAACTGGACAATAAATGTTTTCGTGGGTTATGTATTACCCTCGTTCGACCAGGCGGTCGATTAAGAAGCTTGATTGCTCGAGGGCTTGTTCAGAGAAATCACCGAAGTGTGCATGCACTTCTTCGAAAATTTTCCGAAATGTCTCTTTGTCTTTTGTAACTACAACTTCGCGCAGTTCGTTGCCAGCTTCACTAAGTGCGTCAAGGACCGTCTGCGTTTCTGGATTGCTCATTTGGATTGATGCATACAGATCAGCGGACTGTGCAAAATGGCGAGCTGCCATGAGGAGTTCCATTAAGTAAATCGGCGAAGTGAACTCAAGCGTTTTGCGAACATCAACATCAAGTTGTTGAATAGTGCGACCTAGCACTTCAGTAGTTTGGTGTGTAAGCACTTGCACAATACTCATTGCCTTGTCGTGTTCTTGAGCAGTTGTTTCAAGAACGGATAAACCGCGAGCGTGCAATACATGGCATAACCAATCGTGCCAGTTATTCGTGTCGCGAGCGCAAACCAACGCAATGCGTTGCCCCTGCAGGGAGTGTACGCTTGGGCCAAACAGCGGGTGCGTTCCTATGACGCTTCCCTTGAAGTGTTGCAACATTGTTTCAATAGGTTGTTGTTTTGTAGAAGTGATGTCTATAAGTAATGCATCTTTTTTGCAGTGTGGTCCAACTTCTTCAATGACTGATTGAGTCGATGCAATCGGCACCGCAATCACTATGACGTCCGCGTTTTGCACTGCACTCGTATTCGTCTGTTCAGTGTCTTGGTCTGCAATCAAAACGGTGTGCCCAAATTCCGCAAAGAGGCGAACGAAGAGTTGCCCCATGCCTCCGTTGCCGCCGATAATGGCAATGTTTTTTGCTTTCATTGCTTGCGGTACTTCGGCACCAAGTGAAGCTTGGCGATCACGGCTTGCCCACAAAATAACTCGGAACAAACTCTCAATAACTTCGCTTCGGAGTCCTGCTTGCTGGGCTCGTTGACCACGGTCTACAAGCAGTGATTGTTCACGTGTAAAGTCACGGATGCCAAAGCCAGTGGTTTTTTTGACTTTTGCAACTTTCTCTACAACATCGTTACGTTGACGCAATAAATCCACTATTTTGTGGTCAATTTGGTCAATTTCATCCCGTAGTGGGAGGAGGGCATCTGGGACTATATTTGATGGGCTTTGTTGTTCCATTTCGATGTGATACAGAGTACCATCTTCTTCTTGTAAGAAGTTTTTTAACAAACCTTAGATAATTGGAAATGTACAATGACTACGACTACTTGTTGCCCCACTGCGCACACGGATACCCAATTCGTTCAGGATTTCATGGAAAAGGCTACCACGCGTAATCCGCACGAACCAGAGTTTTTGCAAGCCGTCCATGAAGTCGTCTCTTCACTTGAAGGTGTGATGGAAAAACGTCCGCAGTACGTCTCAGGCAACATTTTGCAACGCATTGTCGAGCCAGAGCGTGTATTACAGTTCCGTGTTCCTTGGGTTGATGATGCCGGCGAGGTGCATGTAAATCGAGGGTACAGAATCGAATTCAATAGTGCAATTGGACCGTACAAAGGTGGGCTTCGATTTCACCCAACGGTAAACTTGTCGATCCTAAAATTCCTTGGTTTTGAACAAGTCTTTAAAAACAGTTTGACAACATTGCCAATGGGCGGTGGCAAGGGCGGTGCAGATTTTAATCCCAAAGGTCGAAGCGACGGTGAAGTGATGCGTTTCTGCCAATCGTTTATGGCAGAATTATACAGGCACATCGGGCCTGATACTGATGTGCCCGCAGGTGACATTGGGGTGGGAGGCCGTGAAATCGGCTACATGTTCGGGCAATACAAAAAAATAACAAACACGTTTGCAGGAGTGCTTACGGGACGTGGTTTAGAATGGGGTGGTAGTTTGATTCGACCAGAAGCCACAGGATACGGCTGTGTGTATTTTGCATCCGAGATGCTCGCAACACGGGGTGAGACGCTTGAAGGTAAAACGTGCCTTGTGTCTGGTTCAGTAAATGTTGCGCAGTACACTGTTGAAAAAATTAACGACCTAGGTGGGAAAGTTGTTACGCTTTCAGATAGTGGCGGCTGGATTTACGACGGTGATGGAATCGACGAAGGTAAACTCGCTTGGGTTATGGATTTGAAAAATAATCGTCGTGGACGAATCAGTGAATACGCTGATCAATTCCCAAGTGCAGAGTTTCATAGTCGCGATGACTCACTTTCCCATAATCCATTGTGGGCAGTTAACGCTGACTGTGCGTTCCCATCCGCGACACAAAATGAAATTAATGAAATGGATGCATCCAACATGCTTAGAAACGGTGTGTATGTTGTCAGTGAAGGTGCAAATATGCCAAGTACAGCGGATGCGCAAGATGCATTTGTTAATGCAGGCATTTTATATGGACCAGCCAAAGCGGCGAACGCTGGAGGTGTTGCTGTATCTGGTTTGGAAATGGCACAAGCAAGTCAACGATTATTCTGGACGCGCGAAGAAGTGGATGCAAAATTGCAACAAATCATGAAGAGCATACACTCGCAATGTGTACACGCTTCGGCGGAATTTGGTTGCCAGGGCAACTACGTCGATGGTGCAAACATTGCTGGATTTATCAAAGTGGCAGATGCAATGATGGCCCAAGGCATTGTGTAAAACCGCGTTTGTTTTTATGCTTTTTTCTTTGATTTTGTTGTAAATCTGCTATAATTATGTGAGTGGGGCAGGGCTTGCATGCACAGAGGAAGTGATGCAACAGACGAAAAGTAATTTTTTATACGGCGCCTTGCATGTTTATGCGCTGTAGGTAATGTGCGATAGCACAGCAATTTTTTTGTAGGAGCAATGGAAGCATTGAACACTATGACTGTTATTGAATTTGGCGACAAAGTAACACACCCGAAGTTCCCAGAATGGGGTTCTGGCGCGGTTGTTAAAGTCGAGAACACGCCCGTCAATGGCGAAGTGACTAAACGGATAACTGTTCGGTTTGCACATGCTGGCCTTAAGAAATTTGTCGGTGACGCTATTCCTTTAGATGTCATGATGGATGGTCACGCAATGCCTGGCGACAAAGAAGGCAAGCGTCCAGCGATAGCAGAAGTTGAAGATTTAGAACGTTCGGGTTTGACGCAAGCAGTCGAACAAAAACTCGAAGAAATCATGTTTAACATTCCCCTGGCTTGCAGAGATCCATTCAATACACTGGACCACCGTTTACGGCGGACTTTAGCATTGTATAAATATGATTTAAGTGGTAAAGGCTTGATGGAATGGTCAATGGCACAAACCGGTATGGACGATCCGCTTACCCGTTTTAATCGCACCGAACTCGAAGATTATTTTAAGCAGTACTCGTTCTTACTTAAGCAACACCTCGCTAAACTGGTGCGTGAATTGCAGGGTGATAAGGCAACATTGAAACAATTACTCGATGAAGCACCAGAAGGTGCTCGCCGAGCTGTTTCAAAACTCTCTTAACTTAATCNGCTCCATCGCTGCCGAAAAATCGGTTTTCATCTCGGTCGTCTTGTCGNGTGCTATCTCTTCGGATTTGCTCGACAAGTTTACGCAGGTANACGTTTTCGCGCCTTGTTGCTTCAAGATCAAACACCATGTACTTCACACTCAATCGNAGATAATCCAGTGAGTCTTGAAGTTTTGCCACAGACTCCTCNATCTNCGATCGTTGTGCACCATCGTGTTGGCAAAGTTTTTCCAGTTTCTCTCGTTGTTTATCTGGAAGGGTTTGCAGTTGCTCAATCAACCTGCACATTCTCTCTTCTATGTTACGTTCGTTCATCGCTGTTTCTCTCATTCGTTTCTTAAGTTGTTAGTAGCGACGTGCTACATAGAAAGAGTGCATCAACTTGAGTCAACGTCCACCAAAGCATCCAATAAATAGAACTTTGAGCTAAAAACAGCATTACTCTCGGACGTGAATTTCTATTTGTGCCAGCTGTTCGCCTTAGAAGACTTGCAGAATGACAAAAGCACCAAGGGCGAGCGCAATAATAAGGATAATCATTCGCTTTCTTAAATCATTTTCCAATAGAGTTCGATGAGACGCACTTCCTTGAATCCACGAACCACATGCAGGGCATTGGGTGACATCGTCCCAAATCTCTTCGCCACAATGCGGACAGTAACCAGTGTCATCAGAGGAAAAACGTTCGATATCTTCTTCGCTTGGGCCTTCGTACATGTGTGTAATTATTCGCTTGGGCTACTACGGAATTGCATTTGGATTTCTTGGACGGCACCTTTTGCATCGTATAAATCAAAATTGATTGCGATGGGAACATGCCGATTGAGATAGCGCCATGATCCTAGTCCTTCCCAAGCTTCGTTGAGGTTTAGATTATCAACTGTGCCACGCATTCGCTCGGGACTAAATGGCACCCACCCGGCATTCGGTAGTGCGTACTCACCCCAGACAACATATTTTGGTTGTTTGAGTTTAGAACCATTTTTCGAAACATCAGTAATCCCTACGACAGGGCGTGCAGGAATACCAGCGGCTCGAAGTGTTGCGATGCAAGCACAGAGTGCATCGGTTGCACTGACCTGGCGTTCACTGGTGAGTGCGTATTTAGCACCACGAATCTGTAAACCAGTTGTTCGCATAGCGTCGTCGTTTGCGAACTCACCGTTTGAGTTTGTATGTTGTAAGCAGTAACGAATCAGTTTCTTCGCTGCGATATTGGGTCCTTCTGTTTCTTTGTTGATGGTGTTAGAAACGATTTTGGAAAAAAGGGGATCTGAGGACCGAACATACAGTGATGGCTTAATGTAAAACGCTATGTCTTCTTCCCATTCTGTATTCCACGCAATATCGTTGGCAGCATCATTTTCAAGTGTGCTTGCAAATGCCGTTTCGGTAAAATGAACTTGGTATTCTTTTGCGTCAATAGAGACGTGCCATTGTTTTGTCTGCTCGCGAATAACTTCTGAGGTGTAGGGCAAGTCCTTATTGACTTGGTTGGTAATCCGGAATGAAGTCGGCGAGAGGTAGCTCCAATTTGTTTGCTCAACGTATGGCCAGCCTCGGCTTGCACTGCTTCTTGGATTTACTCGAATGGTGACATCGTAAACTCGAGGTGAGTTCCGTGCTAGTGGCGGGGCTGGATTTCCTATGACGGGAAAATCAGCACCAAGCAAAATCGTCAAGCAAAGTACTGCACCAAAAGAAACACACCGACTCCTCTGAAGGAACCGGTGTGTTTCTGTGGGTTCTGTCTTTTGAGACATGCGTTTCGTTTACTTCATTGGTTCTTCCAACGTGTCAACAGTTGCAGTTTCTGTTGTCGTAGTTGGAGCGTTCCATGCGAAGGTGTCTGACATTGGACGTAAGTAAATCTCGACGCGTCGGTTTTCTTTTGTACCATCATTACGGTTTTCGATAAGCGGACGGTATTCGCCGTAGCCAGCAATCTCGAAACGTGAGGGGTCAATACCATTTTCTGTGAGTGTTTTAGCAACACTTGTTGCACGTGCTGTTGAAAGTTCCCAGTTTGTGGGGTAACGGCCAGCAGATGATTTAGGTTGCACGTTGTCGGTGTGACCGATGACGACGATTTCAAAGTTACTTGCTTCATCAGTATTGAGAATTTCAGCAACACGGTTGATAAGTTCTGTTGCACCTGTGCGCAATGTTGCTTGGCCGCTTGAGAATGTAAAGTCGCTGCCGAAACGAATCATGCCTGTTTCAGCGTTGAACCACATATCGTCTGGGTAGTTTGTAGCAAGTGTTGCAAGTTTACGTTGCGTTGCAATTGGAAGTGGCCCGAACTGGATATCCGTGACTGTTGTGAGAAGTTGATTATTCTCAGCATCGATCGCATCGAGTTCATCAGAAAGCAAATTGTATTGTCCTTGCAAAGCGTTTAAGTTTGCTTCCGCTTGAGCAAGTTGGCGTTCGCGTGCAGCAAGCGCGTTCGTTGCAGTATTGCAATCAGTTTGCGATGCAACAAGTTGTTCTTGTAACGAATGGGTTGTGGTGCGTGCGGTGTCATAACGATCGTGCTTAACGCAACCAGTTGCGGAAAGACCGACGAGTGTCATAATGCCTGTAGTGATAAGTAATGTTTTGCGCATGGGATCCTCCTCTAAAGGCGCTTCGTTATGTCGGGATCCTTCCCAACTTCGTGTACAGTGTAGCAATCAATAAAGCGTTACGGTTTACTTTTACCACACACAATGTCTAGATTTCTACTACATTCTTCTGCAATTGCCGATTATCGAGGTGTTCTTGCATCGCCGTCTGCCATTTTAATGAACGGTAGTTCCATTGAAGCAGTAGGTACTCCACAAGAAGTTGGGCAACCAGCAGACGTTCAAATTACCCAATTTAACGGTGTCGTTACACCGAGTTTTGTAAACGTGCACACACATTTAGACCTAAGTGGTGTTGGTCCTCAGCCGGCGCGTGCATCATTTGTTGATTGGGTTGCTGAAGTTGTCTCGCCAATTCGGCAAGACAAGGCGGGTGTTTTGAGCGCAGTGAAACGCGGTTTGGAACTTGTCCACGTGGGGGGAAGTGTCATTGTTGGCGACATTGCTGGAAGCTTTAAATCCGCAGCATGCACAAGCAGTGCTGAACATATAACAACGTTTCATGAATATATTGAATCAACAAAA
>NZFX01000078.1 GCA_002689385.1 Phycisphaerae bacterium
CACTTATAGACCATATGCAACACGACGGCCTAACGTGTCCATTTGAGAACTGGGGAATGGGCTGTGCGGCAGAGTGGACAGCCAATGAGTTTTCGATTTCGCGCGACGACCAAGACGCACTTGCAGCACAATCACACATTCGAGCGTCGAAGGCAACTTCCCAAGACTGGTACAAAGAAGAAATTATTCCGCTTGAAGCAAGCCAGATAAAACAGCGCGCAGGCGTCATAATAGATGAAGGTGTGCGCGGGGATTCAACCACAGAATCACTCGGAAAACTGCGCCCAGCATTTGCAAAAGAAGGAACAGTGACAGCGGGTAACGCTTCACAAATATCTGATGGCGGTGCAGCAGTTGTAGTTATGTCTAAAGAATCAGCACAAGAAACAAATACAGAGGTTCTTGCGACTATTATTGACTACAACACGTACGGCGTTGAGCCAAAGAAAATTTTTACTGCACCAGGGCTTGGTATTGCCCAATTATTAGAGAGAAACAACTTAACCATTAATGATATTGATGTGTTTGAAATCAACGAAGCATTTGCAGTTCAGGTACTTCAAAACACTCAACACCTAGGGCTAGATCAATCAAAAGTAAACCTAGGTGGTGGCGGGGTTGCTATTGGTCACCCTATTGGTGCATCGGGCACCAGGGTTCTGGTTTCACTTATTCACCACCTAAAACGAACAGGCGGTAAGCGTGGAATTGTGAGTTTGTGTTTGGGGGGCGGCAACGCCGTTTCAATGCTAATCGAAGCATAACCCCAAAAAACAAGAACAGCCAAAGAAATTACTTGGCGGTGTTGTTTGGTCTTGTGGTTGGAGAGCTGTGCACTGCTGGTCTACGCACCTTAACACTTGTTCGTGTTGTTATTTTTGGCCGCATGGTTTGCGATTTTTTTGGTGTAACTGGTCGTTTCATTTACAAAACCCTTCCTATTTTCCAATATCTTCAGCCCACAAGTCGGGCTTTTCTTTTTTCATTCGGTCCATCAACTCGATGCAACCCTTGTCGTTTAAAACATCTACTTGCACACCATTCGAACACATTAACGCCTCTGCGCCAAGGAAATTCTTATTTTCTCCGATGATAACGCGTTTTATGCCAAACAAGAGGGCTGTTCCTGTACACATGATACAAGGACTTAGCGTTGAAACCAAAATAAGGTCACCCCAATCACGCCGCCTTCCCGCGTTTCGAAACGCGACCACCTCGGCGTGTGCCGTTGGATCACCCGTTTGTACTCGTTCATTATGACCCCTTCCAACAACAATACCATCACTTGTGACAATAACAGAACCAATTGGAATACCACCCTGAGACCAAGATTTTTCAGCTTCAGCGATAGCCTCACGCAACCAACCATTTTCAATTGTCACGGCGTAGTGGACTCGGAAAAACCTGAATCAGGAAGCGTTGTGACAGGAACCAACCACACCCGCTCCCGTGAAACAATCCACGGGTCAATTAGGGATGATGAAAGATACAGCGTTGCTTGCTCATACCGACCCGTACTTGACGGAAACAAAATATCCGCCTCTGCATGAAACGGACGCTTTCGTAATTCGGTTATGTAATACCCAACATTTTCTGAAGAAGAGACCGGAGTTGCTCCACCGAGTTTTTCAGAGACAAGCATATATGTTTCACGGCTAACACCCTTGGGCAGATTAAACACAATTGTGTCCATGCCTCCAAAATGTTCATGCGCGTGTCGAAGTGTTACTTCGAAAATAGTTGGTATTGGCTCGTTGGAAGAGTTTGAAAAAACAAGCGCTGTTTCGTTTTCAATCGGTGGGTATGTTGCTACGGGCGTACACCCAACAACAGAGAGCAATAAAGCAGGTGTGAGGTATTTCATATCAAAAGTGTAACACAACTACACATTTGATTTCCACCGAACATTCATGTTGTGTTCAACGCCAACCAAATCAACTAGTTTTCCTGCCATAAAATCAATAAGATCGTCAATCGTTTTTGGGTTCATATAAAACCCGGGAGATAACGGCGCAATGACTCCACCGGCCTCAGTTACTGTGCACATGTTTCGCATATCAACAAGACTAATGGGTGATTCACGATGCGCCAACACAAGGGTTCTTCTTTCTTTTAGTGTGACAGCCGCCGCCCTTTGCAAAAGCGTACTTGTTGTGCCACCTGCAATAGCCCCAAGTGTGTTGCTTGAACAAGGAAGCACAATCATCCCGTCATGTAAAAAAGAACCAGACGCGATCGATGCACCAAGGTTTTTGTTCCCATAGGTAATAAGGTGGTTTTCAAACTCAGAAAGCCCAAAACCACCAGCATCAATCGACGTGATATTCGACTCTTCACACAACAACCGTTTGCCAAGGGTTGACACTGTCAAATGCACTTCAACGTTTGCTTCAAGAAGCAGGCGTAGAACTTTTGGAACATATGGAGCACCCGAAGCACCTGCAACACCAACAACTATTTTTTTATTAGTCACTCTTCGCCACCAAGCGCTAACCGCCCGACAACCTCACTTGCCGGTGGTTCGCGAAGCAGCACAACACTTTCAAGCGACACCCCATTAATAATCTCTGCATACGAATCACTAAACCTCCCCAGCTCGACGGGGTGTTGTGCAAAACCACCATCGCTTTGTAGCCACACCCACACGACCTTTCCTGTTCTGTGTATTGCATGAATTGGAACAAAAAACACGTCGGTTACTTTTTCAACAAACACCTCCGCAGAGCAGCGCATAGAGGGTTTAAGTTGTATATTTTCTTGGTTCGCAATTTTGACTTCAACCGTATAGTCCCGCCGGTTTGGGTCTCGCCAACCACCACCCTCTGCGAGGACACCAACAGACAACACTTCCCCATCAAACACGTCATCCGGGTAAGCATCACATGTTACAGTTGCTTTTTGCCCCGGAGAAACAAGACCACTTAACGCCTCGTTTACCTTAACCCGTGCAATCATGTTTGAAATATCGGGAATAGTCATGACCAACTCGTTTCGATATAGGCTTTTGCCAACCTTCAGGGGCTCGCCCTCATCTCGGCGACCTCCCATGCTTGTTGCGTATACAACCATTCCAGATGCTGGCGATATAACAGTGCACATATGTAACTGATTTTTTCTTTTTTCTAACTCTTCGGCTTGGGACGCAAGCTGGTCTTTTCTTGCACTCACCGTTGCGGTTAGGTTGCTTAGTTCTGAAGCTAATCGATCTTGTGCCCTATCTAACTCGTCAATTGCTTGTTGTAAATCAGATTGTTTCTTTTGCTCATCTTGTTTATAGGTGTAGTTTTCATATACATCAATATCGAGTTTAGCTTTTTTAAATGTGGCATCAGCATTAAGTAGTGCTATCTCATCTCTGTCAAGCTCGTCTTTGCTAAGGAATTCCTTTTCATAGAGCCGGACCGATGATTCGTGTTTTTTAAACAGTCTCTGATGGTCTTTTTGGGCTGTTTGTACCGCAAGTGTGAGTTGTTGTTTTTTCGCAACAACCTCACCCTCTTCCCATGCCCGCAGAGCTAATTTTGCAAGTTCAATCGAAAGTTGTTTTTTTGCAATTTCTGAGTCTCTTTTTTTACCTGCAATCAGAAGCGCCGACTCTGCATTGTCGAGCGAATTTTCAGCGGCTGTGACATTGAGCTCTGCATTACGGATGTCATTTTTAATTTTCTCATCATTGAGTTTTATCAAAACATCATCTTTATTAACCTGTGAACCCTCGTCAACCAACTCAATAATGACCGCACCGGACTCTAGTTTGTTGTGAATGTTTATTTGTTTTTCCGATGCAAGTTCGCCGGACGTTGGAACGGTTATCTCAAAAGAGCCACGAGTCACTTCATACAACTCACCTGTGAGGGAGTTGGAGTTTTCAGCTCCTCTGTTCCCGGTAAACCCCACCCACGAACCAATAGCAAGGACCAGAATAACAAGGAACAATAGAACAATAATAGATATACCACGTCGCATACCGTAGATTGTAGACACTATTCCTGTTCATGCGTTGGCAATTGCAAAGAACCATTATTGCCAATACGCAATCGTCCCGCACTAAGAAAATAATCAACGATTGAGAGCTCGAGGTCTCTTTTTGCACTATCCCGAGCATCTTGTGCGCGCTGTAAATCAGAAATTGCTCGGGTTTGGTCCAAAACAGAAACCCTGTCAGGGTCTGCGTTGATTGAATCTAACCCAAGTTCTGCGATTGCCACATTTCGCTCTTGCAAATCAAAAGTAAACTGGAACACCTCAATGCTGCGAAGTGCGGATCGTACAGAAATAACAACGTTGTCGCGCGACTCCCTATACGATCTTTTTGCTCGCTCTAAAGCAATCTGTTGTTTACGAACGGCAATTCTTTCTGTTTCTCGGTCAAGAGGCAGACTCAAAGATAGCCCAGCAANGTANTCNACCTCTTTACCAGTAAANCGTGCCCAATCATTTTCATCACTATCAGTTGACACCCTGGTTGTGAATGAAAGTTCCGGCAACANTGTATTTAATTCATTTAACACGCCCCGCNTCGTGTCTTCGACAGAATCTTTTTCGTTTTGCAAATCCAACCGCATTAACAATGCCTGTTGAACAACGTCTCCAACATCTGGACCAACGTCTGGCGCCACCACCCCAAGTGCTGCTGATTCCACCTGAATGTTTTGATTAATGGGCCAACCAATCCTTACCTTGAAACGATCAAGTGCAAGCCTATACCTTTCCCACGACTGGCTTAACCGGGCAACCGCCTCGAGCGCCTGGTTTTCAGCATCTGCAGAGTCATAAAGTCTTGTTCGACCAGCCGCATACAACGCGCTTTGCCTTTCGCTTAACTGTTGAAGCGAGTCCACACCGCTTTGTGCATTTTTCAACGCTTGTTTTTGTACGACAAGTGACATGTACTCTCCAGCAACTTGCCTATAAAAAGTTCTTCGAAAACGTTCGTATGTTCTAGCGGCGTACACCATGTTTCTTTTTGCTTGAATAAGGGATTCCCGAGCTACTACACCAGAGCCACGCAACAGGGGAATATCAAGCAAAACATGCACCGACGAAGCAGAATCATTATCAACTGTGGTGGAATGAATACCCCGTGCAAATGTTGTCAGCGCACCAGCAGACAACTCACCCCCGTTTTGTAGTTTTTGTGAAATAGTAAAATCATTTACTACAGCAAGCGAGGTGTCATAGAGCCCGTCGGTTGAATTTGCGCTTAGGTCTGTATTGATTGTGTTAACAAACCGAGGCCCCCATAAGTGCAATTCTCGCAATAACGAAAGTGTTGTAGAAAGATAATCATATTGCGCAAACTGCATTTCTTTTGCGTGTGTGTCTGCCCACAGTAGGGATTTTTCAAGCGAGATAATTTCACTTGTGGTTTCAAGATCTTTTGCAGACTGTGTAATAGATGTCGCAATTTCATCTTCACTCAACATAGTTGCCGGCGTAAAACCCAACACATCACTGCTTGGATTAATGGTGTCAGGTGAAACACTATCAATCGAAGGGCTATTCAAGATTTTTTTCAGTTCCCCTTCGTTTTTTCCGCTCACACCAAGCATGCCCTTTGGGTATTGGGCCCCCATATTTTCGCTGGTTTCCGACATAAAAGCATCAACACGCTTGTCGATATCTTGGAAACCATTACTACACCCAGCAAGTGTACAAATTAAGAGTAAACATATACGTTTCATGAATAGGGATTCTATCACCGTGCTATGATAAACCCCACCCATTATGCCCAAACAAAGCCTAAAACATTCCAACTTGCGTGTTTTTGACCACCCGGTTATTCAAGACAAACTTACCCGAATACGCAACAAAGAAACAAATCCCGCTACGTTTCGTCGTTTACTAAACGAAATAGCAGGGCTCATGTTTTTTCAAATGTCTCGTGGGTATCAAGCGGTTGATATTCCTGTCGAAACACCTGTTGAACAATCAACAGGAAAACAGCTTGCTCACCCCATTACGCTGGTGCCTATCTTGCGCGCTGGTGTTGGGATGACAGACGGAGTGATGGGGATGGTTCCAGAAGCACGGGTTGGGCACATTGGCCTTTACAGGGACGAAGAAACAAAGAAGCCCGTCCCCTACTATTGCAAACTCCCCAAAGATATAGCAGAAGGTCATGTTTTGTTGATCGACCCAATGCTTGCAACGGGTGGATCGGCTTCGTACGCGGCGAATATGCTCTGCGAAGAACATGGGTGTTCAAACATTCAGATGATGTGCCTCGTCGCATCGCCCGAGGGTGTTACTAAAATGAACCAAGACCACCCAAGCGTAGTCATTTATACCGCGTCGCTTGATAGGTGTTTGAATGAAAACGGATACATTCTCCCCGGTCTTGGCGACGCAGGCGATCGAATTTTTGGAACCGTCTAATGCCTGTTGACACGGTTAATTTTTCTGATGCAAAAAAAGTATGCGAGGTGCTCCATAGTGGAGCGAAAGCGCTTCACACAAACCCGTCTCGTGTGGGTTGTTCCCATTATCTTCCATCAAAAGGAACAGTTTGGGTGTCTGGAGATTTACACGACAACCCGTTTCATTTTCTAAAAATTATAAAACTTGCAGAACTTGTTAACCCAATGAACCACGTTGTGTTGCAGGAACTAATCCACTCTACAGACGAATCTGGAAAACCAGACTTGAGCTTTAGAATGCTCGTTCGGGTTGCATCACTTGTCACAAAGTACCCAACGCAAGTGCACCCAATTCTTGCGAACCACGAATTGTCCCAGGCAACAAATCGGCGCATTACTAAGGGTGGAAGCGAGCTGGTTGGGAAATTTGTTTCTGGTGTTGAGTATATGTTTGGAAAACACGCGGCAAAAGTGTTAGATGCAATTAATGTGTTTATCAACGCAATGCCACTTGCAGCTCAGTCGGATACGGGTTTAATGTGTATTCACAGCTTGCCCAATGAAACCGACATGCAAGAGTTTGATATTCAGATTCTACACAGGGAGCTTACAAAAAAAGATACATCATCCATGGCTGGGTCCGCGTGCATGCTTGTTTGGGGTCGATCACACACAGATGAACAAATTAAACTACTTGCAAAAGAGTGGAACACAAAACTGTTTTGCCTCGGTCATGCTTGGGTTCCAAATGGGGTAGAGGTAGCAACAGACAACGTTTTGCTACTAAACAGCGATCACAGTAACGGAGTGGTGCTTCCTGTTAATCTAGATTCTATCCAAAGCGCTCACAAAACAGCACAAAAAGCAATAGCTCTCTCTTCTGTTTCTTTAGATATGTGTGAGGTGTAGAGTGCAAACAGGCATACCCACTATTGCTTTGGAACTTTCTCAGCGTGTTGGCAGTGTTGCTGTCAGCAATGAATCGGGCGCAATGGTATCCAAAAAAATTGACGTTGGTCGAAAAGAAAACGACGACTTGATGCCAACTATAGCGAAACTGTGTAATGAAATTTCTGTGACACCAAAATCAATAAAACTTGTTGCTCTTTCAATTGGTCCTGGCGGTTTTACAGGTCTTCGAACATCTGTAGCGATTGCAAAAATGATAGCACTGGCTTCAGGTGCAAAAATAGTTGCAGTCGAGTCAGCGATTACAGCCGTGTTTTCAAGTGCTCCAAAACACGATGCATATTTTGTTCTGTCGGGTGTTAAACAAGAATCATTCTGGCTTTCGAAAGTAATACGTTGCGAAAATAGGTGGACATGTGCTTCTGGCCTATCCTCTTCAGCAGAATTTCAAAAGCGCTTAAGTGAGGTCGACGGCGTGTATGGCGACTCGTTTGCGCCTTCAATAATTCTCAAGTTTTGTAAAGAGAATACCACGCCGTTTTATTCCATAGCCCCCAAAGCATCATCACTGCTTGCGCTAGGCACACACTATTATTACGCGGGCAGTTTTACAGACCCAGCCGACCTTGTGCCTATGTACCCACGAGAACCAGAAGCAATACGGCTTTGGAAAAAAAAGCACGGGTCCGATAAAACAACATAAAAACAAAAAACCGCCCATAGTGGTGTTTTTGAGGACACTAATTACCCATCTTCTCTAGGTCGGTGTGAAGTTGCGTAGTTTTGGAGACGAATGAGGGTTTGGTGGTTTGGATAAACCAGTGTGCCTTGGTAATCCCACTCCAACAAAAGGAACCCTCAAATGAGCAAACAATCAAACGAAGACAAACAAGTATTTACAACCGGTGAAGCAGCGAAAATCTGCAATGTGTCACAACAAACCATTATTCGGTGTTTTGACAATGGTCGGCTTCAGGGATTTAAGGTCCCAGGCTCCCGGTTTCGGCGCATCCCCCGCGCGGAACTACTTCGATTTATGCACGAAAATAATATGGAAACAAGTCGGCTTGGTTCGGCCTGTTTACAAGTACTTGTTATTGGCCTTGAAAATGACAGTGTAGACATAGTTATTAAAACATACTCCATGGGCCACAAGGTTAACATCGCTCATGCGAACGACGCGTGGTCAGCCGGATTCGTTGCTCGTGAATGCAAGCCAAGTTTAATTCTCATTGACCCATCGATCGAAGGGTTAGATAAAAGAGCAATTATTGCATCACTATCTGGAAAGAACGGAAGTGCCCCTAAAGTAATTTCTATTAAGAATAATTATCAAAACGGTGTAAATATGCAACCACATGAAGCCGATTCAAAAGAAGTGATTAAACAAGCGGTGCAGCAATTGTTGACCGCTTAACACAAAAACAAGAAAAACAAATTTACACAAGGTAAAGAACGAGATGAATCAAGAAACAACAAACCAACAATCAAGCGTACTGCTTATTGGGTCTACGCCAAAAACAACAGACGCTATTCGAGCATCATTCGAAGCAGAAAATTTTATAGTAGAGCATATTGCTTCTATGTCAGATTTTGAAAAAACAGTCCAAAAAGACTTGTTTGATGTAGTTGTTTCAGCAACAGACTCATCAAAGTTCACCACCTCCGAATTGTTTGAAATGGTACTTTTGTTGACACCAGAAACACCCGTTGTTGGTTTTTCTGCAAATCCAGATCCAACAAAGATAATCGAATTCGTTCGATTTGGTGGCGTAGACTTTTTCTGTATGCCAGAAGACCTTTCGGTACTTACAACACGAGTACAGACAGTAATTGATACAGCTAAAGATGTTGCAGAACTGAAAGATTCTGCGGACGCAAGTGCTCGGCTTTACAACTCTGTAACAGAAGAGCTTCAGCGCGTGTCTGATGAAAACGATTCTCTTTGTAATGATCTTGCAAACACACATTGTGAAACAAATAAAAAAATGCAACAGGTTGCCATTGGCGCAGAGTTTCAAACACTTGTAAACCAAGAACTTGAAGTAGAGTCAATGTTGCGAACGGCGCTTGGTTACATGCTTACGCGAATCGGCGCAACAAATGCAGCGGTCTACTTAAAAGAAGGCGAAACAGATTGGGGTATCGGCGCATATATTAACTACGACAGACAGGCCGAACAGTTCCAGACACTTATTGACACACTTGGTCCAACAGTATGCCCCACTCTCTCTTGCGAAACAGAGATGCATCGATACAAAGATGGCGAAACATTTGCAAACGCAATGGACACAGATCCAACAGATTTTTCTGGCAGCGAGGTCATTACTGTTCCATGTTTCCACGATGACCGCTGTATGGCAGTTATGGTTTTGTTTCGAGGCGACACCCGGCAATTCGATGAAGAAACTATGGACACAATTGAAACAATTCGAGAAATTTTCGGAACACAACTCGGAACAATTCTAAAAATTCATAGACGTGCGGAAACGAGATGGCCTAGCGAATTTGTTGATGACGACGATTGGTCACAAGGCAAAGCCGCGTAACAGCGAAACAAAAGCACTACCTAGAACCACCTATTGAGACTAGCCGAA
>NZFX01000079.1 GCA_002689385.1 Phycisphaerae bacterium
AGATAACCCAATAATTATTGCATCTAGTAAATCTTCATCACTTGAAACTAAATCTTCCCCTGGCTTAAGTATCGTAAATTCTCCATCTCCTGTCCAAATGCAATCTTCTGGAGAATTCAAATCAGCGATCAATATCCCCTCTGCCCAACCAGGTGCGACGACTGCTGTTCCATCTGGCCAAGCAATAATTGAATGGCCATCGAATAATAAATCATCATTCCCTCCAACCTGATTGGCTAGCAAAAATGGATGATTTAAGGTGGATGCTGCACTTCGAGCAACTGCGATTCTAACTCCAGATTTTTCAGCATGATAAGGAGAGGCTGACAAATTGACCGTCGCATCTAGAACGACGCCTTGCCTTCCCCATTCCATGATGTGAACTATGGGATCACTGTCGTAATCATTAGGAGTTGCTCCACAATGTTGCCAAGCATCTTCACAAATTGTCACGCCGATATCTAATCCGGCAATTGTTCGAGCAATTCCCGGACCTCTTCCAGATTCAAAATAACGTGCCTCGTCAAACACATCATATGTTGGTAACAATTGTTTTCGAGCAACTTCACGCCCTGAATTACCTGACCTAACTACGCCATTGCCTGGCAATGAGCGTTCACCTAATGGAGGAACTGGAGTTCCTGTCAAAATAGGAATCACCGAGTGCAATGTACTAGCAGCATCATAACATGCTTCGATAAAATCTGATTGAATGAGCAAGTCACGTGGAGGATAACCACTGATTGCAAGTTCAGTTGTAACAGCTAGGCTCGCTCCAGCATTTGATGCCTGTTCAGCAAAGTTACAGATTTTTGTTGCATTCCCCGCAATATCTCCCACGATAGGATTCAATTGCAGCAAAGCGATTTTGGGTGCCATGCTTCTCCCTCTATTTTGCCCCAATGAAAATTAGTCCCTATGCTTTTTGCATATCACTAATCATCAAAATCTGCCTCATCTTCTTCTAATTCCCAGTCTTCTTCAGATTCACCTTTGCTAACCGTAGCTAGCCTCATCCAAGACAAAATGAATAGAAGACCCAAGCAAGACATTACCAGTGTGATTCCAAGGATCCATGGGTTAACCGACCCGATTGAGTCTTCCAAAAAGGAACTTTCCTTAGCCGGCTGCACATCGATGAAATCGGACTTTTCGATATAATCACCAAGTGTTACTTCGATTCGTTGAATACCTGGTGAATTTGGTTTCCAATCAACGATTAATGTCGACACAGATTCTGCATCAACAAAAATTGAAGATCTATCTAATTGTGTTCTTTCACCATTCAAATCAACTATTTCTACTAAGATATTGGCCTCTCCGCCTAACATCCCGTCATTCCTAATATGAACTTGAATAACCGTTGGCTCATCTACTTCAATATTTGATTTTGAAAATTCAATGCCGCTTTGTTCAATCTTAAAATCGGGAGTATGATGAGCTAGATACCACAATCCTGCAGGTGAATTTTGACTATTACCCTGTGTTTCAAATTGATTTCCAGCAATATCCCTACCCTCAAATCGCATTTTCAATACAATTTGTTCTTGTAGATATTCAGGAGAGATGTCCGATATGTCAACCATACCTGTGAACTCTAATCGCAGACCCTCACTTTCATTACCAACTAACAGCATATCGGTTGAACCAGAAGCAATGGCTGCATCTGAATCAAGGGATGTGATCCACCAAAATAATTCTACTGAATCCGTATCAATACCATAATTTTCAGAGATATAGACTCTAACAAAATGTGATTCTGTTGTGAGAATCGACGATTCTCTTGGCGATGTAAATTCAACTACTTGGGGCCCAGTAGAATCAACTAAAATCCACTTTACTGCCTCGGTTGGACTTGTGGAATCAATACCTTGTTCAGGCATACAATCTACTTTCCAAGTCATAGCGAAATGACCGGAAGAAATAGGCGCATTAATCGATGCGGTAAACTGACCATTAATTGCAACTGTTGACGATTTGATTCCATCTATTTTTGCTTCAATATCGCAATCGAATTGTGGCTTTTCAGAACTCTTAACGAAAATCAATTCTCCTGATAATTCCATGGCCGAACCAGGAGAAACTCTTGCTCCACCCTCAAGAATTGCTCCATTTTCGACCCAGAGTGAAGGGTCTTCTGTTATCATCATCTCTGTTGAAAACCTCCAACGGTTTTGTGGGAAGGTTTTCGAATCTTCATTTCCAGAACGGTCGATTATAGTAACTTCAGGCTCTCTTAGACCATCTCCCAAATCAGGTAATGTCCATTGAGGGGAAATCTCAAGATAGAATGCCAAGTTTTGATCATATGGGTTAGGAGTAAACCCATTTTCATTATTTATTCTACAAGTTATTATTACCAAATGAATCGTATCACTATAGCATTCTCTGGTATTTGAATGCCAACTTAAAGTCAATTTGTCACTAGCGACATTGTTCCCTAATGATACATCTATTTGAGCAATGTCTGAAACTCCATTCAACTCACTGAATGAAATATTCAGAGCATAATTTTGCCCAGGATGAAGCCATGCCTTTCTTCCATCAACCCATTCAAACCCATCACTATCTACTAATGGAGTTCCATCGTTTAGAACTTGATACATGAATAGATGATCATCAATCATATCTGAACCACCTTCTAAAATTGCATGTCCAGATTGATCTGTTCCAACAACATATCCTGCAATCTTTTCGCCTGGATACGCAGAGGTGTCATCGATAGTTGTGTGATAAGAGCCGAATGTACCCTCTGTTGAAAGAGGAGGTGTTAGTGCTCTTGGAACATATTCTCCTTCGCTAGGCCAGCCATTCCCATCTAAATCATTAGCCCATTCAGTCCATAGCATCAAGGTGACATTAGTCGGTAAAGTAGGTTGATCTGTAATATTGATGATAATTTGTTGATTTGTTGATGATGATAAATGATCATAATAACGAATATTTGCACCTGCAACTACTGGTGATAATGGGTCTATGGAAAATGTACGATTAATCGTTACATCATTTGACCCCCCTCCTGCGAGAGGAGTTAAAATGGCGCCGTAAGTAACATCTCCACTAATGAAAGGCGCTCTTGACTCTACAACCCAATAGTCGCCATCGAAATCAGTAGTATTTGCAATTACTACCCCATCTCTAGTAAGTTGTAATTCGAATTCATCAGAGAATGGCTTCTCATCAGCAGCACCATTTTCGAAACCAATATCAACGTTGAAAGTTAAATTGTCTTCAGCCATAAGATATGTTGAATCTGTAGAAACCAGTCCTCTATCAGTGTAAATTGACATCGATTCAATTCTGAGATCATTATCTATTGCATTCCCTGACCAAGTTTCAATCAAAGGCATTGAGATGACTCCATTTGCAAGTTGAAGGCGTGTTTCAAGACGAAGGTTTTCTTGGTCATCAAAAGACTGTGATGTTCTGAAAATTGTTACTAAATCATGAATATCTTGGCTAGAATTTTGTAGGATTCCTTGTTCTGAAAGGATTAGTGAATCATAGTCCCCTATGGAGATTACATTACCACCAGTAATTGGAATAAACCACATGGCTTGTTTATCATCAGAATACATATTCAAAATCACTCGATGTGGTGAAGAAGAATGAACTTGAGCACGGGTAGTCATTTCGCGCCATTTGTGGGATGGAGACAATGTTTCTGAATCATTTACCAATGTTAGAGAGCCCATCGACACATCACCTGAAGATGTAAATGAATTGATGCTAACCTCAAGCGAACAAGATGATTGAGCATTGAATATCAATGGTAGATTTGTAGCCTTAGAAGAATCTAATCTTGCTCTATTCATTGACATTACTATTTCATCGATACCTGTTGCAGCAATCGTTTCTTCTGCATCATAACCTATATTCAGTCCTGACAATTGATGCGTGCCTGCATCCGAAATCAGTTCGACTTTAGCATAAATGAAATCCTTGCCTCCAATTTTTTTGATTGATATTGAATTATCAGTTTCATAATTTAGTGTATCTAATTCAGATTCATTTAGTGAAAGTCGTAAACTATCGGTGTAGCTATTGCTTCCGATTTGAGATATCATCGTATTGCCAACCCATAAAGCAATGGTTTGGACACCTAGACCTACAACTCCAACATCATTTACAGAAACTTCGAAGGATTTTGCATCCTGTGGAATTAGAAGATAATGCCATGAGGTTGGGTTTAGCCCTACCTCGATAATTGAACTGGAATTACCATTCATGAAAACATCTTGATTCCCCCATGTTCCAATTCCATCACCAGAAACTTCCCATTCATTACGGCCATCGCCATCAATATCCATACTTGGAGAAACTACAGCTTTAGTAGGGTACAACTGTAATTTGAGATCTTCCATTACCCAGTTATCTTCCAATCCTTGGAAGTGGAATTGGATTACAGATGCTGATTTGCTTAGGTCGATTCGGTCCAAACTAGAATTAATTTCAGTCCAATTACCTCTATCGAGAGACACGAAAGTGTCTACATTTCCTAACGTTGAGGCCTCAAATTTGTATGATGCGAATGGCATATCAATATCAAATTCAGGTGATGTAATGGTTGTATTCAAGTCGCCTTCTAGAGAATTTGTATTTGCATTCCAACTAGAATTTTCAAAACTCCATCCCCTTTCTTCAGCATCAGAGTGGAAATCGTCATACACTCTACCTCCGCCTGAAATTCCATAAAGACGTGGAGAGGCGCCCTGCTCATTTGATGCAAACTCCACATTAAGACGTAATGATTTGTGCGTCTTCCAATCAATTACTGAGAGATCAACCTCCATCCCTGAGCGATTAATCAAACCAGGTATTGGGTTATTTGTATCAGCATCAATTACTGTCCAATTAAGATGGGCTCCAGTTGGAATTGATGCATCGATTAGCATTGGAGAGTAGCGTCCTTCCTCAATTTTTTCCATAGCACCAGCAGACCAACCGAAAGATGGTGAGGTTAGATTTGCACCACTAGTACCTGGAATGATTATGTCATCAAAGAACCAATAATCACAACATGTGCCTGAACCTGCATTTTGCCTTGCTCGGATTTGGAAATCCTGGTGGTATGCATTTGTAGGAAGATTGTAATTTACATTAGTTACAGAGCCACCTGTTGTTGAACCAGGTAGATATTGTATCTGGGTCCAGCCATTATTCGAATTCTTGTACTCTAGATAGAAATTCTCGTTTGTATCAGGCTCTTCTCCACATTGATATGTCCCTTGTTTTATCCATGCTTGAACCGATAACCCTTGATGACCTACTAAACTAACTTCCGGACTTGTAACCGTAACAGATCCTCCTCTTGTCCACCATGAGGCACCACTGCCTCCACTCATTCCACAAGTGGTGGCCGTATTTCTCTGACCAAAATTAGAATTCGATGAAGTCCAACCATTAGTTCCTTGATCAAAATCCCAAGTTACACCTTGNAATCCAAGTATCAANGCACCATCATCTTCTTCCATCAAACCCAATTTCGAAAANCCNGNTTNNTCCCANTCNGTCCAACTGAAACCGTTNTCNCTAACATCATCACCTGCTGCTACTGTGAAAGATATTGTCTGTAAAGCATGNTCNGGGTCAAGCACNAAAGAAGGNCCNATNCCATTGCNTCCNGGACTNGTAATTGTAACGTCNGTAAATTCTTCAGAACTTTTGTTAAAATCTGNAATAGGNTCTAATTCATAAGNCGGNGATTCTGNGACTAAAATGTGCGACAGCGGNCCTGAAATGATAAACAAGAGANTAAGCGCGAACGCTTTAACACNCCGGTTTGAACCCGCCATGTATTCACTGTATGAACTCAATGTAATTCAAAGCAACCCCTCCTAAAANTCAGATTACATTCNNTTTTCATNAAAATACACCAGCAACTTTTGAACGACTGTTTGAAGACATGTTGTCATCTCGCATGTGCCATGGCCAGCCCTAAGACTACCAGTGAACTGGACTCAGTTACTTTGGAAACTGGTCTACTTTCTACTTGGCAGGATGAAAAATTATTCGAATTATCTGTCGATAATCGAGTAGACGGTGAACCTTTCATTTTCTTAGAAGGACCGCCTACTGCAAATGGAAAACCTGGTATTCACCATGTGGTTGCAAGAACATACAAAGATCTTGTTTGCAGATGGAAGACTATGCAAGGTAATTTTGTAGAGAGAAAAGGAGGCTGGGACACCCATGGTCTGCCAGTTGAAATCGAAGTTCAAAAGCGTCTAGATTTGATGAGTAACGAAGCCATTGAAGCATTTGGCATGGAAGAATTCAACAAAGAGTGTCGTGAATCGGTATGGACTTACGAAGCAGCATGGCGTGAGATGACTGAACGCATGGCGTATTGGTGTGATTTAGACAACCCATATGTCACTCTGCATAACACATACATCGAGTCTTGCTGGTGGGCGCTCAAGAAAATGTTCGAAAAGGGATTGCTTTACAGAGGATACAAAGTCCTACCTTACTGTCCACAAACAGGAACATCATATTCCAGTCACGAAGTTGCTTTGGGATACAAAGAGGTAGAGGAACCTTCGGTATATGTCAAGTTCAAACTCGAAGACACCGATGCTTCAATTCTAGCTTGGACCACAACTCCATGGACACTACCTGGAAATGTTGGTCTTGCAGTGGGACCTGATGTTGAATATGTTAGAGTAAGAGTTACTGCTGATCCTGAAAATTGGGAAGGGCACGGAGGTGCTGCAATAGGAGAAGAATTAATTCTCGCAAAAGATTTGTTCAAAGAGGTTATTCGACACCACTGTGAAGAGATTGAAACATTCCCTGGTAGCGACTTAATCGGTCGTTCATACACGCCCTTGTTCCCCGGGGCAGTAGATCGTGACGGGTCTGAAACTGCATGGACGGTTATCGGAGCAGACTGGGTTACCACTACCGACGGAACCGGTGTTGTTCACACTGCAGTAATGTATGGTGAAGATGACTACAACCTTGGAATGGAAGTTGGATTACCTGCACAACACACTGTTGGAATGGATGGTTCATTCTTAGCAGGAACTCACCCCGCACTAGATGGACGCTATGTCAAAGATTGTGATTCTACAGTGATTGAATTGATGCATGATGCAGGTTTACTTTACAGAGAAAAAATGTATCTCCACGATTATCCTCATTGTTGGAGAACAGGCCATCCACTGTTATACTACGCAATGGATTCTTGGTTCGTTCGAATGACTGCTGTCAAAGAAATGCTTCTAGAATTCAACTCACAGGTTGAATGGGCTCCAGATTGGGTTGGAGAAGGTCGTTTCGGAGAATGGTTACGCAATGTCAAGGATTGGGCTATCAGTAGGGAAAGATACTGGGGGACACCTCTGCCTGTTTGGATTTGTAAAGAATGTGGACATCAGCATTGTGTAGGATCTACAGAAGAGATGTCCAGCATGGCAAAGGAAGGAAGCCCTGTAGCTGAAGATCTACATCGACCATATGTCGATGACACTGTTCTAGTTTGCACAGAATGTAATGGCGACATGAAGAGGGAACCTTTCGTAATGGATTGTTGGTTTGACTCTGGATGTGCATCTTTCGCACAATGGCACCACCCGTTTGGTGAAGAAGGAAAATTCGAAAATAACTTCCCTATCGATTACATCTGTGAAGGAGTAGACCAAACAAGAGGTTGGTTCTAC
>NZFX01000080.1 GCA_002689385.1 Phycisphaerae bacterium
GTTTCTCGCTTTTTACAGCGTCACTTATGGGTTGTAACAATACTCTTAGTGCTGTGGGTGACACTGCGAAAGGAGCAGGCGAAGGCACTGTAAAAATTATTCAGGGAGTCGGCGAAGGTGTTGACCATATTGGTAAAGGTGTAAAAGCAGACCTTGCCAATGATGATGACCAAGATAAAGACAAGAACTAATTATTTCTTTGCATGAACAATATATGCGAAGGGCGATTGACCTTGCGCGGCGTACATCTATTGTTGATAAATCGGGTGGACCGTTTGGTTGCGTCATTGTCAAAGATGGCAGCATAGTTGGCGAAGGCGCAAACAGTGTTCTTGCTGATGGCGACCCCACTTGCCATGGTGAAATGAATGCAATCCGTCATGCGTGCACCACTTTAGGTACGCATGATTTGTCTGGATGCATTGTGTATACAACTGGCGAACCTTGTCCCATGTGTTACGGCGCTCTCTGGTGGGCACGTGTAGAAGCGATCTATTACGCATCAACTATTCAAGATGCAAAAGAGTTCGGTGATTTTGATGACATGCCTATATATGAAGCGGTCAAGAACCCGATTGAAAAACGAAGATTAGCAGGCTCCGAATTGCTGCGTGATGAAATGATTCCGCTTTGGAGAGAGTTTCAAGCGATGCCAAACCATCCTGAGTATTAATATGTTCCTTTTTTGAGAGCCCATAGAGTATGGCTTGCCTAAGAGTTGGAAACGAACTCTTCTGTTATCGCCGGCGTTTGGTGCAGAAGATTCCAAGTCCAAATGCAAGGAAGCCAGAAGGCGCGGGGATTTCAGTAAAAATCATGCCATACTGTTCTGGGTTCATGCCTTTGGGTAAAATGGTGTTTTCGTTGTACCGTGTGGCTAACCAGAATGCAGATTCCCAGTTAGCAACTCCAGAAAGATCAGCGTCTGAAATGTCTGCGTAAAACAAATTTGCGTTGGAAACATTTGCTGCGTGAAGGTCTGCACCAACAAAAAGAGTAAACGCTAAACCGGCATTTTGCAGGTTCGTGTTTGCTAAATGGGCAAACGAAACGTTTGAAGCGGACAAATTAATGCTTGAAAGGTTTTCGTTTTCTAACTCGGCCCACCAAAGGGTCTGCCTGCTTACATTGCTGAAGGGTACAGCAAGCGAGGAGCTCAGCCACAATGAACCATCACCATCGCCGTCATGCCATTGATATATATCAGCAGTTGCTGTTGATGCAATGCATGCGCAAACTAATTTTGGAATCAATCTCAAAGAAAACCCTCTTTTATCTGTCATATAAATCCACGCGTCAAATGGCGACTATCTCCGTAGATTTATCGAATGTTTACTACTCTTTTCGGTAGATATTTCCATGCAATAGTCTTGAGCAAGTCAGAGTTTGTTGCGCGCTGTTGGTTGATTGCTACAGAAGGGTGCTTGAACGGCTACGAAGGCGATAATTCAAGTAAACGGAGTGGAGTGGAGTGTATAAAACTTAAACAATATTAGTTTGTAAGAATAGGTAAGCATTCTTTTGCAAAAGTATGCTCACTTGTTACGTCAGTTACTGTTGCGTTTACAAGTTCGCCTATTTTCACATTGGTTTTGAGTGTGATTTCAGCGTAGTATTCACATCGTCCCCGCTCAAAGGTCTCTTCGTGTTCTTTTTGGTTTTCAATAATTATCTGTACTTGTTTTCCAATAAGTTGCCTTCGATAGGCAAGTGAAAGTTCTTCATCAAGTGTAAGTAACTTCTGGACCCGCCCTCGCACAATTTCCGGCGGAAGTTGTTTCCATCGTGCGGCTGCCGTGCCGGTGCGCACTGAGTATGGGAATACGTGCATGTGTAAATATCCAACTTGTTGTGCTGCTTTGACAGTCCGTTCAAAATCTTCCTCTGTTTCAGTTGGAAAACCACAAATAATGTCAGTAGTGATTGCTGGAGGAAGACCATCAACAGTCAATCGTTCGTTGACCATCGCAATCATTTCAAGATATTGTTCGACAGTATATTGACGGTTCATTTTTTGCAACACATAGTCGCTTCCCGACTGCAACGGTAAGTGCAAGTGGGGAACAATATTATTGTTTGCAACCATTGCATCAAGTAAAATGGGTGTAACATCGCCCGGTTCCATTGAACTAATGCGGAGTCGTTTAATTCCGTTAATTTGTGCGACTGCATCAAGTAAATCCGCTAGGTATTCAGAATTCGGCGAATCTTGTTTACGACGCAATGCAGTTTTATGTCCATACGCGCCTATGAAAACGCCAGTAAAAATTATCTCTTTGTGTCCAAGTTCAACCAACCGCGTTGCTTCGATGACGGTATCTTCAACGGTTTTTGAACGAAGCGTTGTTCTGATTTTTGGAATGATGCAAAACGTGCAGTGTGCATCGCAGCCATCTTGAATGCGGAGTTCAGCGCGTTTGTGTGCACCTGGAATTGTTGGCAACGACGCAATTGGCAATGAAGTGGTTTTACGCGAATCAGCTTGCGTTGGACGTTGTAACCACATATCCACCTCTCGGGCAAATCTATCAAGCATTGGCGTTTCTCCTGCTTGGGTGATTACGGTATCTCCAATTTTGGTTGCTACGGAGTAGTCAGTGCCGGTGAAACAACCAGTGACAAATACATGTTTGCCGTTTCGTTTTGCTCTTCGAATTGCGTTGCGAGACTTTGCAGCCGCTTGCCCAGTTACACTACACGTGTGCACAATCTCAAGGTCAGGTGAAGCACTGCCTGGCGCAGATGTCATTCCCCGCTCTTGTAAAATTGATTCCATTTCTCGGCGCTCCGCATGATTCATGCGGCAGCCAAGAACTTTGAAGTGGTAAGTTTTTTTCATGGCAACGCGCTATGGTACCATGAGCACAATGTCGAAACGACTGATCACAATCACTAGAGAACTCTCAAAGGGTGTTGATACACTTTCGTTCAGTGAACCAGTTGCTTTTGTGTATAACCCATTGAAATATGCGTGGAAATCGCACCGGTCGTTTTTGCAAAAATACGGCGGAGGAAAAGGGCGAGTTCTACTGATTGGAATGAATCCCGGACCGTGGGGGATGGCGCAAACTGGTGTGCCTTTTGGCGAAGTTGCGAATGTTCATGCCTTTTTGGGGATTGAAGAACCGGTAAAACAACCAGAACTTGTCCACCCAAAAAGACCAATACAGGGATTCGATTGCCCGCGTAGTGAAGTCAGCGGTAGAAGAGTATGGGAGTGGGCAAGAAAGCGGTATGGATCGGCCGAGCGTTTTTTTGAAAACTTTTTTATTTTGAATTACTGTCCACTTTGTTTTATGGAAGAGGGTGGTAAGAACCGCACGCCAGATAAACTGAAACCAGAAGAACGTGACGCGGTCTTTCAAGTGTGTGATGTTGCGCTTCGAAAATTTGTCAAAGCATTAGAGCCATCGAAGATTGTTGGCATAGGCGGATTTGCAAAAAAACGCGCGATGAAAACACTTGAACGAGACGACATTGAAACTATTTTGCATCCAAGCCCAGCGAGCCCGATTGCAAATCGCGGCTGGGCACCTCAAATTGAAAAGCAATTTGAAGCAATGGGTGTGTTGCTTCCTCAGCTTAATGACAACTTGAACTAAACGACCCCGCGGGTCGTTTAGTTTCGCCGTCGATGTGCAGGAACACCTGTAAGCCCGAAAAGTGCGAGTGCGCTTGGTGCTCGAACGCAGTGACTACGAAACACTACCCAAGCCGACGTGTCCATCACTCTTGTCTTCGTGTTGAGTTAGGTACAACATTGGCGAAACCTGCGGTGCGGAACATATGAAAAATGGATTTAGCTTGTTAGCTCGGAGTCGTCGCTGATGCTGTAATCTCTTCATCAAGTACTCGGAAATACAGCCCCATGCCATTTAAACCGTTGAGAACTTTGAAGAGNACGGGATTCCAGCCTTTTTGCAAGGTGCACGAACCAAACTTACTNTCTTTGTATGCACTTTGCCAAGACGCATCGTCCCAGACTAGTTCATNATNAACCCAGATGCGACATGCNTCATCGCTGCCAACGGTGAAGTCAACAGTGCGTTCGTCGGGGCTCCAGAGCCAACATTTCATGTAAGCAAAAACATTTTCAGTTGCATCGCCGTGTGACAGGTTTAGGTAGCCGTCTTTTTCACTTTGCATCTCAACCCACGCAAGTGGTTTGCCTTCGGTTGTTTTTGGAACAACCAGTGACAGGATGTTCGGCTCTGGTAATTGTTTTTGGTTCGCAAGATTAGACAATCGATCATCGTCGTTTGCAATCGCAAAATACCCAGCAACCAGCCAATCCCGTACGAATTCACCAGGCAAGTTCAGTTCGCGTTCTTTTGTGTAGCGTTTTGCTGTGTCCCAGCCAAATCGTTCGACATATCGTTGAAGTGTTTGCTGGCCAAAATCGCTGTTGGTCGCATCAATTGCCATCCATGCAGAGAAAGCAAGGTACCGATCGCTTTCTTCGTCGGCTAGAAGTTTTGCAAGTAACGGAAGCAGTGACGGGTCTTTTAATCGCTCTGCGAGTTTCGTTGCAGCAAGTCGTACAATTCGTTCCTTACTTTTTATTCCAAGTTCAACCATTTTTTTATTGTTTGATGCCATTACAAGCAAACTTTGTTCAGTTGGATTGACTTCGTTGAATGTTTGAACAATGTGGGCTTGGTCACCAGTTGCAATAATATTCTCCGCCCACTCTTTTGGCGGTGTGTATTTACCATCGCCATCCGCATCTATATATATAGGATTAGCGATGGCAATTGGCAAGACTTCGCGGGCATCATGCATGACAAATGGGGTCATTGGTTCGTCGCCTTGTGCAATTGCAATAATCCAACAATCGCGCGGTATAGAAATTCTGATTCGAGGACGAAGGCGCAGTGGCCCATCGCGTTGTCCTTCATACTCGATCAAGCCGACTTCATCGCCGTTCTGGATAATCCGAACAGTGTCAAGATCAATCCACGAAGCAACTTGTGCATCTATGTGTACGTCGAGCGTTTGGTCGTGCACAGAAATAGTTGAGCCCATCGGGTGTCCGTTTGCAGTCATGCGCAAAAATGGTCCTGTTGTCGTTGAAACCATTCCTGATCGCACCGCATTTGCTACTTTCGCAGGATCAATGGTTGCAGGATCGTCCGATTCCGTAAACACATAATTTCGAGGGATGCCTGCAATGTTCTTGGTTACAGTGTGGCTGTCGCTGTTACCTACAGCTGCGATTTGCCGACCAGCGTTTAACATGTTGTACCAATCGCGTAGCACGCTATGCTTGCTTTCACGTGTGGGCATATCAGTAATTTCAGCGTCATAAAAACCCCATCCAGGGTTTTCATTTAACACTTCGATGGAATCAAAATCCCAAGACCACCGTGCGTCATCCGACTCGCCAGTTATAGGGTCAAGACCGCGCGTGCCAAAAAAATCAATGTTTCCCCAGCGCGGATGATTGATTTGAATAATTGGCACGACTCCTGCGTCATTTGTTTCGGCGCGAATCATTGCAAACAATTCTGGTGCCTCTAGCCGTTGGTTAACCACTTTTGCATTTGCATCAAGCGGAAAAGCGTTCAAGTGTCCGTACGAAGAGGAAACTTCGTTCCCTACAACTGCAGAGATGTGTTCATTTGCACCGAGCGAATTGATTGTCGGTTGGTAATCGGTGTTGTGGTTGTGATCGGTTGCCACAGCGAATTCAACATTCTCACCGATGAGCGAAATAATTCGTTCGTTCATGTTGGAATCGCCGTGCCCACTGTGCGTGAGCGTGTGTAAATGAAAATCACCACTGACCCAGTCAGTAGTATCAACTTCATGCACAAGCTCTGCGTCCCACGAATACTCGCCATCTTCTTCGATATTCATAGTTGTATTGTCTAGGGACCATTCAATCCCATGTGAAGCGTAGATATTCCATGTGCCGACTGGAATCGTGATTGTACCTTCGCCATCAAGCGTATAAATCGCGTGGTATCTCACCGCCAATTTTTTAGGGTCAGCGTTTGCGTTTGGAAACAAATCTAATTTTTTACCATTGCTATCGGTAAAGCTGAGTTTCGCTGGGAGGTTGTTGCCTTCGTTATCCGAAACAGTGAATGTAAGTGTACCGTGTGGTTCTTCCGCGTTTGCAGTTGGGGCAGGCTGGGTAAATGCGATGCATAGGATTAGTGTAATCATCCGTGTATGCTACTCGTATGTTACTTGTTGTTGAGAATCTATGCCATGCTTATTCACCAGGAAAAGTTGTCCTCGACACTGTATCCATTGAAGTCGGAGATGGTGAAATTGTGGGTTTAGTTGGGCCTTCTGGTTGTGGAAAGTCTACGTTTTTGCATTGCATTGCGGGATTGCTCGCGCCAACATCTGGAACCATCGAGATCGAGGGCAAGAATGTTACTCGGAAAAAGCCCCACCAGCGCGGCATTGGCATCATGATGCAAGACCAACCGTTGTATGAACATCTTTCTATTGAACAAAACATTGCGTTTCCTTTACAAGCGCGCGGTGAAAAAAAACCAAGCGTTTTGCAAATTATTGAGCAACTAGGTTTGACAAAGATTGCAAAGCAAAAAGTTTCGTCATGCAGTGGGGGTGAACGACGCAGAGTGGCATTTGGCAGAGCGGTCGTTACAAAACCAAGCGTGTTGTTGCTTGATGAACCATTTGTTTCGCTTAATGAAGAACTGCGCGAAAGGATGAATGCTGTTATTGTAAAGACTAATGTGTCAACTATCATTGTGACGCATGATATTAAAGAGGCAACGGCACTATGTGACCGAGTTATAGAAATGGAAACACTATGATAGATGACGCAATCGGTTTATTTTTTGAGAGTACATCCTTAATTGCATTCGGGCTGGCATTCATTCTTGGAATGATTGGCTATATAAAAAGAAAAACTAAAAAAGTAGGACGCCCTTGGGAGCCATTTGAGTTCTGGATGTTGTTTCTTTACGTTGGGCTTATTGGTGTATATACTTTTCTGATGCATTGTTTTTGGGGAGACATTGCAGCAGAGAGTATCGGCTGGGCTAACAGTCCATTCCAGTGGGAAGTTGGAATTGCAAATGCTGTTATGGGTGCACTGGGCTTGCTTTCTCTGAAGGCCTCAAAGCAGTTTAGGCTTGCAACAGTTATTGCCGCATCAGTCTGGTTCTGGGGAGACGCAGTAGGCCATGTGTACCAGATGGTAATCGCGGACAACTTTGCGCCAGGCAACGCAGGCCCATGGTTTTGGACTGATGTGGTTGCTCCCTTTGTTCTTATCTTCATCCACCTTCGTAACCGCAGATAAAAAAATCACCCTTGAGTCAGAGACCCAAGGGTGATGGAAGAGAAGAGAAGAGAAGGAACGGAGCGAGTACCCTTTAGGGAAACTGGTACTCGGTGACGTTCCACCGCTTCGCCTTGTAGGTTATCGGCAGTTCCACACTAATTTAACCACCTAATAGACCTTTTTTTCTTTTTTTCTTTACCTATCTTTACAAGTGTATATATAGTAAAAACTTGCGTATCGTACTTTTTTTGATGTTTTTATCGGCAGTTGGGCAGTCTGCTGTAACGTATTACAGGGTATGAAGTTGTCTGCTTGGAACGCATATTTCGTGGAACACTCTCTTTTATATAGTTGTTTTGAGGTGACATATAGTTGTCAGGCTTTTTGATTGCGTTGTGGTATTCTTCCACTTCATGAATGCTATACAAAGACATTTTCTGGGTTGGGACAAACCTTTTTTACCTGCAGTTGCCAAGTGGTTGCAAGAGCACTATTTAGATGGTGAACTTGCATCCTCGAGCAAGGTACTTGTGCTTGTCTCTGGACAGGAAGTTGCGAGAAAATTGCAAAATATTTTAGTGGGGAACGCCTCTGCAAATGACAATGCGATTGTGCCTCCAGCAATCAAAACGACTTCACAGTGCTTAGACCGGCTGATAGATGCTTCGCTTCAGATTGCAGATTCTATAACGGTACAGATAGCAACTGCTAGCGTCCTTAGAGAAATGGCGCATGAAGAGCTCTATCCAATTGTCGGTGTGCGCAGACCGCACGATACGGATATGGTGGCGTGGTTCGCACTTGCTAAGCAAGTATGTTCTGCATTTTCCACACTTTCTGGTGGAGGAGTATCTTCTGACAAAACAACATGGCCAGAGCACGCAGAGGCGGTGTTGACTGATTCTGCACGCCAACAGTTTGATACGTTGCATGTTGTGCAACAGAACCTACAAACGCAGTTACTTAAAGATGGACTATCACTTCTTGAACCGAGTCGGTTATTGCTTCTTGATGATGATAAGCAAATTGACGCAGGTGAGATTGAGCACGTGATTCTTGTTGGTGCAACCGATCTCTCGGGTATGGCTGTACAGACCGTAAACAAGTTGCGTGAAGTTGGTGTTTCGATTGACGCACTTGTGCGAGCGCCAGAAACAGAACAAAACTCTTTCGATGCGCACGGTTGTGTCAAAGTATCGCACTGGCTAGATGCGACTATTGAAATCCCTGATGAAAACATTCATGTTGCAGGATCACCGAGTAGCCAGTCGGCAGCAGTTATTAGACAGTTGGACCGAATAAGTGACAAGTACACATCGGACCAAATAGTTATTGGCTCGACAGATGAAAAACTTATTCCAATTATTCAGAGGCACCTTTCTGGGCACTCTATAAAAAGCAGATTCGCAGGCGGGAAAGCAGCTGTGGAAATGCCTGTGGTTATCTTGTTGCAGGCTCTCGAAAAACTAATCGCCACGAAATCCTTTTCCTCTTACGCTTCATTCATTCGACATCCTGACATAGCAAAAATGTTGAAACTGAAAAACAATACATTGCAAGCACTTGACGATTACTCAAAACAATTCGTTCCTGAATTTGTTGACGAGATCGCATGGCAAGTACCCGGTCGAAAAATACACAATATTGAGTTGCTCATTACATTGCACAAGCAGGTATTTGAGATGTTACACGAATGCAACTCGATTCAGCACAAGAGGTCGGACATCCTTTCGTGCGCCGCAACTATCCGCACGTTTCTACTGGCAGTATACGGGGGGGAAACGCTCGATAAGACCGACCAAAAATTGGTTTCGTTGCAAAAAGTTTTTTCCATAATCGATACTTTTGATGCCACTTCTGAACATGTATCAGAGCAATTAGGCCTCGTTGATATCCCGACTATCATTCATCTATTGGTGTCTATTCTTGAAAAGGCAACAATTCCAGAATATCCAAATCCAGAATCAATAGAAACAGTAGGCTGGCTAGAATCGATGGTTGTTGATGCACCATGCTTGATAGTCGTTGGTATGACTGCAGATTTAGTTGGTGGGAACAATCCCGGAGACGTCTTTTTCCCTGACGGGCTGCGAGAAGCACTTGGTTTAGAAACAGTTGACCGCCGGCTTGCCCGTGATGCTCACGCTGTTACAGCGATGCAACAGATGAGAAATGAATCGGGCGATTTAGTTTGGATTGTTGGCAGAAAAAATACTGAGGGTGACCCGCTCACCCCGAGTCCTTTGTTGATGTGTTGCGAAGATGCGAAGGTGCTTGCAAAGCGCGCAAAACGCTTGGTTGTTTCGATAGAACGAGAAGACCCAGAGGTTCCAAAGCAATTTATACCAGAGCAGGAAGGGAGTGGGATTCCTGTTCCTGCTCCTTCAGACTATATGCACGATCCTGTGGAAAAAGTATCAGTAACAGCTATTAAAGATTTTATTGCTTGCCCCTATCGATTTTGGTTGAAGCATGTGCTTAAACTTAGGGTAAAAGAAGAAGGTGGGAGTGAACTCGATCCAATGTTGTTTGGTTCTTTAGTCCATAGGGCAGTTGAACTTTTTGGGATAGACACTTCAGTACGAGATTCTGAAGAGGAACAAGTGATATATAAGAACGTGTCGAGTTGCCTCGATGAAGCAGTGCAGGAGATGTTTGGAGAAACTGTTTCGGGCGCCATACGAATTCAAGTAGAACTAGCTCGCGTTCGCATTGAGGAATTCGCTAAGCATCAAGCAAAAAGTGCGCAGGATGGTTGGCGTATTTTATGCACCGAAGAGAAGCATAAAGCGAAGGTCGAAGTGAATGGGACAAAGATCGAAGTCAGCGGTATTATCGATCGTGTTGATGTGCATCAGGATTCAGGGAAAATCCGGGTGCTCGACTATAAAACGGGTGGCCCAACCGCGAACGGAGCGCACTATAAGAAACAAGACGGTATGTGGATTGATCTGCAACTTCCTCTGTATCGCTTATTGCTACCAAAGATACGTAAGCTTGATTCGTATGACAAAAGTGACGCGAATGTATCCTTGGGGTATTTTCGAATCGGAGATCAAGAGAGCAAAGCGGGAATAGATTTGCTGGAGTTACCCGATCAAGCGCATGAGGGTGTGGGCGCATTTATTGATGCAGTTCTTTCCGATATTCAGCGTGGTCAATTTGGTGAAGTGCCAACTAACCCTGCACCAAAATACAGCGATGACTTTGCGTGGATTTGCCAGGATAACAGCATCATTGATGAATTTGAAGGGGATAATTGAGCATGAAGAGGTTTGAAAGATTTGAAATTATTGAAGCGTTGGCGGGATCTGGTAAAACGCAAGAACTTATGTTTCGTTTTTTACGGCTTGTAAAAAGCGGAGTTGATCCTAGGACAATTCTCGCAACGACGTTCAGCAGAAAAGCAGCGGGTGAAATCCGTGATCGAATACTTGAGTCAATAGCGCAGGCCGTGCTTGACCCCGATGCAATGCATCAATTGATGCAGCATGTTCCAGAGTTAGATGATGGTCAAGTGGGGTGCGAAGCGCTTTTGCGTGAACTGACTTCTTCTATGCATCGTCTTAACATAGGAACCATTGATAGTTTCTTTGTTAAAACAGCACAGTCGTTTAGCGATGCTTTAGGCATGACTCCGGGTTGGTCTATTCTTGATGGCGTGCACGAGGACGAGGTTTTTTCTTCAACAGTTTCGTCTTTGACGAGTGATCCAAAAAACACAGAGCAATTCGCCAAATTACTGCGCTGGAGTAAATCGGGCGCAAAAGTGCCAGTAGGGAAAACACTTCGCGAAATGCAACGACAGGCATACAATTCCGTTCGGGATACTGAGCCAAGTGCTTGGCTCTGGGGAAAACCATTCAACACCATGAACGGTATTGATCTTGCAAAGGCGATCAACACACTTGCTTCTTGTTCACCAAGTTTTGCTCGACATGCAACAGATTTGATAAAAGCGATTGATAAATTAGCACGCTGTGATTGGAAAGCGTTTGTTACTTCAGGTATGGCGAAAAATATTCGCTCTGACAAGCATGATTATTACGGAAATGACATTGAGTCCGAAATTGTTTCGGCAATGCAGCCTCTTATACAGCATGCGATTGGCGTTTTAGCAAATAGGTTGCTAGAAAAAAACAAAGCAACGCATTCTCTTATGCATTCATTAAACGAAAGCTGGTCAACAGCAAAGCACGAAGCGGGGTTGTATTCCTTTGATGATGTGACATTCCGATTAAGTTTTATTGAAGTGATGAAGAATCTTGTTGAGTTACAATATCGCTTAGATAGTTCTATAGACCACATGTTGATTGATGAATTTCAAGACACTTCTTTAACACAGTGGAGCGTACTTAAACCTATTGTTGATGAAATTCATCAGGCAGAAAGTGATCGCTCCCTATTCATCGTTGGAGATGTAAAGCAAAGTCTGTATGGATTTCGCGGAGGCGAACCAGCATTGCTTCGAAACTTGCCAGAACGTCTCGATGAATCGGTAACTCGGAAACTCGATAAAAGTTGGCGTTGTTCTTCGCCTGTGTTACACGCTGTAAATACTATTTTTGAAAAGGTGCATGAGGCGAAACTTCTCAATGATTATGCTTGTGATGCCGCTTCAGAATGGCAAAATGATTTTATACATCATGTTTCAGCTAAGCCGGGGCAAGTAGGGAATGCAGTCATACAAACAGCGGGAGTTGACCCTAGAGGTCTAAAAACAGAACTAGCACTGTCGATTGAAAAAGTTGTTGAAATTGTCGCAGACATTCATTCGCATGCACCTACTGCAGAAATTGGCATTTTAGTCAGAGGAAACACAAAGCAACAAATCCAGAGAATAGTGCACGCGCTTCGAACGAATGAACCGCACGCTGTCCCTGCCTCAGAATTCGGAGGCAACCCGCTGACGGATTCTCCAGCGGTTACAGTGATTCTCTCTGCATTATTAATGGCGGATGACCCTGGAAATACCGTTGCAAGATTTCATGTTTGCAGTTCCGAGTTAGGTCGTCACTTGGGGATACTATGGAAGTCTGACAAAGCAGATGAAACGTTTGAAACAGTGTGTCGAACTATTCGTAGAAGGCTGAACGCAAAAGGGTACGCAGAAGTAGTAAGCGATTTTGCAGAAGAGTTGATTGACTCGGTTGATGATCGTGAACGACTTCGTTTGTGGCAACTTATTGAATTTGCAGAATCATGTTCGAAGGACATCGGTCCTTCAAATGGTCTTCGCCCATCGGAGTTTGTAAAACTTGTTAAGAAAACGCAAGTTCCTGATCCAGCTTCATCTTTGGTGCAAGTGATGACAGTGCATAAATCAAAAGGGCTTTCCTTTGACGCAGTAGTTGTTTGTGATTTGAATCAGCCAATTTGGAAAGCGCCAAAGGCGATGCAGTTGCACGATGACCCATGTCAACCACCAACTTGTGCGGGTATGTATGCAGGCGATACGTTGGACAAAGATATTCCAGAGTACAAACGCATGCGTGAAGAATTGCACACGCAGCAAGTCAATGACGCACTTTGTCTGTTGTACGTCGCGATGACTCGTGCGAAGCACGCTCTGCATATGGTCATTCCAGCTAGAAAATCAACAAATCATTTGAAAAAACTTGATGGATTACTCCTTCAGATTATTGGTGAGCTGCAAGCACAAGACCCAGATAAAATCGTTTGGACAGCAAATGGAAGCGATCCCGAGTGGTACAAGACGTTTGCAATACCCGTCGAGGAAGAAAAGCCTAGCCAGATTGGTGAAGTCATCATTCGGCCACCGAAGGAGGTCGCTTGCTGTCATGGACACGGGATTGCAAGTGCATCGCCATCAAGTTTAGAAGGTGGCGGGAAGATAGCTATTTCAGAACGCTTCGACGGTAAAACGAATGTGGGTTTTGGCTGGGGCACAATTGTGCACTATTGGTTTGAACAAATAGATTGGCTTGAGGGTGTAGTACCAACAATCGAATCGTTGATGGTTTCTGCGCCTGCCCAGGATGCAGCTCTTCTTGGCGAAAAAGGACTTCGCGAAGCAGCGGTTAGTTTTACCAAAGCACTACGAAGCAGTGCTCTGCAAAAGTTGTTGGCAAAACCTGAAGGTAATGTTTCAGTTTTCAATGAGCAAGCATTCGCTGTTCGGGTAGAGAAGGGGACTCAGTTTGCAGAATTCACTTTGAAAGAGCACACCGATGTGCAAGGGTTTATCGATCGGCTTGTTGTTTTTTATGACAATGAAGGAAAACCGCAACGGGCAGAAGTGATCGATTGGAAAACAGATTCAGTTGATTCTTCTGAGATTGAAAGCAAAAAGAAGCACTACGCTCCCCAACTTGCGTCGTACCGTTTTGCCGTTTCAAAATTGTTTGGCATCCCAATGGGTAAAATCTCGACTTCATTGGTATTTGTCAAAAAGTCTAAGATTGTCGCAGTCGCCTAAAGTCCTGTTATTAGGGCATTGGTGCGGAGGACAAATAAACGACAAGTTCATCCAGGATACGCTTGTGCATTGAGAATTGTGATGGTATTCTTGCCTTCTCAGTTGAGAATCAGTATCATCTGGCAAAGAGTAATAAATCAGTATGACCCTTACAAGCCCAACCATTGAAGCCGAATGCATCCCGCTCACTCAACTTGAAGAGCGAGAAAGAGCAGTCGTGCATGTAACAGATCTCAATGATGATGAACGAGAAGCACTTTCTGCAATGGGCTTGCATGAAGATGCTTCATTTGAGTTGTGCCAACAAGGGCAACCTTGCATTATTCAAGTTGAAGCGACACGCCTTGGGCTCTCGAGCGAAATCACAAGTCGAATCATGGTTCGGCGTGGTTCTGTTTGTAACTAACGAATACATCGATGGCACAAGTAGAGCCGAACTCAAACCTAAACAACTCTGTGTTACTGTTGGGAAATCCCAACGTTGGCAAGACTACGTTATTTAACCGACTGTGTGGTTTGCGAAGCGCAACGGCGAACTTCCCTGGCTCCACTGTTGAGGCGAGAAGAGGAACTTCTTCTTCAGCGGATACAAAGCGAACCTTTACAGACCTGCCTGGTATTTATAGTTTGCTGGCAAAGGATGAACTTTCAAGTGTTTGCAGGCAGGCACTCGATGGCATTGAGTGTGATTCACCAGAAGCAGTTGTAGTCGTAGCAGACGCAACAAATTTACGTCGGAATTTGATCATCGTTAACGAGTTGTTGCACCGAGATATTCCTTGCGTGCTTGCACTCTCAATGGTTGATATTGCGCAGAAGTCTGGACTAACTATTGACACTAAAAAATTTGGCGAAAAACTTGGTTGCCATGTTGTTGCTGTCCACCCGAGGACTGGAAAAGGTCTTGCAGCGTTGCACGAAGCACTGGATAAACCGAAACGTGATGCAAAACCACTGCCTTCGATTAACAATAAAAAAGCAGTCCTTGCTTGGGCGGATGAGTTGATTGCTTCAAGTGTTGGTGGTGAGTTAGCAATTGGTACGTTTACAGATCGAGTCGACAAAGCATTTACGCATCCGATATTAGGTCTGATTGTTTTTGCAGTGATTATGACCGTTTTGTTTTGGACGATTTTTACACTTGCGGCATTTCCTATGGATATTGTTGATGTACTCTTTGGACATGTTGGCACATTTGTGGGCGGTTTGTTACCGGCAGGTGATTTACACGACATGGTCGTCGACGGTGTCATCGGTGGCATTGCTGGGACGGTTGTGTTTCTACCACAAATTTGTATTTTGTTTTTCTTAATCAGCCTGCTCGAAGATACTGGTTATCTAGCAAGGGCCGCGTTCGTGATGGACCGCATGCTAAGGAAGTTCGGATTGCCCGGCCAATCGTTTGTGCCTTTTTTATCAGCTCATGCGTGTGCAATCCCTGCAATCATGGCTGCACGAATTGTTCCAGATCGTCGTGATCGAATCGCAACAATTTTAGTGGCTCCATTTTTTAGTTGTTCTGCACGACTTCCTGTGTATGTCTTGCTTGTTGGCATTCTTTTTATTGATTCCCCTTTTCTGGCGGGTTTAGCTTTCTTTGCTTGTTACATACTCGGCGCGCTTGCAGCATTGTTTACTGCACTCTTGGTGCGAAAAACTGTTATGCCTGGGACTTCAAGGCCAATGATGCTAGAGTTACCAACGTATAAAATGCCTTCATTGCGCACAGCGTTTCTTAACACTGTTGATCGAGCATGGGTATTTTTAAAAAATGCAGGAACAGTAATTCTTGCAATTGTCATCATTCTTTGGTGGCTCTCGGCGTATCCTAAAATTCAACCCTCGCAAAATGTCACAGCATTAAGACAAGAGGCGACCATTGTTGCTGAAACAAATCTTGATGCTTCAGGGCGGTTGTTTGTTGAAGCAGATTCGCTGGAATATACGGAACAATTAGCGGGCAGTTTCGCTGGTCAACTTGGAAAGTTTTTTCAACCGGTTTTTGGACCCCTTGGATATGATTGGAAATTGACAGTCGGCGTTATGACGAGTTTTGCTGCAAGGGAAGTGTTTGTGTCCACACTTGCTGTGCTCACGGCAGGGGATGACGATGTAGAAAATGAAGGAGTGATTGAGAAAATCGAGCATGCTAAGACTGACGCAGGTAAACCGATGTTATCTTTACCAACAGCCGCTAGTTTGCTGGTTTTTTTCGTTCTTGCTATGCAGTGCTTGCCCACAATAGCGGTTACAAAACGTGAAACGGGTTCTTGGAGCTGGGCTCTTTTACAACTGGGGTACATGACCGTTCTTGCGTGGGTTTCTTCATTTATCACATTTACAATTGTTTCGGCGATTCTATAATGCCCCTAACTTCTTGGCAATTTTGGTTTGTGACCACGATCGTTTTATTTGCAGTTTGGATGTTGATTCGACCATTCTTTTCAAGATGGAAGAAAGATTCATGCTGCAGCAGTGCTTCAAAACCCAAAAAAACAATTCTTACCATTAATGGCGGGCGAAAAAAGTAACTTTTTGTGACGATCACTTCATACAGCGGGAAGTGAAAAGAAGCAGAGTAAAACCAGCGAGCCCTAGCCACATGCTCCAACCAAGCATTGTTGCCATTGATTGCCAATCATTATCTCCTGCCATAGAAGCGAACAGTGCAAGTGTCGAGGCAAAACCAAGGCGTCCGAATAAACTTTGCAACGAAAGGAACGTGGCCCTCTTCGATGCGGGCACATTTGGTGCAACAGCCACGTTTAGCGGCGCGGTCATTAATGCCCTTGGACAACTTCGAAGCAAGGTTGCAATAGCTGCAGGAATGCTCACGAAAAAATGCATTGTTGCCATCATTGCAATTTGAAGGCCTGCTGCAGATAGAAGGGTCGCACGAGTTCCAATTTTGTTTCGAATACGAATGGACCGTGATGCTATCCAAGATGCAATAAGCATGGTGAGCGTGAGATGCACGCTTGTAAATAATGGAGTTGTTGCAAGCGCATCGTATTGATTTGCGAGTTCCTCCATGTATGGTTGGTAAAACTCATAAGGAATGTGATTAATGACAATCATTAATACAGTAAAAGCAGATAGCCAAAGCAACTTTACTTCTTGAAGCAACGAAAAACAAGAGCCGATTTGTTTGAAAAAATTCATTCGGTCATCTTTGTTATGTTGCGAAGGTTCTTGAAGTTGCAACGTAATAACAAGTAAACCGATTCCGCCAAGCACTGACAATATATATGCACCACGATAATCAGGGATTGCAGCAAGCCCACCAAAAACCGAAGCGAATGCAGTACCGAGAAAGTTGAATCTCATTGCCTTTGCTTCGCAGGTTGCGTACGAATCTTCGTCGCTGAGAGCTTGCGTGGTTTCCAAAAGAAAACTTGTATCAGTACCGCTGTTGAACGCAATTCCGCCTGCTAAGAAAATTTGTGCTATCGCGAACTGTTCAAAAGTATTAGCAAAAAGAAACAGGACATACGCTACGCAAAGAAAGCAACTTGCAGTGACAAGTGTTTTCTTTCTTCCAAAAGTATCGCTGAACCATCCAGATGGAACTTCCATTAAAACTACACTTGCAAAATAGATTGAGGCTAAGTAAAGGACATCAGCTAATACAAGTTTACTGTTAAAAAACAGAAAATAAATTGGAAGCCAAAAATACGCATGAAAAAGACCAACGTACCAAGGGTACAAACGCAAGTTTCGCTTGAGCGAAGCAATCATAAGGCAGGATTAGGTATTGCTCGCTTGTGTTCTATTGTTTTAGGTTCGAATTGCTCTTTAAGTTCAATGACCCGACTAATCGTTCCGCCTTTTTCCGCTTTATAGGTTAAGGAAACATCGCCCGAGCCATCGATGATGAATTGAAAAAGTGTACTGCTTTTGCTTCCAATACCCTTGTTTACAAGAATGCGCGCGGGGTTTTCAGAGTCAATAGCATCAAGTTTGGCAGTTTGTTGAATTGAACGAACAGTGCCAGAGGTAGCTACAGCGTTATTGTCTGATGTGGTGCAGAACAAAACATCCGGCGAGCCAATGTGATGCTTTGATGCCATACCGGTTCTCGAAGGAATAAGTTTGTCATTTGCTACTTCGATCGTTACTTTCCACAAGTTCTTACCAATGTTTTTGACATCAAGTGCGCCCCACTCAAGAAGCGGCATTTCGTCAGCGTGATACATTGTGAATGCAAAGTTACGGTGACAACCCTCTTCAAGCATCCATGGCGGAGTCACGCGGCTTGAATATTTTTTTGTTCCACCAACCATAATCTTTCCATACGTTGGATGTATAACTTCGTGGTAGGGCACAAACACATCTTCAAACTGTAACAAGTCACGAAACTGTGTGCGCTCGTCCCTAGATGGATCCTCACCATTTCCGTACATACGTTTGTCAGTCCATAGTTCGTTTGTAAAACTAACGATACCGAGTGTCTCGTAGGTGAATCCATCCTCACCGCCGTGAACTGTGTACAAATCTTTATACGCAACCATTGGTTCATAGAATGGGAGCATTTCTCCGCCTTTGTTAGCAATGGCTGTGTGTACGTTCATGTCGGCTCGTGGATAGGACATGTACGAAGCGCTTGGTCCTTGCAAAATCATACCGCCGGCGTTGTGGTAGCTTTGGCATGCTGCAACGTTTGGATGGTCGAGCAAAAATTCACCAATCGCACGCGTTTCTGGCAAACTAAATGGATAATCAGTTGCGCCGTATTGAATCCATTCTGGTTGCCAATCAGCAGGCCAGTTTCGGTTCGGGTCATACCCACCGATACCGTCTTCATTTACTCTGCCATCGTCGTCATTATCAAAACCCTCTTCTCCGAGCCGAGACCACCCACCTGGCGGGTCGTCTGCATCCACTCTTGTGAAGAATCTTGGGTCATCTTCATCGATTTCATATCTTCCAAGTTCGTCTTGAATCCACATTGAAGTGATATGCCCATCACCATCGAGATCATCGGGTCCATCTTCATCGCTTACCCCGTCATGGTCGTTATCCACAGGCCGTATGCCGCCACGCAAAAAATGTGGGGTTGCTGGCTCATGAAACCAAACCTCACGACCGTCAGGATTCGCTATTGGTAAAAAGTAAAAAGAACGCTCATCAATAAGCTCAGTGATTCTGTCAATAACACCATAACTTTTGCAGAGATACCAGATGGAATACAGAACAGTTTCTGCGGCTTGTATTTCATTGCCGTGAATGTTTCCGTCGATGAACATCGCAGTTTTTTCACGGTCGTTGCCTGAAGCAGGGCTATTTAATGTGATGAGCCAAAGTTCTCTGCCGCCTACACTCTGACCGATGCTTTCTATTGTGAGCAGTTCTGGGTATTCCTGAACTAAGTCATGCAATGCTTGTGTCATTTCTGTATAGTCGTACCAGTGATCAAAACGTAGATCGACCCTAGAAGGATAGGGCGCTTGCGCGAATAATGTTGTAGTTGCGAATAGGGCAACAAGAATGCTTAGTCCACGATTCATGCATCACCGCCTTTTGTCTCTGTCAATGGGGTCGTAATTGTTTTGGTTCCAAACTTTTCACTAAAGAGCGTGATATTCACATCGGTGTTTGGTTCACCTTGAAGAATCCATTTGTACCATTTGCGAGTTCCCTCACCATTTAGCGCCCACAATAGATGCACCTTTCGACCAGAGATAATAGTATCGTTTGGTACATCAAGCCGAACGACGAACGGTCGTGCACGTTTGTTTTTCTTAGCCATAGCAGTCCCTGTCGGGAACCAGCCATCATTTATAACGGCAACTTTCACTTCCCACAAGCCATTGCCCAGTTGTTTAACCGCTGGGCGACTAAGACGTACAGTTGGAAGACGACTTGCTAGTTCAATCAAGAATGTTGTTTGTTTCTCTGTGATATCGTCGATTGCATCTAAAGGTGGCAGCGTTTTAAAATACGGCACCCAGCCACCAATTTCAACGAGTCCGAGTTGTGGGTGGTCAAATGGTTCCCAAGCAACGAATCCTGTGCCACCCCGTTGATTATCTGAATACTCCAGCCAATTCCCTTCTTCGGAATCGGACTTCTTTTTACCGCCATTCGTGGAAACGCGGCGGATTTCAATGCCCATCATTTTGCAATACATTTCTGTTTCTTCAAGCGAGGGTGTCATTTCGGAACTTGTCTCGCCGTCTTCAATGTATCCCGCTGCAACAGCAGCTTCGAATAATTCATCCATCGTTTCCTGCGAGATGTTTCCAACGCCTGATGGCGTAAGCATTTCTTCTGTGGCGATTTCATCTTCACTGTCTTGACTATGCTCGCCTTCAGTTTCTTTTTCTTCAGTTGGTCTTGCCCAAAGCGAGGTCGAGAAGGAAGGCACGCCGTACTGAGCATACGCCCAAGCAACAAAACTACCGTCCCAGTTTGCTTGTTCGTCATTTGACAGGTTAGTGATTTCAACAAACTTTTCGCTGATTCGTTTGTACAGTTCGACATCATCTTCAGAAAGTTTTTTTGGTGCGCCAGCTTTGTCCTTGCCGTTTTCTCCAAATGGCTTAGAGAGTGTATCGTGCTGGCCGTACACCAGAATGGTTGCTATTTCTTGGTGTTGCAATACGAAGTCAGCAAGTGCTCGGGATTCACTTTCTGATAGTTGCCAAGCACCAGAGCCATCGCTGTGCTCTTTGTATCCGTGCATAAAGTTTTTATTGAGATCGACTCCGCCGATGCCATCTTCATTGTATTTTCCGTCGCCATCGTTGTCGATTCCCTCTGTGTATAGCACGAACGAAGCAACTTGATTTTCAAATGGCTTGGGTGTAATGGATACTCTTGGATCATCTTTGTCTGCAAGGTGTGTCGCTTTTTCTAAATCTTGAACACGCATCATTGTGATGAATCCATCACCGTTTAAATCTTCTCCAGCATCTTCATCTTTTATGCCATCGTGGTCGTCATCGTTTGGCGTGAGATTTCTGCGTTGCACATGTTGTACTTCGTTGAAGTAGTAATTCGCTGCATCAGGATTAACCTGTGCAATGATGTACAACTTGTGTGCTTCAAGAAGAGGGGCAGTTTTTTCAGCACTCATTTCGAGTAAGGTTGATACTAAGTCCAGAGCAACTTCGGAACCAAGTAGATGGTCACCATCAATACCCGCAACAACAAGCACCGCTGATCGAGAGTTAACAGGAGTAGCGCCTTCTCTTGCAACTTGGATGCACTTGATAGGTTGCCCTCCCTTAGAGAAACCAATCGTTGTTGCGGTGACAGAGTCATGTGATGCAACTAAAGCATTAATTCCTTCTTCTATGGCAGTTGGTGTTCGCCAGTTTCGGTCAGGTATAGTTGGTGAATCCTGAAATGCAAGTAGCGTAAATGCAAGTAAACAAGTCGTAATCATGATTGGGAGTTCCTCTGCGCCATTTTAAGCAGGCGTTGTAGTAAACAGTATAGAGCCAAATTTGTATGAGCCCCACGCAACTAGGATGCCAAACAGATTGCTGAGTACAACGTACATCACTGCCTGTCGAATTTGGCCATCTTCAAAGAGTTCAAATGTGTCAAGAGCAAATGTGGAAAATGTTGTGAAACCCCCAAGGAAACCAACTATCAAGATAAGACGAAGAAATTCTCGGTGTTGTGAAAGTGGGCCTATGAGCAGGGCGGCGACAAATCCGATGATTGCACAGCCAACAATATTTACAATTAACGTACCCAACGGAAAATTTGAAGGAGTCCACGATTGTCCCAGGTTGGCAATCGAGTAACGAAGCACGGCGCCAGAGCCACCGCCAATAGCGACTGCAAAAAAAGTTGATAATTCCATAAACGCGCCCGGCAGGATTCGAACCTGCGACCTTCGCTTTAGGAAAGCGATGCTCTATCCAACTGAGCTACGAGCGCTGAGTTGTAGATTGTACAGAGAATCTATAGTTCTTCTTCGCGTAACCGAATGACTATTTCACGTACTGCACGCATTACACGACTTTTTGCGTGTCGAACCGTTTCGGGCTTCATGTCCAGGCGTTCACCGGCGCGTTCTGCGCTCATGCCTCGCCTCCCATACAGTTCAAACGCTTCCCATGTTTTTGGTTCAAATTTAGGGCGAGCTTCTGTCATCGCTTCTGAAAGTAAATGCTCTGCCCATTCCCGGTCAAATGCTGCTTCTAGTTCATCACGTGGATCTTCTGCAACACGCATTCCGTGGGTATCTAGATTTTGTTCTCGTTTTTTACGATGGCGCTGACGAATAGCATTCAACGTAATTCGTTTTAGGTAACCACGGAATCGTCCCTTACTTGGGTCGTATTCAAATTTATCTGCTACTCTGAAAAAATTAAACAACACGGTTTGCATGATGTCATCAGCTTCGCTCGAGGGCAGTCCGGCGTTTCTTGCAAACCCACAAATAATGGGGCCATATCGGTCTACAAAAATTCCCCAGCCCATTTCTCGATTGACTGTTTCATCGGACTTTAATTGCAAGAGCAAGTCCATGTTCGTCTCGTATCTTCCGTTGACAGTTCGAACTAGTGTTGGAACATCGTCACCCTTCTCATGGAGTGGTGCTTTGTCGAGTTCTTCAACCATATTTTCGTCAAGGCTTGTCTCGGCTCCACCGATGTGCACAAGGAATTTCCATGGGCCAATTTGCACAAGGTCGTCGTTGTGTAACTCGACTTCTTCACCTAATTCCATTCGAATCGTGTTTAGATAGGTTCCGCTTCGGCTTTTTAAATCCCGAATAAGCCAATGCGATTCGTTCCATTCAAATTCAACATGTTTTCGCGAGACATATCTATTTGTCAGCTGGTAGGAGCATTCAGGGCTTCTGCCCAAAACAACCGTGTCATCGACTCGCACACAAATTTCAGGGAGTTTTTTCCCATGAATTTGATTCAATAAGAGGGTATTTGGATGTCCTGATGTATTTGTCACTGAATTCTCTTCCGTAAAATTGTAACACGAAGGTATTTGATTTTACGGAGATTACGATTTTTTTGATGCTAAACCCGAATTTAGTGCTATCTTAGTACGAGTAAGTGGAATAAATCTCATTTATACAAGGTTTCAGCTACTCATGACAAAAAGCGATTTTCCAACTGATCCAAATGCAGAAACTATTGGCCTGCCGAGCGATGACTCTGGCAAGGGAAGTGTGCCGGAGTTAGGAAAATTTGTTACTCAAGGGATGCCTTCAGAAATTGGCAGATATAAAATTTTGGGGATTATCGCAAGCGGGGGCATGGGTGTTGTATATGAAGCAATGCAAGAGGCGCCAAGGCGCCGAGTTGCGCTGAAAATAATTAAAGCTGGTGCCGCAAGTGAAATGGCATTGCGGCGGTTTGAGTTTGAAGCACAAACGCTCGCAAAGTTAAGCCACCCAAATATTGCGCAAATTTTCGAAGCGGGCACATGGCAAAGTGAAAACGGTGAAAACCCATTCTTTGCAATGGAATATATTCCTGGTGCAATGGGCATCGTGCAATACGCAGAAAAACGTGACTTGCCTATTCGTGACCGCCTTGAATTGTTTAGAAAAATTTGCGACGCAGTCCACCACGGGCACCAAAAAGGTGTGATTCATCGAGACCTCAAGCCCGACAATATCTTAGTTGATAATAATGGCGAACCAAAAATTATTGACTTTGGTGTTGCTAGAGCTACTGATGCGGATCTTGCCGTAACAACCATGCAAACTACTATGGGGCAACTCATAGGCACGTTGCAATATATGAGTCCCGAGCAGTGCGATGCAGATCCAGATCTCATAGATATACGCAGTGATGTATATGCGCTTGGCGTGATTTTGTTTCAAATGCTTTCCGGAAAACTTCCATACGATTTACGAAGACAAGCGATCCATGAGGCCGTTCGTGTTATTAAGGAACAGCGTCCTGATTCGCTTGGCACAGTGAGTACGACCATGAAAGGTGACATCGATACTATTGCACTTAAAGCGATGGAAAAAGATCGAGAACGTCGCTATCAATCTGCTGCGGAGTTAGCAGGCGACATACATCATTTCTTGAATAATGAACCGATTATTGCTCGACCATTAAGTATTGGTTACCAAGTTCGTTTGTTCACAAAGAAATACAAACGTACCTGCGCAGCGGCAATACTCTTTGCCGCATCAGTAATCCTAGGCCTTGTCGGAACATCTCTCGGATATATCGAAGCCAATGAGCAGAAAAAAGTTGCAGTTGCGCAACAAGTCATTGCAGAAGAACAAAGAGATTTAGCGCAAGCAGGTTTTGAAGAAATTCTTGGTATGGCGCATGTATTTGGTGGAGAGTTTTACGGCGGAATTGTAAAACTAAACGCCGCAATGGAAGTTAGAAAACTTGTTTTAGATACAACGCTTGAATATCTGGAAACACTCAAGAAAAATGCAGGCGAAACAGATGATATTAAAAAAGAAATCGCATTTATACACATGCGCCTCGGTTCGTATTTCGGAAGTATTCGAGGTTCGAACCTTGGCGAATTTGACAAGGCGCTTGAACATTACAGCATTGCACAGTCGATGTATCTAGATTTATCGAAGAATGGTGATGCAAAGAATCATTTCAACATCGCAATTTCGCATAACAGTATGTTTGATATTTATTGGGCAAATAAACAAATGTTAGCATGCCTCGAGGAACTCGATAAAGCAGATGCTTCCATAGGTCTTTTCTTGCAAGCATTTCCTGCACATGTCCGCGGCGGTCGATTAAGAGACAGTTTGGTGATGTCACGAATTGATACCTATTTGGAATTGGAAGATGTTGCTAAAACAAACACACTCCTTCAGGAAAGCGTCGAAGCTCGGCGAAATCGATTAAGAACTGATGGAAATGATGTAACATTCCGAAGAGACTTGGCAAACATTCTTCAACGTGCGGGGTATGTGCAAACTGAATTGAGTGACTACGAACGTGCGATTGAGTATTACACTGAATCAAGAGATGAATTCAAATATCTAATGGATGATGCCCCTGAAAATGGCAGAGCACCACGTGATTTGGCTTGGGCAGAATATTTTCTTGGAGAGGCAGTTGCTGATGGGGGAGATAATGCGGGCGGTCTCGATCGAATTGAATCTGGGCTAACGTTGTTGCAAAATCGGTGCATCGTGAATACGCACGATGCTGATGCAAGGGGTGACGTCCTTTTGATGATGAATTCGTATGCTGATCGAAGTAAAAAGACGAATAACTCAGTTCGTTCAGATGCGTATATTCGAGGATTTTTGACAGTGGTCCAGCCCGTTATTGAGGCAGATCCAACTAATTATGCCTTTGCAGACATGTTTAGTAAAGTGCAGAAGCACCTTGTTAATCCAAGCAATCTCGCAATAGTTGAATAGTAAACGCTTTTGATTCGCAAAAAATGGGGTTTCTGCACTTTTTTTGCAATTGAGTTCACATATTCGTTTTGGCTGCGTAGTTGGTAGTAGCAAGATTGCTAAAAAAACACTAAACAAACGAACTCACGTAAAACACAACCGTATAAAAGACATCTCTAATAAAAACTCTCTTCTCCTCTCCTAACTCTCTCTCCCAAATTTCTCCTCAAGAAAAAATAAACCCCCCTAGCTTGCTAAGGGGGTTTGTTTTTAGCGGTGTATGTTTCAGATTATGCAGAGAAGTTTCGATCAGTCATTTTCAGTGAACGTAATTTCGAATTTTTCTTTGAGGGCACGATTTCCTCGTTCATCGCCAATGATGGTGAGTTGATCACCGGCTTCAAGAAGTGTGTTGCCGCGCGGAACCACCATGTGTCCACGGCGGTGTATAAGGGCAACGAGGCAACCTTCTGGGAAATCGAGTTCGTGAATTGGCAAATCAATAAGTGCTTCTGTCGAAGTTCCAGGTACAAGGGTAATGGATGTAAAACGATCTTCGCGCAACAAGATTTCTTTCATCGATTGATTCGTTGTTGCAGTTAGCCATTTTGCCATGAATCCGTCTTGGTCGACGTGCCCTGCAAGTTGTGCAAGCAGACGCAAGTGTTGCGATGGATCAGATTCAGGGGATACGAGAAAGAAGATAGCGTGAATGGCTTGTTCTTCATGGTTCCCGCCAAAGACATCTCCAATGTTGATGGAAATTCCATCACGACTTCGAGCAATAACCATAATGGGTTGGTCGATGTCTGGTACGCGAAGATGGGGCAACGCTACACCACCGGTGACAGGTGTTGCGCCAACTTTTGTACCTTCAAGAAAGCCATCGGCTAGAGAGCCAGCGGTGGTTGGCAGGAAGGAAGCTAATTCCTCTGAGGATGAAACAACAATGTCTTCGAATGTTGCACCGGTTGGCGCATCGATAACTCGTGCTTTTGCAACGATTTCATCAAACGGGTCGTGAGCACGAAGGCCTTTTTCCTTGAGTATTTCGCGAAGTTCAGTATCAAGTCCGGCAAACCGATGTTTGCCAAGCCGTTCAAAGACGTGGTAAATTGCACCGTATCTGTCGACACGATTTCTCGCATATGAGAAATACCAAATGATACCCACAACAATAATTCCCAAAGAGAATAGAACAGGAAGCCAGCCCATCATAAAAATAATTGTGATACAAGCTGATGCGCCGACTAACTGTAACCAAGGATAAAAGGGGGCTCTGAAACCTGGGTCATACGAATTAAGTTTTGTTTCGCGCATCACTATTACCGAGAGGCAAAGTAATGTAAACATGAGCAACTGAAAAGCACTTGCTAGTTTTGCAATTTTAAGAGGATCTAAAAATAATATAGAAGCGATAATCAATGCAGCCGATAAAATAATTCCGACAATCGGAGTGCCATTGTCGTCAACCTTTCGTAGTGCTGAGGGAAGCAGGTGGTCTCGGCTCATAGCAAGGGGGTACCGAGACGCACTCAAAATGCCAGCATTTGCGACTGAAAGGAATGCAAAAATTGCTGCGATAGCCATGACGAAAGCACCAGTATTTGAACCTGTAATTGCAGCAGCAACAGTAGAGACAGGAGTTAAATTTGTTCCACTATCTGAAAATGAGAGTCTTTCAACGCCCACCACGCCGACCATCACGATAAGGCCAATAATATAGATGGTTATAGCAGTGCCGATTGCGAGAAAGAGACCTAATGGAAGGTTTCGCTCAGGATTTTTAATCTCGCCTGCAACACTAATAACTTTAGTAACGCCAATGTAACTAATAAAAACGAGTCCGGCAGCAGAGAGAATGTTTTCAGAGCCGCTGTCAAAAAATCCAGAAAAATGTATTGTTTTAATTTCTAAACTTCCTGCTGTAAGGAACCACCCAAGCAATGTGAGAAGGAGAATAACTAGGACAATTTGAAATGTTGTTGTCTTCTTTGCTCCGAGAATATTGAGTCCACTAAAGAACACCACAAGACCTAATGCGATGAAGGTGTAGATGGACTCGCTTGTGCCATCAGGAAGAAAAAGTTGTATATAGGCACTCATTCCTACAAGCGCGAAAGAGATTTTTAAGAGGACCGCAAGCCAAATGCCCAGCCCGCCAATGGTACCGACCATTGGTCCTAAACTGCGGCTGAGGAAGTAGTATTCACCGCCGGATCTTGGCATCGCTGTGCCTAACTCAATTTTGCTTAACATTGGAGGAATCAACAAAAGGCCCGCGAGTAGATACGCAAGGACTACTGCAGGCCCAGCAATCTGTGTGGCAAAACTTGGAAGTAAGAAAAAGCCACTGCTTAGCGTTGCTCCCGTCGCGAGCGCAAACACACCAAAGAGTCCTAGATGTTTTTTCGTCTTATTAAATATTGCCATCGTTTTCCCTATTATGCATGATTACTAAAGTTTCTGCATGAAAAGATTCTTCAGCTTACTTAAGTATGCGGATATGTCATTTCAGGGTAATTCAAGTATCCATCAAGCTCTTCTTCGTCAAGAAGTCCCTTTCGCAAGACAATTTCTCGAATCGTTTCACCAGTTTTGAATGCTTCTTTTGCAATCGCGGATGTTTGATCGTACCCAATAACAGGTGCGAGAATTGTCCCGACCATTAAACTTTGTTCAACGAGCCCCTCTGCAATTTCTTTGTTTACCTCAAGCCCTTGAATCAATTTTTCATCAAGAATAGAAGCAGTGCTACTTAAGAGCATAATCGTTTCGGTGAGCCGCTCGGCAATTAGCGGCATGCACAGGTTTAACTCGAGTATAGAACCGATTCCTCCGCTTGAAGCAGTTGTAATAGCAACATCATTGCCTGCAACTTGGCAGAACACTTGCATTGCACTTTCGCATATGACAGGATTCACTTTTCCTGGCATGATGGATGAACCGGGTTGCACCGCTGGAAGCGTAAGTTCAAACAACCCACAACGTGGACCAGAACCTAGCCAGCGAATATCATTTGCGATTTTCGATATGGAAGTTGCAATTGTTTTCAACTCGCCGTGCGCTTCGACAACACAATCACGAGTCGCCTGCGCCTCAAAGTGATTTTTCGCTTCTTTGAATGAAACTTTTGTCGCTCGAGTTAACTCTCTGCAGACCATCGCAGAAAATTTAGGGTGCGTGTTAATGCCTGTACCAACAGCCGTGCCGCCAATGGGCATGTTTTCTGCAAGTCGCATCATGGCGCGTTCTGCCCGCAGAATACTGTACTCAATTGCAGATTCATAGCCAGAAAAGATTTGCCCCATTCGGACTGGCGTTGCGTCCATAAGGTGCGTGCGTCCAATAGTTACTATGTTGTCCCATTTCTTCACTTTTATTTTTAGGCTTTTACGCAGTCCCTTAAGTGCCGGGATCAACGATTCGCGCAACTCTCTGCAAGCCGCAAGTTGCATTGCTGTTGGAAACGTATCGTTTGACGATTGTCCCATGTTGACATGGTCGTTCGGATGGACGGGGTCTTTTGACCCAATTTTCCCGCCAGATTCTTTGCAAGCGATGTTCGAAATCACTTCATTCATGTTCATGTTTGTTGAAGTGCCAGAGCCCGTCTGAAAAACATCAATTGGAAAATGTTTCATCATTGAATCTATTGTGTCCGGGTTATCAAGTGCTTCCATAACCTCGTTACAAGCACGAACAATAAGGTCAGATTGAAATGCATCCAACAATTTTAGTTTTGTGTTCGCAATTGCAGCGGATCTTTTTAAAAGTGCAAATGCAAAAATAATCGAGGGCGGAAGTGGCCTGCCAGAAACTGGAAAGTTTAGTACGGCGCGCTGTGTCGTCGCCCCGTAGAGAGCAATAGAGGGGACTTCCATTGCGCCCATGGAGTCTTGTTCGATTCTTGTTCTTTTCATTCTTGTTGTAGCCATAGTAATACTCTCGTCTATTGCTCAGGTTGTTCGGTAGTGTTGGGTTCTGCAACAATTCCAAGTTGTTCTAGTTGCTCTTGAGTTAATGTATCACTAAAACGTTGGATAATTTGTTTTTTCAAAGCTTCTGCTGTCGCAGAGTTTTTGTCCGCCATTTCTTCATAAGCGGCAATCCAGTCTTGCGGGCCTGGTCTTGCATCTGCTGCGTCACTCCATGAAAGAGCATTTATTGCTGCTGCAAATCGTAAAGCCACAAAGTCATCATCTTGCAGAGAGTTTTCGATTTCGTTCAGTAGCTGAAGTGCACTTACGGCTTCATTTTGTTCGATTAGAAGCGGCACTGCTCGATGCGCAATTGCTTTGCGATCCGCAAGGCTTTTGGTAGAAGCATTCTTCCAAACGGATTTTAGAATAGTAAGCCGAAGTTCTTCAAGATTTTCTTTCCGTTTTAGCATGTCATCTGCTCGCAAAAGCGCAACAGTATCTAGTGAAGTGGCGACAGAGATGATCGCAGCATTCCATACAGGTTCATCTATGACGTGCAGTTCAAGAAGGTCAATGAATGAATCAATGTTGTTGGAGTTTTGTAATGCCGAAAGAGCATAGGTATACATGGCAGGGTCGTTTGCTCTTTTAAGTAAGGGCTCTGAAAAACCAGCAAACGCGAATCCTTTTGCAACCGCAACTCGCATGAGTTCTCGGTCGCTATCAAGAAGGTAGATGAGGTTCGATTTTGTTTTTTCATCACCAAGCATTGCTTCAATTGTAATAAGGGCAGGAGAATCGCTGGCTTTTCGAGCGCGATTCGTAGCCTGAAGAATTGAAGTAATTGTTCCATTGTCGACATCAATTGCATCTAACAGTGCAATCAAGGTTTCGCCTGCAGAACTATTAGGGTCTTGTTGCAATCGCTTGATAGTTGGCTCAATTGCATTTTTGTGTGGGTTCGTTTGAAAGTAAAGAAGTTCTAGGCGAACAACTTCAGAGTCTGTCTCCAACTCAAGCGATTGAGCTACATGTTCGCGTATGCCTGGCACTTGAATTTCGGCGAGCAACGTTGCGACTGCTCGGCGTACTTTTGGGCTTACATCCTTCAGTCTGTCTACAACGAGTTGTAACTCTTCTTCTGTCGCTACGCCATCACGAAGAAAAACGCCAACTCGTTCAACACCGAACGTCCGCAATTCTTCCATGGGGTCGCCTAAAACTTCGGGCAATTGATTGTGTTGGTGTTCGGATGAAATGAGTGGCCAATATTTGGCGTACGATTCAACTAGGCGTCCTCGCAGTCGCTTCGCCTCGTCTTCCCATTCGTCATCTTGAATGGGCCGCTCGACAATAGCAATAACTGGAGAATCATTTTTAGGAGTCGAGATAATTTGCAACGGCCGTGTAGTTGGAACTGGCTTTGGCGGAGCTTCGCAAGAAAGTATCCCTAAAAAAATGGGGAGTGAAATTAGGCAAGTGTAATTGGCAAACTGTAATTTCAGCATGGAATACTGGGTATTGTATTCGATATTTGCAAGAAACAAGGCAAACATTTGTGACTCATTTCATCTTTCGACATACAATGCCTAACTGCGATGAATAACTGGCAAGATGCTGAACAATTTGCAGACCGGGCTTCGGAAATGTACGAGCATGGCAAGTGGGCCGATGCTGAGCTTGCGTTACGTCAAGCATTAGAAATTGATCCCGACCAAGGTGATTGGCACTTTAACTTAGGGCTAACTCTCGAACGCGTTCGCAGAGACGCAGAAGCACTTTCAAGTTTTGAACAAGCATCTCGGCTGCTTGAAGACGCAATCGATCCTCAACTCGC
>NZFX01000081.1 GCA_002689385.1 Phycisphaerae bacterium
GGGAAGTCCCTGGAAGAATTGATTGCCCGTATCCCTGTGAACAGATACAAAGAAAAGAAAAATGAAGTTAAGAGTTAAAACCCGCATATGAGCAGCGTAATTACAATTATCAACAAGTTAAGAATTAACTGTGTAAACCGCGAACTACGCGTATTAATTCTAATGTAAGACCGTCGAGTTGATGTTGTATTTTTAAATCTTCGATAGAGTTATTGCCTTGTAAATGAGCGTGGCAATTTGTGACGGCAATATGTGTAGGTAAGACAAAAGTACCTAATCTCGAAAGGACTGACCTGAGATGGTGAAGGCCGTGACTTCCACCAATGCCAGGAGCTGCACACATGAGCCCTGCAATTTTTCCACTGAAGCACGCCATGCGCTCTTCCTCACCATGGCGAATAGTTGCCCAATCGATGGTGTTTTTAAGAATGCCCGTGAGCGAACCGTTGTACTCTGGACTTGCAATAAGAAATCCATTGTGGCTTTTCATCAAAGCTTTAAATGCAATCGCGTTTTCTGGAATGCCTTCTTCTTCATGCAAGTCGCCGCAATAAAGTGGCATTTGATAATCATGCAAATCAACAAAAGTTACTTCCGCGCCATTCTGTTCTGCGCAATGCATGGCAATTTTTGCGAGTTGTTTGTTAAAAGAATCTTTGCGAATACTTCCAGAAAATGCAAGAATTTTGGGTGTGCTCATAGTGTATCTGCATTGCTTGCAAGGTACGAAGCAACACCGTCAGCATTTGGCATCATCCCATCGTCACCTTTATTCCAACCCGCAGGACAAACTTCGCCGTGTTCTTCTGTAAACTGAAGGGCATCAACTATACGCAACATTTCGTCAACGTTTCTGCCAAGTGGCAAGTTGTTGACCACTTGGTGTTGCACGACTCCATCTTTATCAATCAGGAAACTAGCGCGCAGTGCAATGCCAGCATCATGCAAGATGCCAAATGATCCAGCAATCTCGTGTTTTACATCCGCAATCATCGGGAATCCGACTTCGCCAATACCACCTTTATCAACAGCAGTGTCTCGCCATGCAGCATGCGTGAATTGAGAGTCAATAGAGCAACCAAGTAGTTGCACGCCTCGGTCTTTAAATGCAGCAACGCGTTTATCGTGCGCAATGATTTCAGTCGGGCATACGAACGTAAAGTCCAATGGCCAGAAGAACAATACAACATATTGTCCTCGGAATTGTTCGAGTGAAACACCTTCAATGGCACCGCTAGGCATAACTGCTTGTGCTGTAAAGTTTGGTGCTGCTTTATTTACTAATACTGTCATTGTGTAATTCCTTATTAATGAATTATGATTGTATCATGCCTGATTATAAAGATGTTTCTGTATCTTTTATTGACTCTTATAAGCGGTTAAATAATGGCGCAAGAAGCGTCAGGTCACTCGTTTCACGTCCGAAGAATTAGGCACGATCGAGTGGATTTATGGCGGATAATTTTAATCAATTAATGCCCAGGCATGGTTTTAGCGTTAACTTCGAATTGGACGTAACCAAGAGCACGTTACTTCGGCACGTAACCGCAAATTCAGAACTAGGCAACGACAATTCAAGTGGTTTTGCGCATCAGTACGCAGAGTTGTCAACGGGCGGGAGCCAAACAGTAGGCGAGTGGCTCCTATAAACAAAGTTCCAGGAGTGCGCTTCGTTGTGTATAGGTCCCGTGATTCAATGTTACAAAGACGATGCAATTAATGGTTCGGTGATTTTTGGCTTTCGGACGAGCTGCAGTTTTTGACTGATCGAAGCGCAACTTTTGCAACAACAATGCTCACCGTTACTGAAAGAACAAGACCAGCATAAATAGTTATCTCATGCACAAGGGAATCGCCCGACGGTAGTTCGCCAGTTGCATTGAATGTCTTGGCTAGGTCTGCAGCATGTTTTGCTGCATATCCGATGTACACCGTTGACAAAAGTCCGGGGAACATAGCGATGGAAGCAAGAACATACGATGAGAATGTAATCCTGCTTACTGATGCTAGATAGCAAAGTGCAGTGAAGTTAAAAGGGGATAAGCGAAGTAATGCGATGATGCGAAAATTTGAAATGGCATTATCGAAGTCATTGAGTTTCGGGTGTTTTTTGAGTAACTGTTGCACGGGGTTTTTGAGCAGATGCCTACCGATGACAAATATAAGGATCGAAGCGATGATACTGCCCGCTAGAGTCCAAAGCACTCCCCACCAAATGCCAAAGATTGCGCCTGCAGCAAGTGCAAAGATTGATTCGGGAAACATAACTGATGTAAGAAACACAAGTAGCGTAATGAAAAGAACTGGTCCCCAAAAACCGAGTTGTGCGATGTATACATCAACTTGCAACATGTACGGTTCAAGTACAAAGTGAAAGAGGCAAAAAAGGCCAGCAAGGGTTATTGTTGCGACAGCAATTCGTACTAAGAAATGGTGGGAGTTAACTTTGCGCAAAAATTATATTTTCAATTGATATGAGTGTGTCGGTTCCGTCCCTGCCAGGTACGGTGTCTTTGATGACTCCGTCTTTTGTTTCGTATTCATCACTTTTACCCTGGAAGATTACGGTGTCGTTTCCCGATCCACCGTCGATGGTGTTATCGCCAGCGTTGCCGCGGAAGGTATTGTCGGCATCGTTTCCAAGAAGGTTTGTGTCTTTAGTTCCTGTGAGTGTTGCGTTAACGTAGTACTGCGATTTATGTGTGTAGGTGAGTTCCTTGTTGAATTGCAACGAAAACGTGCCTCGAAAAGTAGGGTCGATGAGTGATTCATAACCGGTCATCATCGGTGGCAGGAACGCTTCTAGGAGTTTGTACCCTTTTGGGTCTTTCTCTTTTATCTCTTCACGAGTTTTTGCGATGTATATGCCCCACATACCTCCTGGATTTTCATCGAATGCGGCCCACAATCCATAGTAGGAATCTATAACGGAGGCGATATATTCCTGTGCCAGCGAATCTTCGTCAGCAAGTTCATCTATCCACTCTTTGACGTGTGGGTCAATTGGAATGCCCCACCGACCATCTTTGAGTGATTGTATTGCTTCTTTTTTTAATTCTTTTTGATATTGCGGAAGTGCGCCGCGCATGTACGTTCCGATGCCACTGTCGTGTACGAGATGGAAAATTTCTTCGAACGCTGCATCGCGGTGTTCCCAGTCATTTTGGATGTACCACCGCGAACCATCAACTGGTGTTTCGGATTCAAATTGTGGTTGCGCATGAATTTCGGGTTCTTCGCCCTCACGGTGCGCGCCCTCTGGCATCATAAGCATGGCGTGGTTGTTTGCCATGGCATTTGCAACGGCCGATTTGTTAGCTCCGTATTTTGTTTCTGGCACATCCGTCAGGTAAAACGAAAGTAAGTTACGGCATCGTGCAACTGCAATATCTCGCACACCTTTTTGCGCGATAATCTGTATAGGCTTTCCGTTTGGCGCGAGGACTTCTGCGTATTTAGTAAATCCCTCTTCGCGATACGGCGAATCTTCTGGAAGTGGTTGTAGACCAAATTCAAGTGATGTTGTGAGGCAAAGTGTCAGGAGTGGAATCATTGTATTTCCTTTGTAGTGCAGGATACACGCTAACCATTGTGAATACAAAGAGTGCAAATCCGCTTAGTACACATAGAAGGTGGTGTTCGTGCACGAGCATCGTGGATAGAGAGACAGCCACTGCCCAAGTGAGTGTGGTCGCAAGGATTGTTTTGGAATACCGTTTTCCTATAATCCAAGCCATTGTGAATACATACGAGACGTGGAGCGATGGTGCGTGATTCCAGCGTGATAGGTTTTCAAGACCGAAGTATTCGTAAAAGTATGGACCCCAAACGCCAGTTGTTTCGTAGCCGGGTTCGATTGGTACAAGCACAAAAAAGATTGCAGCGATTGCGGTTTGCGCGAATAAAGTTCCAACCGGTGCGATAGCGTTTCGCCATGATGTAAAGAGAAATGGAAATAGAATGACGGCGATGTCGAGGGAGAAATACAATGGCAACGCCCAACGTTGAAATTCTATATCTGCTTCCCATGCAAAGTACAGCGGATAGCGGACCACTCGCATGTCGCTGAGTTCATGCGAAATTGACCAAAGAAGAAGAAATCCTATGTAATAACTTAAAGCTACCCAGAGGGCACTTGCTTTGGAATTATTTGTCACGCAGTCACTGTTGTCATCGAAACATCTTCCACGGGCCTATCGCCTTGGGCAGTTTGTACTGCGCCGATTTCACGAACAACATCAATGCCATCAGTTACTTTACCAAACGCGGTGTATTGTCCGTCAAGGTGCGGGCAACGATCAAGGCAGATAAAGAATTGGCTTCCTGCGGAGTTTGGATTTTGCGAACGAGCCATCGAAAGCACGCCTTCGTGATGTTCGCGATCGTTGAATTCCGCGTCGACTGTCCAGCCTGGATTTCCCATGCCGGTGCCGTCTGGGCATCCGCCTTGAATCATGAATCCTGAGATGATTCGGTGGAAGATGAGATTGTCGTAAAACTCGCTTTTTGCAAGTTTTTGGAAGTTTTCTACGTGTTTCGGCGCCACATCATTCCAAAGTTCAATGGTGATGGTGCCCTTGGATGTTTCAATTGTTGCTGTTGGATATGTCATGTTGCGCATGGTACCGAAAAACCGCTTTCGCAGTAACTGTCACTTTGAAAGCGAATACGTTTTCGTGCCTAAGTGTTTTGTTTGAAATAGTTTGCATATGTGACTATCGCTTTGAAAAATAAAAAGCAAGCAAAGTTGTATGGGTTTTGTTAGGATATGCGAATGGTGCAAGAATTACGGTTACCGTTGATAGGTGGAAGGGTAGAAGCGGGCTTTCCGTCGCCGGCAGATGATTTTATTGAGAGGTCGCTCGATTTGAATGAACAACTTGTGGCGAATCCAATCGCAACGTTTTTTGTTCGAGCGAGCGGCCATTCGATGGACGGCGCAGGAATTCATGACGGCAATTTGTTAGTTGTTGATCGTTCTATTACGCCATCGCATGGAAGTGTTGTTGTTGTGACGATTGATGGGGGGCTTACGGTGAAGCGATTAACGAAGCGAGGAATGAACATATTTTTAATGCCTGAACCAAACAAGTTTGACCAAGGAAAATACTCTCCAATTGAAGTTGGAGAAGAAAGTGATGCAACTATTTGGGGTGTTGTTACGTGGGCGGTGCACCGTTTGGAAATAACATGTACGCATTAGCGGATTGCAATAATTTTTACGCATCGTGTGAACGGGTTTTTGAACCGCACCTTGAAAACAAACCGCTTGTTGTGCTTTCGAACAACGATGGATGTGTTATCGCTCGGTCACAGGAAGCGAAAGACCTTGGTCTTAAAGTTGGTGATCCAATTTTTACATGTAAAAACACCGTGCTCCAGAACAATGTTATTGTTCGATCATCTAATTTTTCGTTGTATGGAGATATGTCACGACGTGTAATGCAAACAATTCGTCTGTTTTCACCAGATGTTGAGGTGTACTCTATCGATGAAGCGTTTATTAAACTAAACGGTTTAAAAGGACGAAATTACGAAGAAGTCATGCGGCAAATGCGCGCTGTGATTTTGCAGTGGACAGGTATACCTGTTTCAATTGGCATTGGAAAAACAAAAACGCTTGCGAAACTAGCCAATCATTATGCAAAACAAAACCCAAGAATGAGGGGTGTTGCACGAGTGCCACACCCGTCAGGCGAAATGTTGCAAGCAGTTGAAATTGAAGATGTATGGGGCATTGGCCGCAAGTGGTCAGAAAAGTTACGGAACATAGGAATAAAGACAGCGTTTGATTTGGCTTCTATGAACTCAGAAAACATACGAAGGTCATTCAACATCATTGCTATGAAAACCGCAATGGAATTGCGAGGGCATGCACATTTTCGTCTTGAGCAAACTCCAGAGCAACGAAAAACATTATTGCGTTCGCGTTCGTTCGCTAAGCCGGTCGAGTCATGGCAAGAACTCTCCGAGGCAATTGCGTCGCACGCTACGCGTGCATCTGAAAAATTGCGCAACGAGGATATCGTTGCAAAAGTGCTTCATGTGTTCTTTCACACAAGTTTATACAATCAAGCTGACCAAAGAAACTCTGCACACGCAACGGTTGAACTTATACCGCCAACGAATGTAACGCACACTATTATTAAAGCAGCGCTCGATATCGCTAAGCCAATGTGGAAGCGCGGTTTTAAATATAAACGTGCTGGTGTGCAACTTCTTGAGTTGTCAAGCGGGACTGTGCAGTGCAGTTTGTTTGATTCTCCCGAAGAGCAAGCAAAGGACAAACGCATGATGCAGTTGCTTGACGCAGTAAATTCCAACATGGGAGCAGGGACGTTGCATTATGCTGCAACGGGTTTTACGAAGGTGATGGAGATGAAACAGTTGCAGAGATCACCGCGGTATACCACGCACTGGGACGAGTTGCCAAAATGTTTGTGCGGATTATGACAGATAATTGCTTGAATGAATGGCACATTCCACAGTGTTGTTTTTGTGTTTGTAGACAGACTCATGTTGCAAGTAAAACATGGCGAGAAAGAAAAACCTACAACTTAAGGAGCTTTCTTATGCAAATGTTCATGTCAATTTCAGCAGTAAGCGCAATGTCAATCATGCTTGCAATTACGAACCCATCACCAGATTCGATCGAATTAACAGGAACTGTTCGCGACTTCAAAGAGCGAAGCAGTGGCGGTTGCGGAGGAGGCGGTAGCAACGATGGCCACCCTGACTTTGAAGTCTATCCTTCAAAGGGGTATGGTCAATATTGCAAGAATATTTCAACTCAGCTCGGCTCTGACGGTAAACCTGTATTTATTGGTGGCGGTAAAAAAGTTCGCTGGCAGGCAACAGATGCAAATTGGAATCCTATCTGTTGGACAGTATATGACCCATCGCTTGGTGATCATAGCATTGGCTATCGTTGCGGCTACTCTACTGGTGGTATTGAATCAGAAAATTCATTCAATCAGTGGTACAACGATGTTCAGGGAGTGAATATCAATATTCCGCTGACGTTGACACTCGAAAGGCAACAAGATGGTAGTTACGTATTTGATGATCAGCTTGATGCAAATTACCAACAACTTGGAGGTTTCTTCCCGATAGAAAATCAGGGTTGGGGCAACCCTGGCGGATCGCCGGATCGTAATTATCACTTTACGTTTGAGTTGCATACGGAATTTACATATCAAGACAACGGTGCTCAGTATTTTCAATTCATCGGAGACGATGATGTATGGGTGTTCATTGATGGGCAGCTAGTGATCGACTTGGGCGGTATTCACGGAGCGATAGAGCAAAACATAGACATAGCGCGTCTTGGGTTAGAAGACGGTGAATCATATGCTTTAGATTTTTTCTTTGCCGAACGGCACCGTACGCAATCGAATTTTAGATTTCAAACAAACCTGCTTCTTGAAGATGCGGAATTGCCAGATGGCGGCGGGTACGATTAATAGTTTGGTTTCATCTCATGAATTGGAATGCTAACAACACGCACTTGCGTAAATTGTCGGTGACCATCTCGTCCACTGTGGTAGCCATAACCAGATTGACATGCACCGACCCATGGTGTGCCTTCAGAACCGCCACAACCCTTATTAATACCAACCATTCCGGGCGTTAGTTTGCGAGCAACATTCATTGCATGTTGTGTTTCGCCATACACTGCGCCACCAAGTCCGTATGGAGTTTCATTCGCAAGTATTACTGCTTGGGCATCATTTTCAAATCGTTGTATACAACATATTGGACCAAATGTTTCATCGTGCATGATTTGCATGTCATGTGAACATCCTGTTAACACGGTTGGTTCAATATAATTGTCCTTTGTTTCGCCACCACAACGAAGGACTGCGCCATCTTTCAGTGCTTGCTCAAGTTGCGCAAGAACAATATCTCGTTGCATACTTGAAACCATTGGTCCGATTTTCACAGTTTCATCTGTCGGGTCGCCTTGTTTCCAATCCTTGGTTTTTTCAATCACAAGGGTTTCAAAATCATCTGCAATTGACTCGTCAACATAAATTCGTTCTGTACTTACGCATACTTGTCCAGAATTCCTGAAGCTGTTTTGGACAGCAAAACTTGCTGCAGCGTCGATATCTGCATCTTCAAGAACAATAAGGGCATCTTTTCCTCCAAGCTCAAGCACAACACGTTTCAGCTCGGGACCACAAGCGGTTAAGATTTTAGAACCAACTTCACGGGAACCAGTGAATGCGACTAAATTAATGTCGCTAGCGACAAGGGCTTTTCCTTGGTCGTCGGCACCATGCACAATTTGCAAAACATTTTCAGGTAGAAATTCATTTAGAACATCAGCGTATGCCTGCCCTACAAGTGGAGTTTCTTCTGAGGGTTTAAAAATAACGCAGTTGCCTGCCATAAGTGAAGGCAAAATGCATTGTTGCGGCATGAGCATAGGGAAGTTCCATGGTGTAATTGCAGCGCTTACTCCTAAAGCATCTCGATACAAAATGGACCTTGTGTTTTCATCAGACATTTCTTCTGGTTGAAATGCTTCAAATGCACTGACGAGTTCACTTGCAAACTTGGATGCACCGTATGTTGCTTCGCCTTGTGCTTCAGGTGTGCTCTTTCCCATTTCAGAAGTAATTAATCTTCCAATTTTAGGTGCAACTTCGATGAGGCGATCTGCAATTGGTCGCATAAGCGTAAGGCGACCCTCAAGACCTAAGGCGTTCCATTCGTGCTGCGCAGCTGTTGCTTTTGAAACAATTGCTGAAATTTCATCAGCAGGCGTTACTGGTACGCTTCCAACGACTTCGCCAGTTGCTGGATTGATGGATTCAAGTGTATTTGTTGCTGTTGCGGTCATGTATTATTCCTTTATATAGACCGTACATTATAAGTAATTTACATATGCAGTGTTAACCCTCTTGCCATAAACACTCTTTGATTGAGATGCTATCTCTGTTAAACTATAAAGCGCATATTTATGAAATATACAAATGTAGAAATCTTACTTACTACCATCGCCCAATGGAGAAATGCATGAACGAATTACTCGTTGCTACTTTTTATAAATTCACGAAACTTGATGATCTTGCTTCGTTGCAGAAATCAATCCAAACTCGCTGTTTAGAAAACAATGTGAGAGGCATTGTTCTTATCGCAAACGAGGGTATTAACGCAACTATTGCAGGCTTGCGTAATGAGGTGTTGGAGGTATTGCATTTTCTTTTAGAAGACCCTCGACTTGAAGGTCTAACATGGAAAGAATCAACGGCGATAAAGCAGCCGTTTAGGAAACTCCGAGTTCGATTGAAGAAAGAAATTGTAACTATGGGAGTGGAGGGGATTGACCCTGAACGATTGACGGGTAGTTATGTTAAACCTGAAGAGTGGAATGCTTTAATTAACGACCCAAACGTCATTGTGGTTGACACGAGAAATGACTACGAAGTCGAAATTGGGTCATTCAAAAATTCAATCAACCCAAACATAGTTTCTTTTGGCGAATTACCTAAATGGCTAGAAGACAATATAAATGTACATGAGCAACCACGCGTTGCGATGTTTTGCACGGGCGGTATCCGGTGTGAAAAATCTACTGCATTACTTAAAGAGGTGGGAGTGAAAGATGTTTTTCACCTCGAAGGTGGAATCCTAAAATATTTAGAGCAAGTGCCAGAAGAACGAAGTTTGTGGGATGGTCAATGTTTCGTCTTTGACGAAAGAGTTTCTGTAGGGCATGGGCTTGAAGCAGGCGAATATGAATTGTGCCGTGCTTGTAGAACTCCAATTGGCGAAGTTGAAAAAGCATCTTCTTCTTTTCGAGAAGGAGTCAGTTGCCCGCGTTGTTATGACCAAACAACAGACGAGCAAAAGGCAAGATTTGCTGAGCGTCAAAAACAAATTGATCTTGCAAGGCAACGCGGTACACAACATTTGGTGGAATAGATGAGCACTCGTCCAAAGATACGGACACAAAAGAATGTGTGGGACAGGGTGCTTGAAGCAATCGCAATTGGTGCTTTGGTGTATGGGATTGTTGTTGTTTTACAAGCGTGGTCAACCTTGCCCACCACCATCCCGACGCACTTTGACGCAGCAGGCAACGCAGATGGCTTTGGGAACAAGGGAATGATTTGGCTATTACCAGCCATCAGTGCGGTAATGGTTCCTTCGATGTTGTTTCTTCGCCGTTTCCCTTGGCTTTCAAATGTACCTATAGAAATAACAGTTGAAAATGCAGCGTATCAATATGCTTTAATCGTTCGATTGCTCAGTTTGCTTTCGTGTACTGTTTCCTTGCTCTTTACAGTGCTCGTCTACGACACCATATCAATCGCTGGCGGCGGTAATTCCTTGCTTGGTTGGGCGTTCATGCCTGTCTTTATAGGTGGTGTAATGGCACCGATATTGTGGTATTTCTTTAAGGCATTTAAAGGCCACTAAATCTGCTAAAATAGTAGGTCTATGCCAACCCACGAAGTAAAGCCAAAAATCGTATATACACACACCGACGAAGCGCCTGCACTTGCAACGTATTCATTTTTGCCAGTGATTAAAGCGTTTGCCGCTTCTTCTGGCATTGAGTTTGAGTTGAAAGATATCTCCCTTTCAGGGCGAATTCTTTCGCAATTCCCAGATTGTTTACATGAGGACCAAAAAGTTCCAGATGCACTTGCACAACTCGGAGAACTTGTAAAAGAGCCAACGACAAACATAATAAAACTTCCAAATATCAGTGCCTCTGTCCCCCAACTAAAGGCAGCAATTACCGAGTTGCAAGCAAAGGGTTTTGCGATTCCTGATTATCCTGACGAACCATCAAGTGAGAAAGAACATGCTACTCAAGCAACGTACAATAAGGTGAAGGGGAGTGCGGTAAACCCCGTGTTACGCGAAGGTAATTCCGACCGGCGAGCACCAAAAGCAGTAAAAGAATACGCAAGACAAAATCCACATCGCATGGGTGCATGGTCAAGTGACAGTAAAACCATAGTTTCGCACATGCAAAGTGGAGATTTTTACACAAACGAACAATCCGTAACGATTCCAGAAGCGACAACGGTTCAAATTATCCTAGAGACTGCAGAAGATACAATCGTATTGAAAGAGGGTTTAGAACTACTTCCGGGGGAAATCATCGACGGCACGTTTATGTCGAAGAAAGCACTTGTTGCGTTCTTGGAAGAACAAGTTGAAGTGGCAAAACAAAAAGGTATTTTATTCTCGCTCCATCTAAAAGCAACGATGATGAAAGTTTCTGATCCTATTCTTTTCGGCCATGCAGTAACAGTATTTTATCAGGGGCTCTTTGAAAAATACGGTGATTTGTTTGACGAAATTGGTGTGGATGTGCGAAACGGTTTTGGCGATGTGCATTCGAAGATTGCATCCTTACCAGAAGAGCAGCGAGCTGAAATTGAAAAGGATATACAAGGGGTCTACGAAAATGGCCCGTTTGTAGCAATGGTAGATTCTGACAAAGGCATTACGAACTTGCATGTCCCAAGCGATGTCATTATTGATGCATCTATGCCTGCAATGATTCGAACTTCGGGTCAAATGTGGAATGCAGAAGGCAAATTGCAAGATGCAAATTGTGTAATTCCTGACACATCGTACGCTGGTGTCTATGAAGCAATTATTAACTTCTGCAGGGAGCACGGTGCATTTAATCCAACCACGATGGGAAGTGTTTCAAATGTTGGCTTGATGGCGCAAAAAGCAGAAGAGTACGGTTCTCACGATAAAACGTTTGAGATCGTTGCTAGCGGAACTCTCAAAGTGATTGACAATGAGGGCAACACGCTGGTGCAACACGAAGTTGAACTAGGTGATGTTTGGCGAATGTGCCAGGCGAAGGATGCACCGATTCGTGATTGGATAAAACTCGCGGTTAATCGAGTCCGAGAAACTGGAAACCCTGGAGTTTTTTGGTTGGATAGCAACAGGGCGCATGACCGCGAAATCATCAAGAAGGTCGATGCGTATTTACAAGAGCACGATACTAATGGTCTTAAGTTTCACACCATGGCGCCTTCAGATGCATGCATGTATTCTTGCCAGCGATGCAAAGAGGGGTTAGATACCGTTTCGATTACAGGTAATGTGCTTCGCGATTACTTGACGGACTTGTTCCCGATTCTTGAAGTTGGAACAAGTGCGAAGATGCTTTCGATTGTTCCACTTATGAATGGTGGCGGTTTGTTTGAGACCGGCGCTGGAGGTTCAGCACCAAAGCACGTGCAGCAATTTGAAAAAGAAAACCATTTACGTTGGGATTCGCTCGGGGAATTTTTGGCGCTCGCGGCCTCACTCGAACACATCGCAAATGTTTTCGACAACAAACATGCAAGAATGCTTTCAGAGACGCTGGTCGATGCTTCAACACAGTACCTTTTGAACAACAAAGCACCTTCGCGAAAAGTATGTGAAGCGGATAATCGCACAACACATTTTTACCTAGCGTTGTACTGGGCGAAGGGCATCGCTAATCAAACGCATGATGCAGAATTAGCAGGACATTTTTCGCAGGTTGCAAAGTCATTGGAAGAAAATGAAGATGCAATTTATAACTCTATGATGGAGTGCCAAGGTTCCCCTGTAGATATTGATGGGTACTTCATGCCAAGTGCCGAACTTGCTTCGAATGCGATGCGACCAAGCGAAACATTTAATGCAATCATTGATGGCATTTTTGCAACTGCTTAATCGATAGTCGTTGCCCAATTGCAATGCGAATTATCTTTTAACCAATCAATAAGGGGCGTTGGAAGAAGGTTGTGTAGTTGTAAGTCATCTTGATGAACCCATACGAATGCAAGATGTTCTTCTTCAGGAGATGCTGGGACAGGAGTAACATCCTTTGACAAGTTGTGCTCAACATCAAATATCAGTGAAATTTCGCAGTGATCCTTCCACGCATTTTCAATCGCGCCACGGAATTCACCTACAGAAACATCTGCTCCGATTTCTTCTTTTATCTCACGTTCAAGAGCAATCTTAGCCGCTTCGCCAAAATCAATATGCCCACCAAGTAAAAAAGTGTAATCACCATCTTTTTGTTTGCAGAGCAACACATGCTCCTTATCCCGAATGATTCCTCGTGCTATATAGTGGAAGTTCATATTCATGCACACATTCTAGCAAAGGGAAATATATGTTTACTACAATTGCACTACTCGTTTTAGCACAATCATCATCTGTCGAATTCGCAGCAATGCTTGACCTAGATGGTGACGGCATTATTCATCCTATGGAAGCTGCGGATGCAATTCAGATGTTGATTGAAAAAGAAGGTGAAGGGTTGCCTGTGAATGAGGTAGATGATCTTGTAGAAGATCACAGATGGTATATAGAGGAAGAAGCCACTTATTTTGTCGAAGAATTTGATGCAAATGCTGATGGAGCTATACAGTTTTTCGAAGTACCAGAAGATTTATTGCCGTTGTTTAAAATTACTGACGAAGATGCAAACAATGAGGTTACGGTAGAGGAGGTTATGAAAGTAAATCCTGACACTGAAGAAGTTTTTGCTCTTGCTGAAATAGATGAAATTTTTATTGATCTTGACAAAGATCAAGATGGCAAAATAGAACTGCGTGTATTTGAAGAAGACGATGAAATGTATGCTCGGCTCATCACGCCATTTGATATTGACAAAGATGACTCAATTAGTAAGAAAGAACTTTTTGATGGGTATAAAACACTCGACGCACCTGTGCTTTTTTCAATTCAGGGTGATACAGCAGTTATGGAAGGTGTGATTGGTGTATCTACGCCATTTCGGGTAATGGAACTAGTCTACTATCATCCAGAGGTCAAGACGATTGTCATGCTTGACGTGCCTGGTTCTATTGATGATGATTCGAGTTTGCGTGCATCACGAATTGTTCGTAAGCATGGGCTCAATACACATGTACCAAGTGATGGCGAAGTTGCTTCTGGGGGCACTGACTTTTTTCAAGCCGGCGTTAAACGAACGTGTGGAAATGGCGCAAAATTCGGTGTACATAGCTGGGCTGAATTTGGCGCTGAGGGGACTGATTATCCTCGGGACGATGAAGTGCACAAGATGTATTTGGACTATTGCGATGAGATGGGAATCCCACAATCGTTCTACTGGTTTACTCTCGAAGCAGCCGAAGCAGCGGACATCCATTACATGACAAGTGATGAAATAACTAAGTTTAAAATTCTTACCACTCCAATCGTAGAATGAAAACTACGCTATTGTCATTTTTTCTCTTTAATCTCTTCTATTTGCTTGAATCATGCCGTTTTTTTGTCATACTCTTAGCATGAAGCATATCTTCTTGATAACAGTTCTATTGCTGGCAGGGTCATTGCCTGCAAATGCAGATTGCCCTGAAGGCTTTGTTCCAGATTGCAATGGGTACTGTGTTCCCGAATCATATTTATTTGATGATATTTGTGATGATGGTTTAACACAAGAATATCCAATAGGCTCTGAATACTACGTCGATTTTTCTTGCGAAGAAATGTTCTGCGACCTATTTAATTGCACTGGTTGCGAGGGTGGCTGTGGGTCAGGCTTTGTTCTAGATTGCAGCGGTAATTGCGTACCGGCTTCTTATGTTCGAGATGGGATTTGTGATACTGGGCAACGATTGTATAACGGTTTGCCTATCGTTCTTTCCTGCGAACAATTTGTATGTGATCTTGGAGATTGCTCTGGAGTCTGTAACTTTAGCGACAACAGCGATAATTTAAATGATGTTGGCGCTTGCTGTATTGGAGGTACTTGCGCAGAACTGAGGCTTGAAGATTGTTGGCTAACAGAGGGGTACTTCATGGGCAATTACACGCTGTGCCAATCAAATACATGCGGCTGCGGTGAAGGCTGGACTCAGGATTGCAGTAATAATTGCATCCCAGTAGATAGGGCGAGTGGTGGCTTTTGTGCACACGGTGAGCATCACGATTATGGCGATGGTGTGATAGTAATTGATTTAGATTGTGAGGCACTCGCTTGCGGTTCTGGAAGTTGTCTGGGTGTTTGTCCGGGTGGTTGCTGCACAGGCGCAGAATGCATAGAGATGAATAATTATCAAGAGTGTCTTGATATAGGGGGTATTTTTCTTGGTAGTTATGTGACCTGTCAAGAAGCAGGTATTGAAGCCTGTGTAGATCAACAACAGCCAATCCAACTGCCAAACACTGAATTGGAGTGGAGTGGTGCATTAGGTTCTGTTATTCTCTTCCCACAGTGGCTAGTGAGTGAAGAGGATATTCTTGTTGCTGGTGCGATTCATAATGAAGTAGGGGAGTGGCAAACTGCAATTTGTATTTTTCGATATGTAGATGATCAGTGGGTAGAAGAAGCACTATTGTTTGCCCCAACTGGCCACTCTATGGATTCTCAGGCATCGTATGCTACGGATGGTAATCGAATTATCGTTAGTTCTTATATCAATGTTACAGAAACAACAGGCCGAAGAGCTTTTGATATTTTTATCTACAATGAGAAAACAAATACTTGGGATTTTGAACAGACGATTGACGATGGTCCAACGACTGCCAACAATGATGGGCAATTTTGGGGCGATGCAGTAGCGATTGATGGTGATGCGCTTGTAATCGGGAATCCCGCATTAGTTATCGATGGCACTGATGAAGGTGGTGGTGCAGATCTATATCATTTTGCTAATGGTGTTTGGGCTTTAACGGAAACACTTTCTCGATTTGGAAGTGGTCCTGATACTCAGGATGAAGATTTCTATTTAGGGATGAGCGTTGCGATCGAGGGTGATATTATCGCTCTTTCATCAACAGCATCTTTATGGATATATGACATTTCAGAATCAGTGGCTGTTGGTCAGCAGCATATCGTTGATATCGTTGGGAATAGTCATCCACGGCATCGAGCTATAGATATTGATAATGGTCGAATACTCGGAAATATGGTTCATCCTAGACCGTTTGGATCAGGTTTGGAAGGCCCCATCTTTGAATACATTGATTCTACTTGGACGAAAGTTGCAACTTTGCGCCCATTTGATGTGACCGCAAGCGATGGAGCTGGATATATATCAGAGCTTAATGGTGATATGGCAATTGTCACATCTGTAAATGATAATGACCTTGGGCATCAAACAGGATCTGCGTATGTTTGGAAATACAATGGGGCAGAGTGGGTCTTTGAAGCAAAACTTTGGTCAAATCGTGCAGTCAGTGGTAATCAATTTGGAACTTCCGCAGCTTTGCATGGTGGCAGTGCATATCTTTCAGAGAGAATTGATCAAGATGAGGGTGGTAAAATCAAAGTGTTTTGGCCTCGAGGCATTGCTTGGAGTAATCCTATTGGTGGCCTTATTTCAGATGCAATAAACTGGGATCCAATAATGCCTATAACAAGTGACTCAGTTTCATTTTCACTTCGCTCTCAAACACCAATCTTAGTTGATCAAGATTTTCCGTTTTCAGAAATGTTCATCGGTCCAGGCTCGTATTCATTTGATTTGCAGGGAACAGATCGCACATTCGGAGCTGGTCAAGAGGCAATAAATTTACAAGGCGTCCCTGGAATAATTGCTGAACTGAAACTTAGGGGTGGCATTTTATACGTCGATGGCGAAGTGCATAATGGCGAAGGCGATTTGCCCGGCAAGATTGCATTGGTTTCAAATGAAACCGGAGAAATGGGTGGTATACACGTTGATGGTTTGTACATGCAGCGTGAAGTAGGTGAACTTCTTATTGAAATCAACACTGCTATGATTGGCATAGAAAGACCGGCGCCTGTACAAATTTCCAGTAGTATTCCGTTACTTGATGGCGTGCTCGAACTGATTTTAGATGATGGTTATGTTCCACAAGATGGCGATATTATTCCATTGTTAAGCTCTGAACTCATTGATCAAAACTCTGGTCAATTTTCTATCGTGTTAATCAACGATTCACTGCCAGAAGGTTTGTACATCAAAATTATTTACATTGATGATGGCAGAGATGCGGGAGGTACAATTTATGCTGAAGTAGATTTACTGACAAATCTCTTTGGGTATGGCGAACCGAGCAGTGAAAATGTAACCGGCATTGCGTCCGATGTAGTTGCGGCTGATTTTGGAAGTAACACTCGAACGGCAGATGGATTCGATGACCTTGCAGTTACAACTATGGATGCGGTGCATTTATTTTTAAACGATGGCAATGGTGGCATTGCATCGCAAGTAACAATGACAAGCGCGCTCTTTACATCGTTGTCAGCAATTGATGCTGGCGATATTGACGGCGATGGAAAGATTGATCTTGTTGTGACAGACGCAGAAACAGATATGTTTATTCCAATTTACAACGTTGGAAATGAGATAGCATCATTTGCTGTGGGTGATCCAGAAAGCACAGGCCCTAATCCAACGGATGTTTTACTGCTGAACATGGATACGGATAGTGACGATGATGTAGTTGTCTGCTGTAACGGATACACATTAGATGATGGGCAGTTAGATTTTTATGCATCATCGCCTGCGATGACGGGATCATTTATACCTATTGCGACATTACCTTCGCCAGGGAATCCAAAGAAGATTAAGCCAGGTGATGTTAATCACGACAAAGATCTTCTCCAACTGTTTGTATCTTTCGATTCTGGGAACGCAGTTGGCGAGGTTGTTGGTAGCGTTATGTTGCAAGGAATTGGCTGGAACTATGCGTCCTTTACTCAAGTTGCGATTGGCCCAAGGGAGCTTTCTGTGGGTGATCTTAATGGCGATTCGATGTTAGACGTAGTTGTTTCATGCACAGACTCAGATGCAGTTAGTGTTTTAAGAGGATTAGCGGATGGTTCATTAGCAGAGCCACTTCAATTGCTCGTTGGCCTAGAACCAGCGGATATTGAGTTAATCGATTATGACAATGATGGTGATTTAGATATCGCAGTCATTGCTACAACTCTAGACAGTGGAGTTCGTGCAGTTTCGATGTATAGAAATGACACTTCAAACAATGGCGGCAACCTAATGTTTGCTCGAGATACCTTTTATGATGCTGGTGCAAATCCAGTTCTTATTGCCAAGGGTGACCTTGATGGAGATGCGCATGACGATCTTGTTTCCATTACGCAGGCCACGTCGTTTAGAGGCGGCGAAGTTAATCAGGTTCGATTACGAAATTCAGGAACGCAAGTTATTTGCGAAGCTGATTTTGATGGAAGCGGTGAAGTAAACGTACTTGATCTTCTAGAAATTATTGCGGCTTGGGAAGCAACGGGCGCCATTCCACAAGATTTAAACGACGATGGCATCGTGAATGTTTCTGACTTGTTGATATTGATAGCAGCGTGGGGTGCATGCACGTAATAGTCAACAGGAATTTGATAACAGGCAATCTCTATGAGAGCAATCGCCCAATTATCAATGAGAATCAGAAGATCATGAATGTTCACGACAAGGTCCTCATTTGATTCTGCTCTTCTCCAACACCCCACTCAACACAACAGATGAACCTTTATATGGCGTAATGTGTGGTGTATCAATTTGATGCATGATTCGCAGTGAAGGGGCATCACAATGCGAAGCAAAGAACAAATTTCACCATAAACGGGGGTATTTTGGAAAATTCTTGAAATTTCTCTTGGAAATTATCGATTTTCTTTTAGAGTATAGATTACGAGAGCATAGTTTCTGTTGATTCACCAAAGAGGAGGGAGCAATTATGAAATTTCTCATTACACCAATCCTGTTGATTGGTTCTATTGCAAGTGCGGACACGCTACACGTACCGGGCAAATTTGCGACGATTCAGTCTGCAATTGATTATTCGCTTAATGGCGACCAAATACATATTGCGCCTGGTCACTACAGCGAAACATTAGATACCCTTGGCAAATCGATTCAATTGATTGGTGTAAATGGCGCATTAGATACAATTATTGACGCAGAAGGCCTTGGGGATGCGGTCATCGTGATGAAAAATAACGAAGGTGTTAAAACGGTCATTACTGGCCTCACCCTTACAGGTGGTGCAGGTCATCCCCATCCACAGTGGGGCACTTTACTTGGCGGAGCAATTTTTGGGTACTACGTAAGTCCAACTATTACAGATTGCATCATTGAAGGTAACGAAGCAAATTATTCAGCGGGTATTTGGTTGCAAGAATCACATTCAGTTCTCAACAACATCCATTTTGAAAACAACCATACGAATTTTGACAGCAACAGTGGGGCAGGAGCACTTTATGCTTGGAACTCTACACTATTAGTCACCAATTGCTCATTTGTTGAAAACTCAGGTGTTGGCGGTGGCGGTGCAGTCCGTTGCAAAGCACTAACTAGCGGTGGTGATTCCTTGTTTCAAAACTGTACGTTCACTTCAAATTCAACAGGATCATACGGTGGTGCTGTAACAATTACGCAAGCGCATCCTACCTTTGAACAATGCACGTTCACAAACAATACAGCTCCCTCTTACGGTGGAGCGGTTAGTATTAGTTTTAATTCCCAAGGAACGTTTAGGAATTGTTCCTTTACAGGTAATACTTCAGGAAATGGTGGTGGTGCAATACGCATTCTTGAAGGTTCTCTCATCATCGAAAAATGCAATTTTTCCATGAATACTGCTGTCTTTGGTGGCGGCGGAATTGCCCTTTATGGCGCTGAAAGCACGGCAGTATGCACCATTTCTGGGAGTCAATTTGAAGGTAACGATGGTGGATTTAATGGTGGGGCCATTAGCCATGTAGATGTTGCAACAAGCGATATCGACTCTTCGATTTTTTGTGGAAATCTACCTGAAACAATTGGAGGATCATGGACGGACCTTGGCAACAATACGATAAACGCTTCCTGTCTCTTCCTCTGCTCGGGCGACATTAATGCATCTGGCGATGTTAATGTTTCAGACATTCTTCAACTCATCGCTGATTTTGGAGACTGCAACGGCATAGATAGTTGCTTCTCCGATGTAAACAGGGATGGTCTCGTGAATGTGAGTGACCTCTTGCTGCTCATAGGCGATTGGGGAATTTGTAATTGAACGGTAAGGCAAAAAAAACATATAGTAGTCTTGTTGTAGGTGTCCTTTTTACAAGCACGACATTTGCAACCACATGGACTGTCGATAATTCGCCTGACGGCATGGCAGACTTTGATAACATTCAAGAAGCTATAGATGCTTCATCCGATGGTGATGACATTGTTATCTACCCTGGCACGTATATTGGGAATGGTGATAACGTCATAGATATAAATGGTAAGTCGATATGGGTCCACAGTTTGCATGGCCTTGGCTCCGTCATTATTAATGGCGAGGGAAAACGGCGTGGCATCATGTGCCACAGTGGAGAAGGATCTGCAACAATCATTGAAGGAATCGAAATCATTTATGGAAATGCTCCTTGGTATGACTTTAATGGAAACGGTACAGTAGACTCATGGGAAACAGCGGGTGGTGGAATGGCTTGTGCTGGAAGTGCTCCCACAATTACCAATTGCAGCTTTAACTCAAACGACGGCAATCGTGGCGGTGGAGGTATGTTCAACTACAAAAGTAGCCCTACTATTTCTGGAACTACCTTTAATGCCAATACGCTAGATAATGACGGCGCTGGTGCAGGCATGCATAATAGGACAAACTGTAATCCATCATTAACAAACTGTACTTTTGAGGAGAATACCTCAGGCGATATTGGCGGCGGAATGTACAACTACGATAACAGTAGCCCGATATTAAATGAGTGTTCATTTATATCAAATTCTGTTAATTTATATGGCGGTGCGATGCACAACAGATTTATGTGCAATCCAGAGTTGACATTGTGCAACTTTATTGCAAATCATGCGCAGAACGGTGGAGGTGCCGTGATGAATTCTTCTCAAAGCGCACCAACTTTTGATGGATGTATGTTTACCTCTAACTCTTGCCAAGGGGATATGAGCGAGGGTGGTGCGATATGTAATTTCATCAGTAACCCGACATTTTCAAACTGTACGTTTACTTCCAACACAGCTAAAAATGGCGGCGCATTATTTAATGCTCTTGGTTCAGAACTTGTAATTAGTAATAGCACAATTAGTGGTAACACAAGTGCAAATGGCTCTGGCGCAGGCATGTCTTTTTTCTACCAAAGCTCTGTAATTCTTACAAACTCATCAATAACAGGAAATATCGGAGCAGTTGAAGGTGGAGGTATAGCGCTCTCCGCTTTTTCTTCCGCAAAGCTAGTCAATTGCACTGTGGAGAAAAACTCAGCAAATATGAGAGCTGGTGGAGTATCTGCCGTAGACAATTGCACGCTTGAACTTTTAGGTGGGACAACAATCAACTCTAATTCTGCACCAAGCGATGCCGATATTTTGTTGCGAAAACATACAACAATAGATCTAAGCAATATAAATACAGCAGGCGATGTAACGCTTCTGGATGTAGGATCATTGATGGATCTTTCGGCAGGACAATTTGATGTAAATGGTTCATTCAACGCTCCTGCATATGGCTCAATCGTAATTGACCTTTCTAATCTTAATGCAGCAACACTTACTGTTGGCAATACATTAACACGCCATGGTTCACTTGGCATAACAAATAATTCTGGCACCATACAGTCAGCATCTGTCGGCGACATAATTTCAGTCATTGAAGCGGGAACAATTTCTTCAAGTACATTTGATAGTGTTGTTTTGCCTGCAATGCCAAATGGGCTTGGCTTGCAACTTATTGAGCAATCATCAGGCAGCAATACTGAAATTGCGCTGCAAGTTATAGCTCAAGAAGAGGCACAGTTTGAAGATCCACTTGCCGCTGTTCTTGAGGAAGATCCATCGGACATCGTTGCTTTTGATATGGATGGTGATGGAAGAGAGGAGCTAGCAGTTCTCTTTAGTGGTGCATCTACCGCTCGCGGAAATGGCACTGTGAAGGTGTTTTCTATGTTCGGTGATGGTACATCACCACAACTTATTGCCTCTCTTACAACAGTTGTTGGAAATGGCGCAAGCGATATGGATTTTGGCGATATTAATGATGATGGTCGTGAAGATTTAATAGTAACAAATGCGAATGATTCAACCGTGAGCATCTTAGAAGTCGTTAATACTATAAATGGCACCTACGCTTTCAACGTATCAACAATTGCAGTTCAAGGAACTGAACAGAGAACTCCTTGCGTTGCATTGATAGATTGGGACGATGATGGCGGAAAAGATGTAATTGTGGGCGTTGATGCTATAGAAGAAACATTGGAAGATGCATACCAAGTCATCAAGGATATAGATTTAAATATACGAGNCAATGGCCCACGTTTCACCGTTCCTTTGTTTGAAATTACTCCTGGAGTAATGGTTNCAGATACTCCAGTTGAAGTAGATGCTATTGTCNNAGGTTTTATTGGCGGNACTTCAAAAGGTAGTGTGCATAAGGGAAGTTCAGTTGGCGTTCGNACGCTTGAATTGATTGCCCAACTCGATGGGAANGGAGTGTCTTCGNTCGAAGCTATCGATGTAGANGACAATCGTGGAGATGGCAAGNTTGATTTGCTTCTTGCTTCCGAAGAAGCTAAATCTATTTATGTATTNCCAGGTGTGGATAAGCGAGANCCCGCCTTTGGNAATCTCATTCCATTCAATGTTGGTGTTAATGTAAAGGATGTCGNGGCTAGTGATGTTGATGGCGATGGCGATGTGGATTTTCTTATTGCGGCCCCTGATGAGGAGGATTCACTTATTGTATTGCGAAACGGCGGTCCTGCTGCGAGTCTTCTTGGTGGGGGTATAGGCGGAAGATCGTGGGGAGCGCAATCAGTGGCTACCAGCAATCCTGTTAGTAAAGTAATTACAGGTGGTCTTGATGACAAGGACGAAGATGATGACTGGTTAGGGAGTAGTGGGAGAAGCCAGGCATTTAATGGTGGTCTAGGTAATATTGACCAAACTGTTATTGTCACAAATGTGTTCTGCGATGCAGATTTCAACCAAGATGCAAACATCGATGTATTAGATTTATTATCACTTATTGCAGTTTGGGGTCCTTGTGAAGGATGTCAAGAAGATCTCAACCTAGACGGCGCCGTTGATGTAATGGACCTTCTCTTGTTGATAGCAGCATGGGGGCCATGCGAACTGTAATACTCAAATCTACTGCAGGGATGGTATTGTGCACATATGACAAATGATTTCCCAACAGATCCAAATGCTGAAACCATCGGCTTGCCAAGTGACGATTCTGGCAATGGAAGTGTGCCTGAACTTGGTAAATTTGTTACGACTGGAATGCCATCAGAAATTGGTAGGTATAAAATTTTGGGAATCATCGCTAGTGGTGGTATGGGCGTTGTCTATGAAGCAATGCAAGAAGCTCCGAGAAGGCGTGTAGCATTAAAAATTATTAAAGCAGGCGCAGGGAGCGATATGGCTTTGCGTCGATTTCAATTTGAAGCCCAAACCCTCGCAAAGTTAAGCCACCCAAATATCGCTCAAATTTTTGAGGCGGGTACTTGGGAAAGTGAAAATGGCGAAAGTCCATTTTTTGCAATGGAGTACATTCCAGGAGCAAGCGGTCTTGTGGAGTATGCGCAAAAACGCAATCTCTCTATAAAAGATCGCCTGGAGTTATTTCAGAAAATTTGCGAAGCAGTGCATCACGGTCATCAAAAAGGTGTCATCCACCGCGATCTCAAACCAGATAATATTTTGGTTGATAACCAGGGCGAACCTAAAGTCATCGACTTTGGCGTTGCGAGAGCGACGGATGCTGACCTTGCTGTTACAACAATGCAAACAACGATGGGGCAACTCATTGGTACATTGCAATATATGAGCCCAGAGCAATGCGATGCAAATCCAGATCGCATTGACATACGTAGTGACGTGTATGCTCTTGGAGTAATTTTGTTTCAACTGTTGTCTGGCAAGTTGCCTTACGATTTAAAAAAGCAAGCAATTCATGAAGCCGTCAGAGTGATTAAGGAAGAACGTCCGGAATCACTTGGAACAATTAGCATAACACTGAAAGGTGATATAGACACCATTGCGTTGAAAGCGATGGATAAAGATCGAGAAAGACGATATCAATCAGCATCCGAACTTGCGGGCGACATTCAACATTACTTAAACAACGAACCAATCATCGCACGTCCGTTAAGTATTGTTTACCAATTAAGTTTGTTTACAAAAAAATACAAACGAACTTGTCTTGCCGCAATTTTGATTATTGTTTCAATTGTGCTCGGTATCATTGGTACTACATGGGGAATGGTTGAAGCGAATCACCAGAGAGCCCTCGTAGAAGATCGAAATAGGGCATTAGAGAGTTCTGTAGATTTGTTAATAGTTGGCGTGAAAGATGTCGTGCAAGATTTAGGGAACTCTGCTGAAGCGCAAAGAATGTTGCTCAATATTGCACGCATGAATATTGATGCAATGCAGCAAGGGGACGAGGCAACCCCAATGCAGCAAATTGATCTTGCCCAATTACTTATTCGAAATGCTAAATCTTCCATAGCAATTTCAGGTGTTGGTTTTGGAAATGTTGATGAAGCGAGAGTTTCTTTAGAAGAAGCACAGCAGATAATTAGTAGCATTGATGATTCTGTGTTGACACCTGAATATGCCATTGGAGTTGCAAGGCTTAGGTTAGATATCTGGAAGTACTTTGCCGAGGTTGCAAGAACCCAAGCACGTTTGGAAACAAACAAAGAGGCTAAAAATGCTGCATTACAACAAGCGGCACGAATGTATCGAGAACGAGAACAAGCAGGAAAACAATACTACGATGATACAGGTGATATTAAAGGTATTGATGTGCAAAAATCATCACTTCAGGGATTAGGCAATGTGCTTGTATTGCTTGAAGAAACAGAAGAAGCTCAGAATGCCTTCAAAGACGGGCTTAGATATGCTCGAACCTTACTAGAAAAAGATCCAATGTCTACTCGTAGGCAGAGGGGGGTTGCAATTGCGCTGTACGGTCTTTCAGAGCAAATGAGTTCGCATAATCCAGAAGTTGCTTTGGCTCAACTTAATGAAGCGGTGAAAATTACACGCTCTGTTAACCGTACTGAACCAAATCATGCACGAAGACCACGTGATCTAGCTTTGATGCTTTCACTTCGAGGTCAACTTCTTATTGCAATAGGCGAAAATCAGGAAGCAGGGATTAAAGATTGCGAAGAAAGTGTTGAATGGCTTACTCTTCGTGCGGTAGAGAGCCCAAGAGAACTTACTTCCCAAATAGATTTTGAAGATACGATAATAAGTATGCTGACCACGATGGCGGAAGCGAACTTGCTCGAAGAAGGGAAAGCCATGTTGGTTGATACTATCAATCAGTTAACATGTATTGCCAGTGCAGAAGAACTTGCTGGACGTACCCAGTGGAGTGACATTTTGTTGCGACTCGAAGAGCATTCAGGCTTTTAGCTTTTAAAGTGTATGAAATATTGAACAAGAAAGCAGATGAAGGATAAAAAGAAGAGTTGAAACAAGACAACGGATGGAATGAGAATATCCAAGTAAAACTCTTAAGTGAATGCAAGTAAATACTCTAGGTTTCGCTTACATTTGAGGCAAGTCTCAACATACAATCATAAAAATGATATCAAACAAAATCAAAATAAGAATAGTTTTATTGTTTTCGTTATTAATTTCAATGAGTTGTGATTCTAGAGTCATCGAAGTTTCAGAAAAAAATGTAAAAAATGAGAATAAGAATATGAATGTCGAAAATCTATATGCAATGCAGGCTACTAATCTTGAGGGCGAAACGATAGAGCTTTCCAGTTATGCCGGCAAGATTACTTTGCTAGTAAATGTTGCTAGTAAATGTGGTTATACAAAACAGTATGCAGATCTTCAACAATTAAATGATGAATATGCAGAGCAAGGATTTGCAGTTATTGGTTTTCCATGTAATGATTTTGGAAAACAAGAGCCCGGTGATGCGCAAGATATTAGTGCATGTGCTGCAAAATATTCCGCTACATTTGACTTAATGTCAAAAGTCGTTATATCTGATCATGCAAATCGTTCTGCTATTTATGATTATTTAATATTAGAGACTGGTGTAGAGCCATCATGGAACTTCGGAAAATATTTAGTCGATGTAGATGGGAAACCTATTGCATTTTTTGGTTCCAATATTAATCCGACTTCAGATGAGATAACTTCAAGAATAGAGACATTGCTTAAGCGATAAAATATAGTAAGGTTCCTTCTTAGGAAAGGGCGTTTTCTTATGTGTATTCGTGTTTATTCGTTCGCACATCTATGGCATAGGACTTTCTTGAGGAGTGGTAGATGGGGGAATATGTGACTTACTTTCTCCATGCTTTATGGCATTGAATACATGTTTGTTCTACGCGGTGCAAGTGTTCACTGAATAACTTGACATCAATTGTATCTGTGTTCAAAATCTGTTCTAATCTAGATGCTTCATGAAACGCATTAATAGTCTCCCCGACGAAATTCTTATTAAAAAATGGAGATTCTTCATCCAGTTGCATGGAGCGAAATGTTTCAGCAATTATTCCTGCGTCTGCGGTTGGTGCAAGGTCAGGGTGTGACTTTGGAACAATCCATTTTGACTGCTCAACAAGCAAGAGTCTATCAAGAGCTTCATCAATGTCAATCATTTGTGCGGTCATGCCAGTTGGTTTTACAACCGAAGGAAATGTTTTTTCATTTTTAACGATCTCAGACATACTGATTAATTGCTGCCGCTCAACTGCTTCCCACAACCCTGTGTAGTACTGGGATGTTTCAGAAACTTGCATCCTTTCTTTCATTTCTTGCGCATTTGATAAATCAAGTGCAATCGATACGAGTGCTGCTGCTGCTGCCGATCGATGTTTTCCATGATGGCAATGAATGTATACATTCCCATTCAATCTATTCATCATGAATGCGGAACAAAGGTCGAGAATCTGTGTTTTATTTGGCGAGTTGTATTTAAGAGGGAGATGAATCGTATTGATGCCATACTCTCTTGCCCTTTCAACTTCTGGTGCAATGCCATCGACACAAATAATAGAAGCAATATTGAGTTCAACTAACGATTTCATTCCCCACTCGCCTTCCGGCCTACTTCCAGAAAATAAATCATCCTGAAACGCTACAACTTGTTTTAACCCTGGGAAGAAGGCGGGTTTCGTTGCTGTTAACAGTGGTAAAGCATTTTTAACTTTATATGGGTCTGACTGTTCCGAGACAACGCAGCTAACGCAGAAATATACGAAGCATAGAATTATGCAGAAACGAATCACAATGTTTATATTTTATTATCTCGACGAGTGTCGGGACCTTAATTGTTTGGTGCAATTCTTGATTTTTTTGAACACTAGATGCTAGAAAAAGATGATAGGGGGTTGGGCTTTTGAACTTGTTAGTAAGATCAAAAGATAAACCCACCTGATGGGGTCGAAATCAGGTAGGATAAAATCTACAAAGCCCGGCATCTCGTTGATGAAGATGAAATTAGATCGTCGACCCGGCCCGACGCATCCTGCGTGAAGTGATGTTCTCATGATTCTAGTTCTTCTTGCGTGTGTTCTTTCACAGAGTTCTGCCCCTGCCATCCAGTGGGGTGGTGCACATTCTGGTGTGGAGCGCGTCCGCATTCAGTTGGTGACTGACGCGGAGATGCTGGAAAACGCCTGGCGACTCACCCATGGCGACTCGATCGACGGCCTGCCGAAGGTTAACTTCGGTCGATGTCGACTCGTTCTGGCCTGCCGCGGACGGGAGATGGGTGTGCAGCGTGTCGCGGCGACCGGGGTTGATCATTCAGGCTTGGAAATCCTTCTCACCATTGATGCCAGCTATTCCCGTGAATCTAGAGAGCAGGCAATGCAAGAGACCACCGCGTGGGGATTGTTCATGATCCCATTGACGCCGGAACGCGTGCGTGTGCGACGAAATGCCTCGGAGGATCTCGGCGGAGAGCCGCAGTGGGAGACGGTCGCGGTTCTAGAGCCGGATGATCGCCGTTCCCGGGAACGCGTAGCCTCACGTCGGCCGGAGCTGAGTTCATCGCCGGAGATGCTGAGGGCGTATGAGGAACATCTGGAGGCGAATCGTCGTCCCTTCACCATGAAGCTTCAGGGGCCGCCAAGTTATTTTGTCAGTCACGACTACGACAAGCGTTGGGTCAGGGCCATCAGGTCCGGCATCGATGTGACTCGCGACTACCTTGGCAACTATGGGCCAGTACAGGTGTATATTGTAGGGCAGCAGAACGAGGAACTTTCGGACCCCGCCCATCGGAATGAGATTGCCGAGGCCTTCTGCAACATTCACAATGCCGGGAGTGATCGTCCGATCGAGGACTGTCTCGCGGATGATGGGAATGAGATGGCACGGAAGGCGGTCGAGGGTGCGTCGGAAGCGTTCATGACGGCGGCCTTCGATTCGGACCCACCGGTCGCGGAGTTAGTGTTCATCAATGCGCACACCATGGGTGGCGAGGAGACGATGCCGGTTCTGGGCATCCACGAGTACGTCCATGTGTACCAGAAGTCGTTCGAGTTCACGCCGACCTGGATGATGGAAGGAGCGGCGGTGCTGCTGGCCAGTCATCTGGGTGCAAAGCACGGATGGGGAGATTTCAAGCAGGCCATGGAGTGGTGTGCACGCCATCTAGAGGAGGTCGAAGACCTTGAGTATACGATCAGAGACATGGAAGAGATCGAGACGGCTTCGCCTGATGTCGCCCGGTGGCACCATGAGCTTGCATACGAAGCGGGGCCTTGGGCCGTCGCCTTCGCAATCTCCCGATCACCGTCTCGAAGCATCGGCCAACACTATCGGTCGTTCTATCCTCTGGTGGACAAGGTGGGATGGCAGGCAGCGCTCTGCGAATATTCGGGTATGGAGAACATCGACGCCTTCTACTCGGGCTTCGAGTCATTTATGCAGCGTCCGCTTGCAGATCGCCTTGCGGTGCTCGATGCACTCAAAGACTGATTTCAGTACTTACGGGTGCATCTGGGTTCGACAAACGAACAACATCTAGGGGAGTTCAACCCAAAGATAAACCCCGCAGTGGTGCGGGGTTATGCGAGCAAGTGCGATGCACTGCTTAAAGCGGGTGAGGCGATTCGAACGCCCGACATTCACGTTGGCAACGTGACGCTCTACCACTGAGCTACACCCGCAAAGGTGTTGTTGGACAGTAACCATCGGTTACTGGGGATGCAAAGTTTACCATAATTTGAAAGGGGTTGTTTTAGTGCGCAAGCACTCTTTTGAGTATCCCTGCGATAACTAATCGGAAGATAATTCGCCGCAGTACTCGACTTGAAGCGCGTTATTGAACCATTTAACCATATTTATGTAACCAAACAGTAAGGTCACCTCATAGAATTTAGAAGCGAGAGAATTATTTTGCTGGCTTTGATCTAAGGTACAAATTTTGAATTCCTGTAAGGGTTGGTGTCATCCGCAAACAGTGATGCACCGATGGAGCAAATGGATGCGATAGGAGGCAGGCTAAACTTGATTGGTGTGCCCTCGTAGTCTTGTAGGTATAAAAAAATATGCAGAGCAGAGTTATTCGCTTTCTGCAAGGGACAGATCCAGTTCTAAGATTTTCAACTAGTGTGCATTCGAACTATTCTGTTTGGGATAAAAAACCCCGTCGTGGGTCAAGCCAACGATCGGGGTTTGGTTGTTGCAGATAACTCTGCAACGGGAGGGAGGGAGCATAAGTAGAGGGTTTCCAATACTTACGTGTAATTACAGACGGTGTTGCAGTTATATAGAAAATATGTAGATTAAATACATATAATTTTGTGCTGATTCACTTAAAAACAGGATTTCAATTGCTTTTTTGTAGGAACCGTGTACGATTGCCGTACGAATATTTAGATGTGGCGGAAGTGGATTTCGCCTTTTTGCCTATTTTAACACTTAGAGAGGAACCACTTTTATGCTTCGAACTTCAACATTCTCACTTGCTGCATTAGCAATGTGCGCATCAGCGCCATTTGCCTTCGCAGTTCCTTCGTCGCAACTGACCTTGGATCAACTTCGACAAGCGCATCCAAAACTTCAAACACTTGATGTTGCTGGAAAATTAACAAAAATGGTTGCTCCAGAAATGGCAACTGGCAATACTGCTGAACGCTCAGCGCAAAACTTCCTTAGGACATGGTCACACTCACTTGGTGTGAATGCAAATGATTTTATTGCTGAGGGCCCATTTGAAGATGGCCGTCACACACAACAAATTATGTACAACCAAGAAACAGGCACATATAAGTTTACCGGTGTGTACTACAAGCAAGCAGCGGATGGACTACCTGTATACGGAACGCGCCTTATGGTGCTCTCCAGAAATGTTGCAAATAACCCAATCGTAAACGCAGAAGTTAACCTTCGAGATGTAAAAGGGTTTAAAAAACCTGCACGTCTGATTAATAACGATGCGCTTGCGCTTATGACTGCTGCTACTCGATTCGGTACTTCAGTAACGACAACGAATCCAGAACTTATGGTATTCGCTGGTTCAAAAGAAATACATAGCGAGCCACGGGCTGCTCTCGTTTTTGAAGCAAAAACAGGTGGTAATTGGGACCCCTCAACATATCAAAAAGCAGAGCTTGTTATTGATGCGCAAACAGGTGAAATATTACACGAGGAGAATCTTATTCTTCATGCGGATGGCAATGTTTCCGGTGTTTCTACAGAAAGTTCAGGTGCAGATACTTGTGATGCAGAATCAGCAACTGGTCTCCCTTATGTAAAAGTGACTCGCGGTGGAAATACGGCGTATGCCGATGCAAATGGCAACTTTTCGATTAATGGTTCTGGGAATATAACATCGCTGCTTGAAGGACAATGGTTTAAAGTAAATAATCAGAACGGTTCTAATAGCTCTATTTCACAAAGTGGCTTGAATATTGTTCACAACGCAGCTAATTCAAGCGAATCGTATCGAGCAGAAGTAAATGCTTATTTGCAAGCAAACATTGTTCGTGACTTTACGCTTGTGCAAAACCCTTCCTACCCTACTATTGACACACAAACTTCATTTGCTACCAATGTAAATATTGGTAGTACTTGTAATGCTTACTACGATGGCAACTCCACGAATTACTATAGTTCAGGTTCAGGATGTAGTAATACGGCATTCTCTGTAATTGTGCACCACGAATATGGCCACCATCTTGTTAATGTTGGGGGTAGCGGGCAAGGTCAATACGGTGAAGGTATGGGCGATGTTATGGGTGTACTCATTACTGGTGACAATCAACTCGCTCGCGGTTTTTTCAGCAACGATTGTTCCAATGGTATTCGTAATGCAGTCAATAACAAGCAATATCCTTGCAGTGGTGGCATACATGATTGTGGCCAGTTAATTTCTGGTTGTGTATGGGACACGCTTGTCGAAATGGAATCAGCATACCCAGCAACAGGGCACGCAATTGTTTCTTCACTCGCTGTTAACTCAATTCTTATGCACTCTGGTGATTCTATTACTCCAGCAATTACATTTGACTGGCTTACACTAGACGATGATGATGGTGACCTTACTAATGGTACGCCGCACTCCGAACAAATTCTTGCTGGTTTCGGTATGCATAATATGGCAGATTTTCCAGAGCCACTAGCAAATGACGCGTGCGAGTCAGCTAAGCCACTTGTCGACGGTACGCATTCATTTACAACAGTTGGCGCAAGCGCAAGCAGTGATGCATACGACGAAGCTCAATGCGAAGGCACATATCTTGGTGAAATGGCAGCAGACGTATGGTTCTCATACACAGCGTGCGGTACTGGGTCCATGGTTGTTAGTACTTGCGACATTGTTGATTTTGACACAGACATTGTTGTGTACACAGGCAACTGTGGAACTAAAACGCAAATCGCATGCAACGGCGATGGCGATGCGTGTGGTGGATATTCATCTTCTGCAACATTCGACGTGAACCAAGGTAGCGACTATCTCATTCGAGTTGGTGGTTGGGATGGTTCGAGCCAAGGCAGTGGTCAACTTCTCGTTGATGGGCCGGGTGAACCTTGCGACACAGGCACTCCATGTCCTGGCGATCTTAATGAAGACGGCACCGTTGGTGTTGCAGATCTTCTTGCCATTGTTGACGTGTGGGGCCAAGCAGGTGGCGCAGGGGATATCGATGATGATGGCACAGTCGGCGTAGGCGACTTGCTCACTTTGATTGATGCTTGGGGCAACTGTCCTGAATAATTGTTATTGACTTTAGACGCCCGCTAGTTATCATAAACTAGCGGGCGTTTTTTATTGAAAGGAACACGTATAAAACATATTTCACTTTGGTAACTTTAGCACTAGAAACTTCTGTTGCACAAAGAGACTTTGTAATGAGCCAGGAGTCGATGGAGCAGACGATTTGATCGCATTGGTGGATTTGTGGAAAGCATGTCAATAATAAATGCATAAAACAGTACTTATTTCTTGCCTTTTCAGCCATTATAAGGCATTATTAGTAATAGTTTCTGAGATTTGAAACGTAAAGAGAGAACGCTATGCTTTTAAGCACAATTTTATCAATGGTCATTCTTGCATCTCCGCAAAAGTTGTCAATTACTGCTTCATCAATAACACCGGATGTTGTTGCTTCGTATAACGGTGTCGTTGTGCCGATTGATGCTGATGACCTTCGCTCAGTCGAAGAGAACGCTACTGTTGTTATTTCAGAATTTCCTCTGGGCGCCGATGGCGAAGTGAACTTGCGACTGCAGCGGTTTGATGTTTTTACAGAAGATGCACAAGTTGTTATTGGTTCACAAAACAAACGCGGTGATTTTATTGATGCGTATGTTACACGACCGAATATTATATTTCTTAGGGGTACGATTGAGCGTGATCCAAGTTCACGCGTATTCCTAGCTCTTGGTGAGCACACAACAAATGGACTTATCGAAACAGAAGGCAATACGTATGTTCTTGCTCAAGATAAAACAAACAATGTAAACGTTGTGTACAACTTACGAGATTTAGACCCTGAGGTAATGAACTGGGCTGATTTGCATTGCGATGTAGACGAATATGCAGACCCAATCATTTCAAAAGGCAAAGACCAGCAAGAACGATCATTAGTTAATGGGTGCAAGTCAATTCAACTTGCAATCGAAACTGATTTTGAGTTTACAAATGACTTATTCGGCGGGAGCACAGCACAAAGTAGTGAGTACGCAACAACATTGATTGCCGCTGTGTCGTCGATATTTAATACGGATGTTGGTTACGCACTGCAAATTTCGTATCTACGGCTTTGGGACAATTCGTCAGATCCATGGAATGGTTCAACGACAAGTTCACAACTCGGGCAGTTTCGAAGTTATTGGGTAGACAATATGGATTCTGTTAGCAGGCACCTTGGACATTTCCTGAGCGGCCGCCCACTTGGTGGCGGAAAGGCGTACATCGGAGCAGTCTGTACAAATTATGGATACGCTGTTTCAGGAAACTTACGCGGTTCTTTCCCCATCCCTGTTGAAGATCATAGTTACAACAACTGGGATTTATATGTGGTTGCCCACGAAATAGGACACAATGTAGGGACACAACACACGCACGATTACTCACCGCCTATTGATAATTGCGGAAACAATGACTGCGCCGATGCATGGGGTGGAACGATTATGAGTTATTGCCATCAGTGCAGCGGCTCACTTTCAAACATCGTTTTGAGTTTCGATCCTCGTGTACAAACTACGATTGAAACCTATTTAACACTCGTTGAAAGTTCAGAGTGTGTTCTTGATTGTAACTCAAACATTCCCGGCGCCTGTTGCATAGAAGAAAACTGTACTAACCAAGTTTCTGGTGATTGCGTTCTTGCAGGTGGTGTTTTCTTAGGCAGCGCCACATCGTGCAGTACTAGTTCATGCGTAGAACAATTTGGCGCTTGTTGTATTGGTGGAATGGAGTGCCAAGACACAGACAGTTTTTCATGTGAAGTAGTAGGTGGTGTTTTCCTTGGAGATACGAGCGATTGCAACGCTGGTGGATGCAGCTCTAGTGCAGAGTATGCTTGCTGTATTGCGGAAAACTGTGTAGAACTTACTCAAGAAGCATGCTCTAATGCAGGAGGTTTATGGGAAGGTTTTGGCGCAACATGTGCAAGCGGTGCATGCGATCCACTCTCGAATGATTTCTGCGAGATTGCTCGTTCTGTTTCGACTGGTTCTTGGTCGTTCACAACAGTAGGGGCCGTGACTGATGGCGTACCCTATGACAATACGCAATGCGATGAAGAATACCTCGGCGGGATGAACTCAGATGTTTGGTTTTCTTACGAAGCATGTGAAGCTGGAAATTTACTTGTAAGTACTTGTGAGTCGATAGATTTTGATTCTGATATTGTTGTGTACGAAGGCGATTGCGAAAATCTGGTGCAAGTTGAGTGCAATGGCGATGGTGCTGGTTGTGGTTCATACACTTCAGAAGTAAATGTGAGTGTACAAGAAGGTAGTATCTACTACATACGCGTCGGTGGGTTTAGCGAAGGCAGCTCTGGAAGTGGCCAACTCGTTATTGGTGGACAGCAATGCAATCCCGACGCGCCATGTATTGGCGATCTTGATATCGATGGTGTTGTTGATGTTGATGATCTTCTAGAAATTATTAATTATTGGGAAGAAACTGATGCAGTGTATGACTTAGATGAGAATGGCATAGTTGGCATTGGTGATGTGTTGTTGCTTGTTGCTAACTGGGGTAATTGTGAGTAATCTCGTCTGAAGAGCAATGATAATGCTTACCTAAGTTATTAATAAAAGCATTCGGTCCCTATTTGCCTTGCAAATCATTTAAAACCTGTCATTATGGTTACAACTATATACATGTAAAGCGCAATTTAAATGGAGAGGAACCATACAAATGCACATTAAACGACTATTGGCCCTGTCGGTCACCTCGCTGATAGCTTGCTCTGCAAGTTATGCAGCTTCAGATGTATCACCAAGTCAGGCGATGAATCAAATCCGTAAAGATCATCCCAATTTGATGACGGTAAATCGAGCTGGCAACATTCATAAAATACTAGATAAAGAACTCGCAACTGGTCGAACACCACTTGCAACTGCAGAAAACTTTATTGACACCTTTGCAGCAGCCCTGGATGTTGATGCAAAGGAGTTTGTAGAGCGCGGCCCATTTCAAGACCAACATTCCCATCAAGATTTTATGTATAACCGAGAAACCGGTCAGCATAAATTTACGGGCGTGTATTACATGCAAACAGCTGACGGACTCCCCGTTTACGAGTCTAGACTTATGGTTCTTGTTCGAAACATAACGGATTACCCTGCAGTTAGTGCTACAACTGTTCTTCGGGACGTAAAAGGTTTTAAGAAACCACGCAATGTATTTGCGAGTGAAGCGATTGCGCTTATGTCAGCAGCCACCCGTTTGGGTAAAGGGGTTGTTATTACTTCACCTGAACTCATGGTTTTTGCAGGGACAGATGTTAAGCAACATGAACCAACGGCCGCGCTTGTGTTTGAAGCAACTCTTGGTGGCGCATGGGATTTCGAAACGTATAAAAAACTTGAACTAGTCATCGACGCTCAGACAGGCGAAGTTCTTTTAGAAAAGAATTTGATTTTACATGTTGACGGCAATGTTTCAGGTGTCGCAACAGAAAGTTCGGGCGCAGATGTTTGCGATCCTGAATCAGCAGTTGGTTTGCCTTATGCTAAGGTTTCGCTTGGCGGTAGTACTGTTTTTGCAGATGCAAACGGTGACTTTACAATTTCGGGATCGGGCACAATCACATCTACACTTGACGGAGAATGGTTTGATTCACAGAATCAATCTGGTTCTGATGCCTCGCTGGCACAAAACAGTAGCGATCCACTCTTTATGCATAATGATGCAAATGATAACGAGCAATACCGTGCGCAGGTAAACGGGTACCTTCAATCGAATATTGTGCGCGACTTTACGCTTTTGTATGCACCTTCATTCCCAACCATTGCAACGCAAACTTCGTTTCCTGTGAAAACAGGCGTAAGCGGAACATGCAACGCGTTTTATGATTATTCATCCATTAACTTTTACAATGCCGGCAGTGGTTGTTCAAACACAGCCTTTTCTGTAATTGTCCATCACGAATACGGCCATCACTTGGTTGCCGTTGCAGGTAGTGGTCAAGGTCAATACGGTGAAGGTATGGGTGATGTTATGGGCGTACTCATTACTGGTGACAATCAACTCGCTCGTGGTTTTTACAGCGACGATTGTGCGAATGGTATTCGTAATGCAGTCAACAACAAGCAATATCCTTGCAGTGGTGGCATACATGATTGTGGCCAATTAATTTCTGGTTGTGTATGGGACACTCTTGCCGAAATGGAAGCGGCATATCCTGGTCAGGGTCTCGATATTGTTGCTGAACTAGCAATAAATTCTATTCCTATGCACGCTGGAGATATTATCGATCCAAGTATTACAACAGACTGGTTAACGCTTGATGATGATGACGGTGACCTTACAAATGGTACGCCACACTCAGCGCAAATTCTCGCAGGGTTCGCGTTGCATAACATGGACGAATTCCCGCCACCAGCTACGTATGCTTGTTGTATCGATGAAGTTTGTAGTGAACTTACATCTGCAGACTGTGAGAACTCTGGCGGTGTTTGGCGCAACGGTTATTTCTGTAACCAAGTAAGTTGTGTTCCACTTCCAAATGACTTCTGTGATTCGGCTCAGTTAATCACGGATGGTACTTGGGACTTAATAACAATTGGTGCTTTGAGTGATTCTGATCCTTATAATGATGCAACTTGTACAGGAACCTATCTTGGTCAAATGCACGCTGATGTCTGGTTCGATTATATTGCTTGCGAAACAGGTCAAATGACAATTACTACTTGTAACCTTATCGATTTCGATAGCGATATCGTTGTGTACGAAGGTTCATGTGACGCAATGACCCAAGTAGCGTGTAATGGCGATGGAGATGGTTGCGCAGGTTATTCTTCAGCCGTAGTTTTCAATGTAACTGCTGGCGCAATGTATAAAATCCGAGTTGGCGGTTATGACACAGCTGCTGAGGGCTCTGGTTCACTCTCTGTTGATGGACCAGGTGCAGGATGCGTGACAGATCCTTCAGTTGAGATTGCCTATCCTGATGGTCGGCCATCTTTAGTAAATCCAAACGGCGGGACGATTGTTGCAATAGATGTCACTGATGGCACAAGTAGCCCTGTAAGTGGCATGCTCCACTTTAATAGTGGTTCTGGTTGGAATACATCACCGCTGAACGCAGCTTTTGATGCAACATTTCCTGAATTTGCTTGTGGAGCGACCGTTAACTGGTACATCTCTGTTGATTCTGCAGATAGCGAAACAACGATCAGCCCTTTAGGTGCTCCGAGTACTACTTGGGATGCGATGGCGTTTACAGGGAGTGATATTGCATTTGACGATGACTTTAATACCGACATGGGTTGGGACGTTGAAGCAACTGCAGGTACAGGAAACTGGGAGAGAGTAACACCATCAAATGGTGGGGCTCGTTGTGATAACCCTACAGATGCTGATGGTTCTGGAATGTGCTATGTCACAGGAAACGGTGTCGACGAAGATGTTGATACTGGTACGACTATATTGAACTCGCCAATCATGGATTTCACCGATGGTGCAATTCTTAGTTATTCCCGTTGGTACTCTAATGGTGCTGACTGTGGTGGTGCTGACTCGAACAACGACTACTTCTATGTAGACATTTCTGTTGACGGCGGTGCATGGGAAAACCTTGAAACAGTAGGTCCAATTGATCAGTCAAGTGGCGGTTGGTATGCAGTCGAGCACATACTTTCAGGCGAAGGCGCGTTGCGTATTCGATTTGTTTGCGGTGACTTGGACACAGGTTCAGTCGTTGAAGCAGCTGTTGATGGTGTTTCTATTAAAAACAGTTTCTGTGACGAAACACCATGTGCAGGTGATGTTAATGGTGACAGCATTGTTGATGTGACAGACATACTTTCGGTAGTCGGCGCTTGGGGTACTGCTGGTGGACCTGGGGATGTCAATGGTGACGGCATTGTTAACGTTGGTGACTTGCTTGCTATCGTTGAAGGTTGGGGCTCTTGCCCGTAACTTTTAGTTACTTAATGAAAAGGCCCCGCTCTAGCGAGCGGGGCCTTTTTTATTCGTAAGCAAGGGGATGGTTCTTTACTTCTTACCGCTGTCGATTTCAGCAAATACTTTGAGTGGATCTTTGAGTACCTTTGGGATGCATCCTCCGCAACAAAGTTGAACAAGCCGATTGCCGACAATCATAAAATCAGGTCCGCCCATGCCATCAAGTGGCCCACGACCAACGATGCAGTAATCAAGTGGGTAACCCTTCTTTTGTGCTTTGATGATTGCTTCATCTAGCTCAGGAACAAATTTTGCTGGATTTTCAAGGAACTCAGCCTTGCAGTCATTGCAACAAGTTCTAAACAAACGATTTCCATAGATGAAGTCAATTGAAGCGCCTTTCGAGTCAAGCTTTTCACCACTTACTACGCATGTGTCAATTGGGTAATAAGGAAGTTGTTGTGTAATCATTTTTGCATCGATTTCTTTAAACTTTGCCTCTTTGTCCGCCTTGAATTGTGTAGGACAGCCTGCACAACAGAAACGAACTTCGCGACCATTGATAACTTCCATTACAACCTCGCCCATTGAGTCCAGTGGCTTGCCTGTAACTGGGCAAGTATCAAGAAGGTAGGGTGTAGTGACTGCAAGTTCAGGTTTTGCATTTGCAGCCTTTTGCTCTGCTACATACGCGACCTTTCGTGCATCGTCCCATTTTTTAAAGCCACTGAGACAACCGCCACAACAAAATGCAACGGAGTCGTCGCCAACTTGCGCGGTGACCATTGGGTTAACTGGGTTCCCCGTGAATGGGCACATTTCGTTTACTGGCTCACCAGCAAATACGAGGGTTGGTAATGCTACGACTGCAAAAATGAATGAATTGAAAAGTTTCATGAGTTTTCCTTTTTACTTTTCGGTTTTAGAAACGTGTGTAATTGCAGTAGAGAATTTCAGTTGCAACTCTGCAACGGATGCATACAACACTGGTACGGTAAGCAAGGTGAATAGAGCAACGAGCATTATACTAAAGACCGGAATCGCCATTTGCATCATAAGGTCAGCGCCTCATTGAGTGGCAATTAGAACAGGTAACCGTTCAAAAATGTTCGTCGCTGACCTCATTAAGCATGCTCGGATTCGCAAGCAATCGCGCTCGACAATTACTTCATGGATTTCCGCAATCGTAGTTAGTTTTCACTCATTAATGGATTGCATAAGACGTTTTGCCATAAGAGTTTGTCTTCGAGTTTGCCGAGCCCAAATTGAATTCGAGCAAGTGCGGCTTTACATATATGAAAGGCAACGCGCAATTCGAGTAATCAAAGCAAAGCGTACGCAAGGCACTGTTGCAACGGAGCATCTTCAGCGAGGTCTGGTAACTTGGCATCTAGACCATTGTTGTAGGGACTGAAGCAATAGAAGTAGCATGGGGATAAAGCGGAGCATTAGGTTAAAATTATGCGACAAATATAAGGAGAAACTATTGACATTTTTATTCATTTTTACGTCCAAGTGGTTTATTCTTCCTTAAGTGGCAACGCAGTCGAAAAAGAAACTAATCGTACATGAAATTGAATCATGGTTTTCAGAAAATGCTCGCGCCTTTCCATGGCGAACAGACGATTTCCCATGGGGGCGACTTGTTAGCGAGTTTATGTCCCAGCAAACACAGATAGACCGTGTTGCGCTGAAATGGCCATTAATACTTGAACGCTTTCCAACGCCAAAAAGTTTGGCTCAAAGTAATGAACAGAACATACTCTCACTCTGGCAAGGGCTTGGATATTACCGAAGAGCAAAATTTCTAAAGAAAACTGCGGAGATAATTACAGAAGACTTTGCTGGCGAAGTGCCAAGTGATGTTGATGATCTTCTAAAACTCTCTGGCGTAGGAAAGTATACAGCGGGTGCAATTTCTTCAATTGCTTTTGATAAACGCGAAGCAATTGTTGACGCAAATGTGCACCGAGTGCTTTGCAGACTATGGAATCATGCAGGAGAATGGGCGCCTTCGTCATGGACTTGGGGAAAAGCGGAACAGCTTGTATCGGTTTGCAGTTCTCCTAAAGTATTCAACGAGGGTTTGATGGAGTTTGGTGCAACTGTTTGCTCTAAGTCCCCGAAATGCGAAACTTGTCCGTTGCAGGGTCAATGCGATGCATTTGCAAAAAACACCCAAAGTATGTTGCCGACTGTGAAGAAAAAAACAAAGAAAAAGAAGGTTTTTCACTATGCAGTAGTTCTTGAACACCAAGGAGAGTTTGCCTTTGAGCAACGTGGAGACACAGGCTTATGGTCTGGAATGTGGCAAGTTCCGACAGTTGACTCTGATGTAGAGTTGGATGTAAATGAAATTTCTAAGCAGTTAAACGTGCGCGGTAAGCTGAAAATGCTTGGGTCTTTCGAGCATATGTTATCGCATCGAGCAATTTCTTTCACAGTGTTTAGTTGCAAAGTAGGCAAGGACAGCCGTTTTAACTGGTTTTCTGCTGAAGCTCTTGAAGAACTTCCACTTGCAACAGCTCAACGAAAAGTACTCGCGGTACACTGTGCTGCATGAATTTAAAAATGCTCATTCTTCTTCTTGTTGCTTCGACTGCATCAGCGCAACACCCACGAGACTTTGTTACCGATGGCGCACTATCGGTGCTCTCTATTCAAAATGGCAATGCAGTTAACGCAATCATTGAAACCATCTATGAAGAATCAAGGTCTGAGTATGCCGACGCTTCCTATCTGAATATGTTTCTTGCTCAGTTGTTTGAAGACCCAACCGCAGTTGATCTATCACAAGAATTTTTACTTGCAGTTGAACCAACCGTTCTTGCTGATGGACAGCGCCCATCTGGGATGTTTGGCCCAATGCCGCATTTGTTGGTTGTTTGTAAGGCCAAAGAAGGCAGGGCATTGGTGCCGTTAGGTTCTCTTTTGAAAAGTTCAGAAAAGGTGGACGGTTGGTTTGTTGCTTCGGGTGCAGATGCAATATCAATTCGAACGAAGAAAGAACTTTCGCCCATTTTTGCTCAGTTGCCAGATGCTCAAATTGGAAACGTCATTCGTTTTGGTCCTTTATGGCGACAACTAGGCCCAATTGCACAAATGATGGGTGGGATGTTTATAGGTTCAATGAATAAGCCCGGAATTGACGGCGTTATTTCAAAAGAAACACGAATGCAATCAAAAGCAGCTAGGGGAGCATTCCAAGTTGCTACTGCTTGGTGCGGCAAGGTGGAAACTATATCTGTTGGTTTAAATATTGAGAACTTTGAACTCACTTCAATTATCGAAGTGGAGATGAAAGAAGCTGATGGCGTTACAGTTGACAACGACTCTTTGATGGAAATGGCTTCGTACTTTGTGGACAATTCTTTGCAGTATGGGATGTCAAAAGAATTGACATTGAAACTTTTTGCTTTGCAACAAAGTATGATTGGGCAACAAGATCAGGTACTTCCTTTGGAACTTCTCGAGGGAATTCGATTTATGGCAGAAAATTCAGGCGAATACGTCGTTGGAATGAATTTAGATTCAACAAATGGTTTGGCCATTTCTGCTCTTAACGATGTTTCAGATCAAGGGGCATATCTTAAAGGAGTTTCTGAACAAGTAACAACTTCAGTTGCTGTTCTTGCTGAAGAGTTGTTTATAAACTTGTCTGCAAGTGATGCTCCATTCTCTTGGAACATTTCGATGAAGGGCACGAGTGCCCAGGAACAACAAGTTATGGACTCTATTGTGCATAAAGGTGACCAACTGCGTTTTAAAAAGCAGGGGTCTGACCGAGTTGCCATGCTGTTTGGCCCAAAGTCATGGCGAGCATTCGCAGCACCTCACGCATCATCCTTGTCGCAAGTGATGCGTCCACACGCAAATTCTATAGCAATTGACCTAGCATGCTCGATTGACGCACGCAAATTAATCGCGGGCTTTCTGCACGTTGCAAACCAAGAAACAGATGAGCCAATGTATGTTGCATCTTCTCCATCGGCGAGAAACTCATTGTTGTTTGGTTCAACAAACACCGGCATGTTTATCGAGTTAAAATCAAACTTGCTTGGGTTAGCCAAACTTGCATTTGAGTTGAATAACGGTAACTAGAAAAATTAACCAGCGGTGTCGTTCGTTTTTTCTGCTTCGATGACTTCAGGGTCATTTGCAGCTAAGGAGTCGGCGGATTCCGCTTGGTTGGAATCATCAGAAGGATATTTGATGCGTGTGTGGTAGATTGAATTGAGCCGAGCAATAATGGCTTCTTCAATTTTGGCAAGTTCTCTAAACGTTAAGCCACACTCATCGAATTGATGATCAACAAGTCTCTTGCGTGATAGGTCACGAACAAGGGCTTCTATTCTTGCTGGGTTTGGATCTGGTAACGCCCGTGATGCAGACTCCACAGCATCAGCAATCATCAGCACAGCACATTCTTTTGTGGCTGGTTTTGGTCCTGGATATCGAAACTGTGATTCGTTCACAGGTTCACCTGTTTGGTCAGCTCGTTTTTTGGCTGCATGATAAAAGTATTCAACGAGCGTTGTTCCATGGTGCGCCTCAATGAAGTGCAGAAGTTCTCGAGGAAGGTCGTACTCTTTGCCCAATTCAATGCCGTCTTTCACATGGCCAATGATGACGAGCAAACTCATCGATGGTTTCAAGTCTTTGTGTCGGTTGTACCCAGTTTGATTTTCAACAAAGTACTCCGGTTTGTTCATCTTTCCAATGTCGTGGTATAGCCCGCCAACATAGGCAAGAAGGGAATCACCACCAATTGCCTCAGTTGCAGTTTCTGCAATGTCAGCGACTTGTCTTGAGTGGTTGAAAGTCCCAGGAGCGAGGTGTTGTAACTGTTTAAGCAGGGGTTTCGTGGGGTCACGCAAATCAGCGAGTGTCATGCCAGTTGTAATATCGAATAAACTTTCGATACTTGGAAGAATGCCCAGCACGAAGAAGCCTACAACAAGAGCAGAAGCCCCAGCAAAGAGAGCGTCTGTTGTTATGAATTGCCACGTTGTAGTGATGTCGGGAACTTGTACAAGCCCAAGAAAAATAGCGCCGATAGCGAATGTGATTGCAGTCTTACCAGAAGCGTGAATGAGTGTTTGGCGTTGTCGTACTACTTTGATTTGACTGATCATCATTCCACAGCCGGCGATTAACAAAATGAACCACCCGATTGATTGCGAGAGTGCCATGGTGACAAGCGCGCATTGCATGAATGCAATGAACATACCCATGCGCTGGCCATAGGCAAGGGTAATGATGGTGACAACGAGTAATGTAGGGGCTATGGCTGCTGCATAGACAAAAGCAGATGATTGAAGTGTGATTATTATTGAAAGCCCAAGCATGAGTGCCATGAGCGAACAGAGCGCAAACAGGCGAAGTCGGTTTTTAGAAACCCTTTGGTTTGCGGAGGTGGTATATGCTCCGATGAAAATTGCAAGCATAGCAAGCAGGCCGACGGAACCAATTCGAGGAATCCATCTATTTGCTAACGTCGAGTTTGCTAAAAAGTGTTCTTGTTCAAGAATAGCATTTTCATATTGGGTAGCCGATATAGTGTCACTCTTGCGCCAAATGATTTCACCTTGTACATGTTTCACAGTAACAGGCTCAACAGCTTCAGCAGCAGCATCTGCACGTGCTTGCGTGTCTTTTAGATCGAGCTGAAGACTAGGTTGATGGCTCATAACCAAGCGTGCTTCAATGGTTGGCACGAGCGATTCTGGAAAATCAAGGTTACTGATAAACTCTGCAAGTTTTACATCTGTTGCATCACCCAACTTTGCGGGCAGGGAAATAGCATCAGCTTGATATGGCCGGATAATTCTGCCTGCGCCGAGAAACAATTCTCGGTTTGATGAAGCAGTAGTTGTGAACACTTGAAACTCTTCACTCGTGAGAAGGGGTGTTTGTTTTTGTATTTGTTGAATGAGTTTCGAAGTTGATCGTTTCCAAGAAAAAATCGGTTCGCCATCTTTTGACATCGATTGTAATGCGGATAGCGATTCTGGAGTCAACTTAAATTGCGTGGCAAGTTCTGGCGTAACATCCGCTAGGGTTGTCTTTCCAGCTACCGCTGTGGGAAGACCGAGCAAAGATGCACTTAGTCGTTCGATGAAGGTTTCGTTGATAGTGTAAATTCTAGGCGAGGAATTTTTTGCTTCATCCCGTTTGGCTTGTGTTGCTGCGATGTCATCAAACTCAAAGTTGATTCGTTTGATTCTTGTTTGCGCAGCAATCTGACCATCATGAACTTTTATTTGTTCTCCTGACCAAGTTGCAAGTGACGAAACAACAATAAGAAAAAGAAAGACGATGAAACAGGTCTGTAGAAAATCAGGCTTACGTAACAACTGCGCAACTGATATTGATGGCTTAGGCACGTTTCGAAGGACGGTATCTCTTCGGCTGGTGCTGTTGCTTTTATTCTTATGTTTATGTCCTGATGATTTAGCCATTTGGTTTAATGTGCATTATCGTCTATGCCATGGCATCGTGCTTAAGGAGAAACTACAACAATGCACGGCGGTAAATCGCCCTTGTCACGTCTTGCAGCAGCTAGTTTTCGTGTGGCAAAATGTCCTGCCTGGACTAAAAACATTGTTTTCCCTAGAGATCCATCTTCTTCAGTTATCTCGATACTCCCTAATGAACCTTGCTTGATGGTTACAGCAAGGTCATTCATCGCTGCTTGGGCATTTGCTTTTGACCGATACGCGCCAAATTGAAGGGTGAAATTACCACTTGAAGAGGTGATTCCGCTGCGTGCATTGGCCTCGGTTCTGTCTTTACCTTCAAGATCATACGACGCAGTTGCATATGCTTTTTCTGCTTTATCGAATTCACCGTTATTTGATGCGATAACGCCTAACATTGCGGTTGCCTTGCCTTTTACTTCTTTATCTGATGCGGTAGATGCTTTAGCGAACCATTGTTCTGCTGCATTGAGGTCCTGCAGTTGAAATTCACACAGTCCGAGCATGTATTGCGCTTTATGAGTTTCCATCCCTGATGTAAGTTCTTTTTTTGCCCACATTTCTGCAATACGCCATTGCCCCTTGTTGTACTCTTGAAGCGATAAGTCAAGAGAATTGGTTTTGCTACCGTCACAACCAAGCTGTTGAGAGAGTGAAATTATGAAAAGCAAAAGTAAAGGTATTCGCATAGTATGGTTCCAGCGTGTATCGTACACTTTTGGAAAGACTACGATGCGACTTTTGATATCTATTTACAAGACATGGCGACGTAATCCATTTCGCACTTTGATAGTCGACGATTATCGAAAGTGGTCAGGGCTAGCTTTGCAGGTTGCTTCTTGGCATATTGCAAAGCGTATCAATACGGATAAGCCCCACGTCGCAATTTTGTTGCCAACATCTGGGATGTTTCCGGCAACGGCAACGGCGATATGGTCACAAGGAAAAACCGTTGTACCCTTAAATTATCTTTTGACAAAAGATGACATTGATTACATAATTAAGGATAGTGGTGTCGACACCGTTGTGACAGTGAATGCAATGGTTGAGATGATTGGCGGCTTGCCTGAAGGTGTCAACGCTATCAAACTTGATGAGATGTCTTTTGGCGGTGTCCCGCCAATTCGAAGGTCAGTTAAAAGCGATGATGAAATGCTTGCAGCACTTCTTTATACATCGGGTACTTCTGGAAAACCAAAGGGCGTCATGCTCACTGCAGGGAATATTTCTTCCAATGTTGAGCAGTGCAAAAAGTGGGTCCGGTTTACAAAAGACGACGTGTTCTTAGGATTGCTTCCGCAGTTTCATAGTTTTGGCTTTACTGCAACAACATTAATTCCATCAGCTATTGGCGCAAAAGTTGTATATACCGCGAGGTTCAATCCTCGAAAAGTTCTTACGCTCATGCAAGACCATGCACCAACAGTAATGCTAGCGATTCCTTCTATGTTTAATGCAATACTTAATACTAAAAGTGCTCAGCCGAGTCATTTTGATTCAGTCAGAATTGCACTTTCTGGTGGTGAAGCACTGCCTGATGCAGTGTACGAAGGGTTTAAAGATAAGTTAGGCATGACTATTTTAGAGGGGTACGGCCTTACCGAAACATCGCCGGTGACAAATCTTTGCCGGCCTAAAGAACAAAGACGTGGGACGGTTGGCAAGCCAATCATCGATGTGCATGAACGCATAGTTGATGAAGATGATAACGATGTGCCTGCTGGGCAAAATGGTGAGATACGAATCGCTGGACCAAACATTATGAAGGGGTATTACAACCTCGATAAGGAAACAGACGCGGCATTTGATTCTCAAGGATATTTTAAAACTGGTGACATGGGTCAACTTGATGAAGAGGGTTTTTTATACATAACTGGTCGTATCAAAGAGATGCTCATCATTGGTGGCGAAAATGTTTTCCCGCGAGAAATTGAAGAAGCTTTAACAAACCACCCAGATGTAACTGCCGCAGGCGTAGTTGGAAGAGCAGATCCTTCGCGTGGTGAAGTAGCGGTTGCCTTCGTTGAATTACAAGAAGGCGCCACATTTGATGAGCACGCATTGCGTGCTTGGTGTCGAGAAACGATTGCGCCTTTCAAGGTCCCAAAATCTATCACTCAGCTTGAAGCGCTGCCAAGGAATCCAACTGGGAAAATTATGCGCAGAGAACTCGCTAAAATAGTTGCGAAGAAAAGGAACTCTTGAAACAAAAAATTACACTAGCGCATAGCCCCGATCCCGATGATGCATTTATGTGGTGGCCACTGGCAGATATAGACGGAACTGGCCCTTCAATGGATGTTGGCGAGTTCGAGTTTGAGCTGGTTATGAAAGACATTGAAACGCTAAACGCTGAATCGGAACATACTGAGTATGACATCACTGCAATTAGCATTGCGCATTACCCCACAGTCGCGCACTTGTATGATTTGACGGCGTGTGGTGCGTCTTTAGGCGATGGTTATGGCCCAAAAGTTGTAGCAAAGACAGATGCCACTATGGATGTGTTGCTTGCGACAAACCCATCTTTCGCTGTGCCAGGGCTACGCACGTCTGCACTAGCAGCGCTTCGGATTCTTGCAGGGCAGCGAACAATGACATGGGAGCCGATCGCGTTCACAGAAATCATGGATGCTGTAATTGCAGGTACATTTGACGCGGGTGTCGTTATACATGAGGGGCAACTTACATACGAAGAACATGGTCTGCATGAAGTGTGTGATTTGGGCGCATGGTGGAAAAGCCGAACATCGTTGCCCTTGCCACTTGGAGGCAACGCGATTAAGAAAGAATTGGATGTTCGACTAGGCGCGGGTGCAACCGAAAAAATTACTACACTTCTGCTTCAGTCAATTGAATACGCAATGGCGAACAGAGAAGAATCGCTCGCTTGGGCAACAAAGTGGGGACGTGGAATTGACATGGCTTGTACTGACGAGTTTGTCGAAATGTATGTTAATAGCTGGACGCTCGACTTTGGGCAACAGGGCAAAGAAGCAGTGCACTGTTTTCTGAAAGAGGCAGCTTCAGTTGGAGCAGTGCCTGATGTGAGCAATGTTGCGTTTGTCTAAACAGTGAGGTCGCCTTCGCCAAGCAATGTGAAGCCCTTTTTTAGTAGCAAATTGCTACCTAAAGTTAGGTCATCAATTGCAACTGCAATGACCGAGTCGCCAATGGTTGATTGCTGGATGAGCGAATAGATAAACAAAATATTCAATTCTGCACCGAGTAGATACAAACATAAATCGGCAAGAGAATGTGATTCGTCAATAACAGTCACCATGACATTCGTTTCTGAAAACGCAATGCCAAGTTCACGAAGTAACAACCGTGCAGCATCGGCATTGTCAGGAATCATCCTGATGACCGCGTGGTCAGAAGAGTCAATGACATTGATTCCCATGACATGCACGTGCGAAGCGTCATCAAAATGACGAAGCAAGTCGAGAAGTCGCCCAACTCTATTTTCGAGAAAGACGCTGAACTGTCGCACGGAAGGTGCGCTGTATCCCTGTAATGTTTCGGAAGGTACTTGTGACATAACTGTTACTTGTTATTCCCCAGAGCTTAATGTTGGTTTACGAGTTTCTTTACCGGTATCAATCGGCCCAATACTCAAGTTTTTTTGTTCCCCGATTTTTTCAGGTATGTATTCGTGGTCGCGTTTGTTCGTAATAATGATTGTGACGATGTCATCATTCACTTCAAGTGTTCGTGCGATTTCAAGGCCGCTTGTGATCCGACCAAACACTGTGTGTCGCCCATCAAGGTGAGGGGTTGGGAGGTGCGTTAAAAAGAACTGACTTCCGCCAGTATCTGGTGCGCCTGTTTTTGCCATCGATAGTGTGCCAGCGAAGTGCTTTCGGATATCTTCGCCCGTGTGTTCATCCTTAATGGTGTACCCTGGACCACCAGTACCTGCTTGTCCTTCAGCACCTTCACGGCTATTGGGGTCACCGCCTTGAGCCATGAATTTGGGAAGAACGCGATGAAAACGAGTACCGTCGTAATAGCCAGATTCAGCAAGGGATACGAAGTTTGCAACGGTGTTTGGCGCGTGGTCTTCAAAAAGTTCAAGTGTTATTGGGCCCTTTTTAGTAAGTACTTGTGCGATTGGAAGGTCGCCATTGATAGCTTCAGATTCACGGATAACAAGTTCAGTCTCAAACAAATCCGAAGTGTTTTGATAGCGCGTTTTCTTTGAATTCACTCTTGTAGAAAGAGTCGGATTTGAGGCGAGTAGTTCGGAGTCAATACCGTCTAGAGTCTCCACTGCTTCTTCGAATCGGTTGTTTGCAAAAAGTAGATCAGCGTACAGTTCAGACAGCTCTGTTGAAAGAGCAGCATTTGCTTGACGTGTTTCGATTTCGGCAATTCCTTCTGTGAATCTATTCGCGCTATCAAGAAATTGTATCCATGCAACTGCAATCTCTGGAGAGTCCGGGTACCGTTCTGCAAGTTCAGAGTAGACTTCTTCAGCTTCAGCACCATCTTGCTTTAAGCGGAAATCAGCCCACGCTAGGCCGATGTTTGTATTCTCTGGTTTTGCATCGGCGAGTCGTTTAAAAAGCGAATTGCAAACATCTAAATCATTGATGAGCAAACTTAACTGCAGTTCTGCAACGATAAGATCGAAATTTTCGTTTGTGCTGTTCCAACTTGTAATCTCATCACGCAGTGCGGTAATCGAAGGTACGTCACCAGGTGCTATGCCTCTTTGGTTCTTGAGGGACTGTTGAACGTTATTGCATCTCTCGAGGAGATTGTCTGAAGTTGTGTCCATCGCAAAAGTCGTTGTTGCAAGCAGTAAAGAGGAGAGAGTGAGTAGTCGCATGTTTGAGTTAGTCCTTTGCTAAGTAGGGTGTGTGCGCAGGATAGCATTCTTGACATTTGTCGTAATCGATGTGTGGAAAATTTGTTCCCGAAATTCGCTTCTTAAGGACAAAAGAAGCAAAGATCTTACATAAAGACCATAAAAAAAGACCCAGTGGATTCAAAGAACCACACCGAGCCCTTCCGGGGGCAAAGTCAATCACATAAGCGATAGAAAAATAATAACCATTTACCGAAGTTTGTCAACCTAGTTAGCTGAGATTGTTAACAAACACAATTATGACTGCAGATTGAACTGACTTGGATCTTTCAAATCGCATAAGGCAATTGGGCGACTAGATTTGGTAAAAAATAAAGGCCCGGTAGACGCAAGCGCCGTACCGAGCCCTTTCGGGGGCATAAGTTAAGTGTGCATAGTATAGCGTATAAAAACGATGTGTGGGCTTTAGTGCTCTCGAATACCCGCAGTAATTGCAATTGCGAGTGCATCAGCAACATCGGGAGGTTGTGGTGGCTCATTGAGCTTTAAAAGCCCCGCTACGGCGTGTTGAACTTGGTCCTTTGTTGCTCTGCCACTACCTGTGACAGATTTCTTGATTTCGGTCGGTGCAAGTTCAAGAAGAGGGAGGTTTGCTTGCTCGCCTGCGAGTAGAATTATGCCTCTGGCATGCCCCATGATTGCAGCAGTTGAGAGGTGCGCTTCATGCGCGAATATTGTTTCAACTGCCAGCAGGTCGGGAGAAAGTTCCGTGATAATCTCAGTTAAGTCATCGTAAAGTTGTTCAAGCCTAAAGGAAATGGATGCTTTGGTATTGAGTTTGATAGCACCAGCTTCAACAATCGTTGGTGTAATGGCATTGCCTTCAATCGAAACACAACCATAACCTGCAATTCGTAAACCGGGGTCAATGCCGAGGACTCTCATGCGTTGAACTTGTCCGTGTCAATGAGCCCGTCCTTAAGATGAATAACGCGTTGGCATCTTTTACCAACTTCGTCGTCGTGTGTCACCATAATTGTCGTGAGCCCTTCAGCGTGCAGTGTGTCAAACAATGCCAGCACATCATTTCCTGTTTGTGAATCTAGGTTGCCGGTTGGTTCATCTGCTAACAAAATAGAGGGTTTTGTGACAAGTGCGCGTGCGATTGCAGCACGTTGTTGTTGGCCACCAGAAAGCTCGCCGGGCTTGTGCCCGACTCTATCTGAAAGCCCAACAAGGTCAAGCATTGCAAGTGTGCGCTCTCTTCGTTCGGTCGGGCTTACACGTTGGTAATACAAGGGCACTTCGATATTTTCTTCAATGGTTAACTGCGGAATCAAGTTGAATGATTGAAAGACAAATCCGATTTGTTGTCCGCGAATTTTTGAAAGTGTTTGGTCCTCAAGTGTGGCAACTTCATGACCACCGAGGGTGTACTCCCCAGAAGTGGGTCTGTCGAGGCAACCCAGAATATTCATAAGCGTACTCTTGCCAGAGCCCGAAGCCCCCATGATTGCGATGGATTGACCGCTGGGGACGTCCAAATCGACACCTTGGAGTGCTTTTACGAGCACTGAACCATCAGGTTTGTAATAAAGGCGTTCAATTTTTCGAAGTTTTACAACTGTGTCATAAGTAGGCATGGATACATCGTACGCTCTGCTCTACACTTCGGGTATGCCAAAAGAAGCTTTTGATGCCTTAAGAAGTGAATTCAATGTGATTCCGGTTGTCTGCCGGATAATGTCGGATCACTTGAGCCCTGTTCTAGCCTACAGACGACTCGTTGCGACTGACGATAGGACTGCCCCAAGTTTTTTATTCGAGTCGGTTGATAACGGCGACGAGGTAGGAAGGTTTTCGTTTTTAGGAGCCGATCCGATCCTCGAAATAATCGCCTACGAAAATGATGTCACACTTCGCGATCATGCAACAGGTAAAGTTGAGAAAAAAAAGAGCGACAATCCCTTGGAACTTGCGCGAGAAATTTCATCTTCGTGGAAGGTTGCACCGCCATTGACAACAACCGACTTACCCTTGCCTAGCTTTACAGGTGGTTGGGTTGGCTATGCTGGTTATGACACAGCTCGATTTACAGAAATCGAAGCGTTGCCTTTTTCAAGCGCGCCTTGCGATGATCGATCCCTTCCAGATGTGCATTTTGCTTTGTATAAAACAGTTGTTGTATTTGACCACGTCGCCAAAGTGGTACACGTTATTCACAATAGTATCGATAATGGTGAGACCTCAGAACAACAGTGGGATGCTGGCAATTGCGCACTCGACAAAGTTGTTGGTTTGTTGCAACGCAACGGAGAAAACATACCGGTAGGCACTATTTCAATGGATTTAGGTTCACCACCGCCAAAGCCAAAAAAGTCAAACATGTCACAGGAAACATTTGAATCCTCTGTTATGAAATGTAAGGACTATATTGCCAAAGGTGATGCATTTCAAATTGTCATTTCACAACGGTTTGAACACAGGTCACAAGTTGATCCGTTTGAGATTTATCGTGCGCTTCGCGTTGTGAACCCAAGCCCTTACATGATTTACTTGCAAGCGGAAGGATGTATTCTCGTTGCTTCGAGTCCAGAGATTCTTTGCCGATGCAGAAACGGGCACATTGTTAACAGACCGCTTGCGGGCACAAGGCGGCGAGGAAAAACAGAAGATGAAGATATTGCGTTAGAAAAAGATTTACGCGGGGACGACAAAGAAAAAGCCGAACACGTCATGCTTGTTGATCTTGGACGAAATGATTTAGGGACTGTATGTGCTTTGGGTTCGATTGAGATTGAACGAGTAATGGACATCGAGCGGTATAGTCATGTCATGCACCTTAGTTCGACCATTGTTGGCCAACTTGCAGAAGGAAAAGATTGCTGGGATGCACTTGCCGCAACGCTTCCAGTTGGCACTGTTAGCGGTGCGCCTAAAATTAGAGCTATGCAGATTATCGATGAGATTGAATCCACACGGCGCGGACCTTACGCAGGTGGCATTGGCATGATCGGGTTTAGCGGTGATATGGATATGGCAATTGCACTACGGACAATGGTGATTCCGACTGCGAAACGTAACAACAAGGGGTGGAGAATTGATATTCAAGCAGGTGCAGGTGTAGTCATGGACTCCAAATCGGAATTGGAGTGGAAAGAGACTATAAACAAGGCTGCGGGGCTTGGCAGGGCGATAGAACTTGCTCAATTAGCATTTACAGCGAGTGAATAGGTAAACTATCTAAGTATGACTGAGCATAGAAATCCGCTTCGGCGAAAAAGACGAATTTGGATTTTTGGCTTTATTGGGCTGTTACCGTTCTTGTTGGTGTTTTTATTGACACGGCCTTTTTTGCTTACGCCTATTGTTGTGGGTCTTCTCAAGGGAGAAGTCCGTACAGAGGTTTCCATTGAACAGGCCCATTGGGATTGGTCGGGCAAACTGTCACTTGTTGGCCTTGCATTGCATTCTGAAAATGTAACGGGACCTGCTTCGCAGTTGCTTTTCGCGCCAACAGTTGAAATTGTTTTTTCATCGTTTATTCCATCGGCGAGTTCAGTCGATTTGATTTCAGCAGAATCAATTACTGTTCGCGTGGCTGAATCGTCCAAAAAATCGGGCGAGTATAATTTTGCGCCTTGGGAAACCATGCAAGTACAAGACGATTTTTCTTCGACCACCTCATCTTTGGACACCTCATCTTCGGGCACTCTCGATTTTCCGAACATTGCAATCGATACTATCCATCTTGAAGCGGGCACAATGCAAGATGGACTATGGACGAAAATGGTACAAAAATCGTTTTCAGTGGAAATTGCCTCGGGTGAAGAAAGTGAAGTAAACGTGAACTTGCATGATGTGCAAGAATCACTTTCGCTTTCAATGCGGTTTGCGGAGGAACAATTCCAGCTTTCAATCGACAATGTTTCGTTGGGCAATTCTCTATTTTCTTTCTTGCCGCGCAGGGTTCGAGTTTGGTGCGAAGAAACAGAGTTGCACGGGAGAGTTGATTCTCTTGGTGTTTTGTGGAGCGCTCAAGATGGGCTGTCGATTGAAGCGACTGTCGAAAATGTCCAGTTTTTCCTTCCCGAAGAGCACGGTGTTCGCTGGGCGGATTATGACAAGGGTGCTTTTTCAAGATTGCACGGTAACGCAAAATTGGATGTGCAAAATGGGACCATCGTGTACAACGGTGAGTCTGTTTCTTTACGGGATATTGAAGGCGAACTATTTCCACCACAAAGCGGGGGTGAATTGCCGGTTTCATTTCGAGCTGATTTAAATATATTTGAACTTCCTAACTTTGGGGAACAAGACGGTAAAGAGTGGATGGAAACGATGCTCTCGAAGTCACCATTTGACGCTAAGTTTTTTATTAGCGACGTTCAATCCAGAGATAATGGCCAAGCAAACGTGCCTGTTGCGGCAGCAAAAATTCTAAAGTTATTCCAATTAGAAAAATGGAATATTGCTTCCAAAGTAAGTGTGCAACGAGAAGAGTTTGGACAAGAGGCAGTTATTCTGGGCGAAATTCTTATTGATGGTGCAAAAGGCATGTATGAAGGGTTTCCCTATCCACTTCATGCTATTACGTCTTCTATCAAGTTTCACAATAATGGAATTGAAATTGTCTACCTCAATGCAATAGGAAGCGATGATTCGAAAGTACATATCAGTGGTAACGTAGATGCTTCATCAGACTTTTTAGCGGTGCAGTTAAATTTGCATGCACCAGCAGCACCGCTAGATAGTGCATTGCAAAATGCATTGCCATCTGGACTGCAAAATGTTATGGGTAGACTGTTACACACAGAATCGTATGCAAGCATGAAGAATGAACCATTCGATTCCTACGAAAACGGATTTGATTTTGGCGGTGTCATTGATCTAGATTTAGACATTCTTCATGATAGCCGGCTGAGCAATGACGTAACAGTGCGAGGGCAAGTATCGTTTGAAGACGTTGGCATTTTGCACGATGGATTTCCGTATCCAATCACACTGCAGCGTGGCATGGTCGAAGTAGATTCTGATGGCATCTTCATTCCAGATGGCGAAGTAGTATTGTTTGAGGGTGCCGGGGGAGGCAACGGTGAACTGCAGGGTTCAATTGCTTTCTTAAAAGATGGGTCTGCAAGCCCAGAATTACAGTTTAAACTCACGCATGAGTGGATTACTCCTGCATTACTAAAGGCAATTTCAGCAGCAGCTGGAGACTCACATGATTTGGCGCTAGAGGTGTTGACTGGGCTAGGCCTCAACTCGAGGTTGACCGCAGTTGGTAATGTTTCTGGAAACGAAACAGGTGGCATTGATACTAATTTCTTAGTCAATATGAGTGAAGGTGTTGCAGTATTGAACGAATATTTCGCAGAGGCAATCGAAGCAACGGGCCCTTTTTGGCCTGAAGGTTTTTTATTTGAGGGCATCGATGCGACAATTCAAATTGAGAACGGTGCAGTCACTATGGACGGCGCCACTTGCGAATGCGGAACAGGCTCTGTTGAAGTTTCTATGGAAATCGATGGCGACTGGTTCGACTTAGTACTGCGCGGATCTGATTTACCCATAAGCGCAGAGTTCGTTAAAGTATTGCCCGAAACCGCCTCGAATGCACTGTCAAATGCCTGGAATACATTGCAGCCAACGGGGTTCATGGATGCAACTATTCGAATGGCTCATTCGGGTAATGAGCATGCACTCAACATGGAGATTATTCCAACGGAGCTAGTTGTCTCAAATGACGATGCATCGATGACACTAGCAAGAAGTTCAGGTTCATTGGTTATAGAAAACACAGACGTGTTCTTAAATGATTTGCTTTTTTTACTAGAGGAAGACGATGTTCAGATGGGCGAGTTAGAAATTGCTGGCTCAGTTCACGGTTTAGAAAAAACATTCACGCTTGACATCAATGCAGATTGGAAAAATGCTGCGGTTGGCTCACCACTTTCAAGGGCTATCACTGGTATTGTTGGTGGCGATTCAGGGCTGAAGTATTTTGATTCGTTAAAACCAACGGGGACCGCAGAAGCATCATTACATGCGCATGGCAATTCTGAATCAGTTGCGTACTCTATCGATGTTATTCCTTCTATACTCTCTGCAACGTTTAGCGATAGGCAAGCAGTCGCTGTTTTCACAAATGAAACAGAAGCTAAGATTCATTTTGACACGAGCGGCATCGAGTTTCGAAACATGGAGGGTAAACTTGGGGACGGCACATTTTCGCTTGATGGCGTTATCGACACGGTAACTGGAATTGACGGCGTGTTTCAATTGACGTGGGAAGGTCCTGCAGATGACAAAAGTTTGTTTGCAGTGTTACCATCAGCTGTCGGAAACACTTTAGAAGCAATCGAGATTGAAGAAGGCATCAGTACTCTGCCTGAAGGGATCGTGACACTCTCAGGTGATAGTTGGACAGAGCTGGCGGTTGGTTTTGCAGGTGATATTTTTCTTGATGATGTTTCAGTTCAGGTAGGTGTACCACTAAAAGATATTGACGGCGTGATTCGAGTAGACGGCACCTACGATCAAAAGAACTTGTCGGAACTTGAATTGTCAATGGATATCAACGACATGGTTGTGTTAGGAAGACCAATAAATTTTGTAACAGGTGGCCTTCGGTTAGATCCAGAGGCAAAACGGTTGATATTTGAAGACATGGGTGGTGAGTCAACCACTGGTGGCGTGGCTGTACAAGGATGGATCGCGGTAGACGATTCTAAGGAGTTTGAAATAGAGATTTCTGTATCAGAAGCCAACATTGCCGCTAAAGATGGCGATGAAACACGAGCATCACTTGAAGGAAAGTTAACAGGGTGGTTATCGATTGCTGGAGTCCAAGGGGACGTTGGTAGTAAACGTGGCGTTGGCAGGGTAGAGATTTATCAAGGTAAAATAGTATTAGATCCACTTTCAAATACTGCGATGCACTTGCTGCAGTTTGCTTTGCCAACGGCAAATACAATTACTGGGGCGGATATTCAGTTATTTATTGTTGGCGATAAAATCGTATTAGAAGGAATTACGCTTAAGAGCAGTGACTCTGATAATGCGAACCTTGTACTCAGTGGTGATGGAACGATTGATATTAATACATTTGAAATTAAAGCACGGTTGAATCCAAGAGTTGGATTGCCTCTTATTCGAGACATTTTTGGTGCTATAAATGATAACTTTTATGCAATTGATGTAACGGGTGAGTTGTTTAACCCGAAAGTTTCAATTGAGCCATTTCCTTTTCTTTCGCCACAAAAAAAATAGTGTGCCTGAATTGATTCGTGGATACAATGTGTCGCATGAGTTCAAATGAAAATATACAGAAAAGTATTCTTGGGTTGGTTGATCATGTTGGCAACTTTGCACAAGGCGACCCCCGACGTGAAATGATTGGCCAGATGGTTGACACCTGTTTAAAAATGGCAAAAGACGGGCACGATGATGGGCAAGTAAAACTTGTCACACACGCACTTAAAGAAATGCGATATGGATACCAAGTTTTTAATAGGTACATCGGCATTCGTAAAGTGTCAATTTATGGTTCCGCGCGCACTCCAGAGGATCACCCTGACTACATTGCGGCTTCTGAATTTGGCCGTCTTATGGCTGAGCAAGAATGGATGGCGATAACTGGCGCTGGTGACGGCATCATGAAGGCAGGGCACGAAGGTCCTACTCGAGAGGCTAGTTTTGGGCTTGCTATTCGCCTACCGTTTGAAACTACAGCGAATGCAATCATTGAAGGCGATGCGAAACTTATAAACTTCCGTTACTTTTTTACGCGCAAATTGATGTTCATGACGCATTCTGACGCAGTTGTTGGTTGCCCTGGTGGTTTTGGTACCCAAGATGAATTGTTTGAAGCATTAACACTTGTACAGACAGGTAAGTCAAATATTATTCCAATTGTTATGATTGCAGGTGAGGGTAATGATTATTGGATTAACTGGGAAAAACATGTGCATACAGATTTGCTTGGACACAAAATGATCAGCGAAGAGGATGAGTCGTTATTCCATGTCGCAAGTTCTCCGCAGGACGCTGTTGAGCACATCATGCAGTTTTATAGAGTCTACCATTCAAGCAGGTATGTCCATGGCGATTATGTGATTCGCATTCATAAAGAAGTGACCCAAGATTCAATTAACCGTTTGAACGCAACTTTTGGCGACATACTACGAGACGGCGAAATGGTTCAAAGCGGCGGCGCACATCCTGTAGAAAAAGATCACGTTGACTTGCCTCGCTTGATTGTTCCGCATAAGCGAAGAAGTTTCGGGAGATTACGCCAGCTCATCGACATGGTGAACACATGCGATTTTGCATAACACTCTTTCTGTTTTTTCTTGTAGGTTGTAATGCACCAAAAAGCGAACCTATAGTATTTGAAGTTGAAACAACCATTGAACCAACTGCTGACGGAGTGCTGGTGACGAAAATTGTTATCTCTCCACAAGACGGCGGCTATAGTAAAATGCTATCCGAGTTTGGGGAACCACTTAAAAGTATCGAGTTAGCAAAAGGGCTCGAGGCTGAAGGTCTTTCAGCTCGAGTGATTGATGCAGTGGATGTGCCAGCGATTATCTCCACAATAGGAACACAGGACGACAGTGCGTTTGTTTGGCACGGCCAGTTTGTTCAATGGCGGGCGGTTATCCAACGACGGATTCCTGATGACGGTATTCTTGTTGTTGCTTCTGGCCGTTCTCATTTTGTCGACAAAGGCTTTTTGTCAATCCTTTCTCGAAGTTGGTTATTGCATCGAGATTCAGAACTTTCAGTCTATGTCCAGCTATTGCCAACTTGGCATATTCCTATTGAAGGTGGACTCGTCTTGGCGCAAGGAGAGGCTGCGAAACAATCGACGTTGTTTCGAGAGTTGGAAATTGAATTGCTGCTCGCAGATGGTGAGGCGCTTTTACTGTCCACTGAACTT
>NZFX01000082.1 GCA_002689385.1 Phycisphaerae bacterium
TCCCGCAGAAATTGCTTATGACATAGCACCTGCTCAGCGTGCACTTGAGGCAGTAGATTATCATCCAGCATTTGGTTTTAATTTCGATCCAAGCCACTTGCTTTGGCAGGGCATCAACCCATCCGCTTTTATTGATGCATTTGATGACTATATTTTTCATGTTCATGCAAAAGATGTTGCTGTTTTAACGAATGGTGAGCGTGGGATACTTGGTTCACATTTACCCTTTGGAGACCATCGCCGCGGTTGGGAATTTCGTAGCGTCGGTAGGGGGGATGTAGATTTTGATGACATTATGCGCACGTTAAATCGTATTGGTTACGATGGTCCGATTTCCGTTGAATGGGAAGATGAGGGCATGGATAGGCGTCAAGGAGCTATGGAGTCTTTAGATTATCTTCGCTCAATGGATGTTGTTCCGCCAAGTGGCGCTGCCTTTGACGCGGCATTTTCGGAGCAGGCATGAGTAAAATAAAAGCCGCGATGGTTGGTGGGGGGATTGGCGGATTTATTGGTGAAATTCATCGCATGGCAATGCGATTGGATGCAAGATATGAATTAGTTGCTGGAGCTTTTTCGTCAGATCCAAAACGCTCAATTGAAAGTGCTGAGCAACTCGGCATCAAGGGCTATGAAACGTGGCAAGAGCTTTTCGAAAAAGAAAAAGATAACATTAAATGCATCGTTATCGTGACGCCAAATGAATCACATGCTGAAATTGCAACTAAAGCACTAGAGTCTGGTTTTCATGTCATGCTTGATAAGCCAATGACCAGGACGCTTGATGAAGCCATTGCACTCGAAAAAATTGCTTCTTCATCAGAAATGCATGTTGGGTTAACGTACACCTATACTGGCTATCCAATGATTCGAGAGATGCGTCAGCGCATTCTCGCGGGCGATATTGGTGAAGTGCGTACTGTCAGCGTTGACTATAGGCAGGGGTGGCTTGCGCAGCCAATTGAGCAAGAAGGGCAAAAGCAAGCGGCCTGGAGAACGGATCCGAAGCGAAGTGGTGCTGGTGCGCTTGGGGATATTGGCTCACACGCTGAGCAACTTGCTCGATTTACAACTGGACTTGGAATCACAGCAGTTCGAGGCGATGTTCATACAGTTGTCGAAGGCAGAAAAGTCGATGATCACGCATGTGTCCAATTGAAAATGGAAAAGAGCGCTATTGGTGATTTAGTTTGTTCGCAGGTATGCACTGGTGAACGCAATCATGTTTCAATACGCGTATGGGGTGACAAGGGATCATTTAGTTGGGACCATGATTCATGCGATCAATTGAAATTTTCTTCACCTGATGGAACAGAAACAATTTTACATTGTGAATCAAATCGAGCACCATCTGGTCATCCTGCTGGATTCATCGAAGCATTCGCAAATCTGTATGTAGATTTTGCTGACAGAATACTCGGGGCAGATGTGCAGCTTATTGATGAGACTGAAGGTCTTTTAAGTATGAGGTTTATTGACGCGGTGATGCGAAGTCAGGTTTCAAAGACGTGGTCCGCTGTATAGTTCTTTGCCTATTTCTTGTTGGATGTAATCAACAAAAGCGAGCATTGGTACTATCTGAAACTCGAGGTTATAGGCACGCTTCAATTGAAACTGGTGTGCAAGTTGTTGCTGAGATAGCTAGAGAACTGGATCTTGATGTGATTACAACAGAAGATTCGAGTTTACTCTGTGATGAAAAATATGATGTTGTTGTGTTTTTGAATACAAGCGGCAATATTTTGAATGAAGAAGAACGAATAGCATTAAAACAAAATATTCAATCTGGATGCGGATTCGTTGGGGTCCATTCTGCCGCTGATACCGAATATGAATGGGATTGGTATGGCGAAAAGCTTCTAGGAGCTTGGTTTGTTTCACACCCACCAGTGTCTGAGTCAATGATTGAGGTCGTGAATAGAGAACACCCCTCAACGAGCCATTTGCCTGAAAAATGGTTTTGCGTAGATGAATGGTACGTATATGATCGAATGCCAGACGGGGCAACAATTTTGATGAATGTTAATAACCATCCAATTGCATGGTGTAGTGAAATAGGAAGCGGTAGAAGTTTTTATACAGGCAGGGGGCATCCTATGTCTAGTTTTAATGAGACAGATTTTATTAATCATATAAAGGGAGGAATCGCTTGGGTTTTGCAGTAGTTATTTGGGTACAATGACCGATTCGCCAGATACTATGACAGAACATAAGCCCACCCTTGATTTTGCTTCATTTGGTCTCAAAGAGGCAATAGTAAAGACTGTATCCCAATTAGGATATGAGTCTCCTTCGCCAATTCAAGCAGAATCAATGCCTCCATTGCTTGATGGGCGTGATATTTTAGGTCAAGCTCAAACGGGCTCTGGCAAGACAGCAGCATTTGCTTTGCCACTTTTGTCTCGACTTAATATTAAACAGCGAAGCCCTCAAATTTTAGTTCTAGCACCAACACGTGAGCTAGCTATTCAAGTTTCTGAGGCATTCCAAAAATATGCAAGTCAATTAGAAGGTTTTCATGTTGTTCCTATTTATGGCGGGCAAGATTATCGAGTTCAGTTCAGGGCCCTTGACCGCGGTGTACATGTAGTTGTTGGTACTCCAGGCAGAGTTATGGATCATATGCGTAAAGGCAGTATTAACCTAGACAACCTGCAATGCTTGGTCCTTGACGAAGCAGATGAGATGCTTCGAATGGGTTTTATCGATGATGTGGAATGGGTTTTAGAACAAATTCCAACGGAACATCAAACTGCTTTGTTCTCTGCGACGATGCCAAAGCCAATCGCCAAAATTGCAAAGCGATATCTCAACGAACCGGCACTAATTAAAGTGCAGGATAAAACTGCAACAGTTGATACAGTTCGGCAGCGCTATTGGATGGTAAGTGGCATGCACAAGCTGGATGCCCTAACTCGTATCTTAGAAGTTGAAGACACAGATGGCATTATTATATTTGCAAGAACAAAAATGATGACAATCGCGCTTGCAGAAAAACTTGAGGCACGTGGATTTGCTGCTGAAGCTCTTAATGGTGATATGTCACAAAACTTGCGTGAAGCAACTGTAAACAAATTGAAGTCAGGCAAATTAGATATTCTTATTGCAACAGATGTTGCAGCTCGTGGTTTAGATGTTCCTCGTATTAGCCATGTCATTAATTATGATGTGCCGTATGACACGGAATCTTATGTACATCGTATTGGTCGAACCGCTCGTGCGGGTCGAGAAGGTGATGCGATTTTATTTATTTCGCCACGAGAAAAACGAATGCTCCGTTCAATTGAAAAAGCAACAAATCAAAAGATTGAGCGGATGGATTTGCCAAGCCATTCTCATGTCAATGAACGACGTGTTGATAAATTTAAGCAGCGCATTACTGACACGCTCACAAATGGAAAAGATAATCAACTTTTTGCAGACATTGTAGAGTCGTACTCAATTGAGCATGATGTTCCTCCTGTTGAAATTGCTGTTGCGCTTGCGAGCATGGCGCAAGGTGATTCGCCACTCATTCTGCGTGCTGACGAAAAAGTTCGATTTGAGCAGTTTGATCGAAATGATCGGCGTGATCGCGGGGGCGGAAGAGAACGAAAAGATAGTGGCGATCGCAGAGATAGGCGAGAGCGAAAAGAACGAAAACCAAAAGGTGACCCCGTTACTCAGGGTATGGAGCGATTCCATATTTCTGTAGGAAAAGCGCATGGAGCTAAACCAGCGAGCATCGTTGGAGCGATATCAACTGTAGCTGGTTTGTCTGATAAAGAGATTGGTCGTATAGAGTTACATGATCAATTCAGTTTCATTGAATTGCCATTTGGAATGCCAAAAGATATATTTAATGATTTAAAGAAAACTACTATTGGCGGACAAAAACTAGCCATATCTGTTGTGAAGAATACTGCTTCACGTCCTAAGTTCTCAAAGGGTAAATCTAAAGCTAAGGGTGGAAAACGGAAGAGAAATTTTAACAAGAAGCGGTAAGGCTAGACTGTAGTAGCTTTCTGTGATTACAATAGTATCATGGAAAATCAAACTAAATCACCATTCTTATTACCACGACTTTCAGGCATGATGTTTTTGCAATTTGCAATTTGGGGAGCCTGGCTTCCTATTTTGTACCCATTTCTACTTGGCTACCGAGAGTTTACATTAACTGAGACTGGCCTATGTCTTTCAGCAGGTGCTGTGGGTGCGATTTTCGGACCATTCATTGCAGGCCAACTTGCTGATCGCGTTATGTCAACAGAAAAACTGCTTGGGATAAGTCACCTAATTGGTGCGTGCCTTGTGTACATGCTTGGCACTTCGACCACGTTCATGGACTTCGCGATTCTGTCCGGTGTTTACGGTTTAGTGTACGCCCCAACTATTGCACTCACAAACTCATTAGCGTTTCATCATTTGCCCAACCGTGACCGCGACTTCGGAAAAGTTAGGTTATGGGGTACAGTGGGTTGGATTGCAGCAGGTATTGTTGTGGGGCAATATTTACGAATCTGGTCTACACCTACTGGTGTTCCTTTAGAAGATATTGCAGCAGCTCAAAACGCTGGTAGAGCTGTAGCATTTTCAATAAGCGCAGTTCTAGGCGTACTTATGGGTTTGTATTGTTTTACACTTCCGCATACCCCGCCATCAAAGAACACTACTAATAAATTAGCGTGGTTTGAAACATTGCGTGAGATACGAATGCAACCGCTTGTGACACTCTTTATTATTGCAGTGCCCGTAAGCATCATTCATCAATTTTACTTTGTTTATACAAGTGATTTCGTAACGGGGATTCAGAATAGCGCAGGCAACGATGCAGCAAATACATTTGCTAATGGGATTAATACAGTATTAGGAGTTGGTGGTGGCGGATTAATGACTATTGGTCAAATGAGCGAGATTGTTGTGCTCGCTTTTATGCCTATTCTTGCGGTTAAATTCAGCAAGAAAACGCTCTTATGCACGGGGCTTGTAGCATATGGACTGCGGATGGCGATCTTTGCGTACCTCCCAACACTTGTTCCTGTTGTTGTTGGTGTTGCATTACATGGCATCTGTTTTGGTTGTTTCATTTTCGTTGCCTTTATGGTTGTTGATGAATACTGTTCGAAGGATGTACGCGCAACTGCACAAAACTTTTTCAACCTTGTCATTGTGGGTGTGGGAATTATCGTTGGTAGTTTGTTTGCGACGGCACTCGTTGGCGAGTGGGCAATGGTTGACGGCGCAATGGATTACTCCGCATTGTTCTCCGTACCGATGTGGCTTTCTGTAGCATGTTTCTTGATGCTCGTTGTGTTTTATCCAAGCAACAAACAATTGCCAAGGGCAAGTTAATCTACGAGTAATCTACCTGCGGTAGATAAAGACGAACGGTTGAGTTTAGTTGTTCCGGGTTCTGCAACTTTTGGAGTAGCAAGTTCGCCAAAGGCATATTCTTTTGGACCAAGTCGAGTTGTGGAATGCAACATTTCATCGAATGAGATTCGTTGGCCTGTGTACGCGGCCTCTCTTCCAAGAATTGCCATCAGCGTCGACTGCGCCATGAAATCGCCATCGTTCACGGTTGGTGCATCACCACGAATAGCCGCTTGCAACTCGTTGTGTTCTACTTGATACATGTTTGCTTGGTCGCCAGTGTATTTCCAATCTGAAGATCCTTTGAAAACGGGCTCGCCCGTCCAGCCGTTCACAATGCAAGTGCCAGTGGCTCCCGTGATAAAGTCATTATTATCGTTGTAGCAGTAAGGCATTTGACGACAGTGCAAATGCATCCGTCGACCGTCCGCGTATTCAAACTGAACACCGAAGTGATCGTATACGTTGCCACGGTCAACTCCTTCGTGCATTTGCCTTCCACCTACTGAAGTACAACTTACTGGAGCTTCGTTTTTCATTGCCCAGTTGATTTTGTCAACAGAGTGGCACGCTTGTTCCACGATGTGATCACCGCAGAGCCAGTCAAAATGTACCCAATTGCGCATTTGCCATTCCATATCGCTCCACGATTCTTTGCGTGGCTTTGTCCATAATGGAGCGGCATAATACGTTGCAAAATAGGATTCAATTTCACCAATTGCTCCATTATGTAGTTGTTCAAACGTCGCCCGAAGCGCGGGGTTGTATCGCCAACAGAAACCTGACATAAGGTTCGTATTGTTTTTCTTCGCAAGCGCTGTAGATTCGATCACACTCCGAACGCCGGCTCCATCAACCGCCATTGGTTTTTCGCAGAAAACATGCTTCTTCGCTTTTACCGCTGCGGCGATATGTTCAGGACGAAAGTGGGGTGGCGTTGTCAAGATAACCATGTCGACACCAGAGTCAATAACTTTTTGGAATGCATCAAAGCCAACGAATTTGCGTTCCTTAGGTACTTCGCCACGTTTGCCTTGCTCGCTGACGAGTGATTGCATACTTGAAGATAAACGGTCTTCAAACGCATCACCCATAGCCCAAATAACGGCGTCTTTGTTTGCTGTTAATGCTTGGTTTGCTGCGCCAGTTCCTCGACCGCCGCATCCAATGAAGCCAATTTTGATTGGATCTCGTTTCTCTTGCACAGCCCACGCCGGAAGGGTGGTCGCACCTATTGCAGTTACGGTACCAGCGGCTTTTACAAAATCACGTCGTGTTACATCACTCATTTAAATCTCCATTTGTTACTAATCGAATGCCAACATAGTCAGCATCTGCAAACCACCACGGACTACGTGGTAGTTGTGGGTCGGTTACATTCCACCCTGGTTCTGCTTCTAACAAGCTAAGAGCCCCTAGTTTTTTTGGTGTTGTTCGGAAACTTCCGCCGATGACGCGCGGCCCATCTTCTGTTATCACCCATTCGCCAACATTTCCGCGCATGTCATATATACCAAATGTGTTTGGTTCTGTAGTTGCAATAGGGTGCGTCGTTCGAGTGGAATTAGTTTTATTCCAGGAAGTGCCACCGAGACTGTTTGCATTTTTCCATTGTTCTATAGTTGGAATTGAATACGTTCTTCCTGTTCTCGATGAAAGCCATGTGCAAAATGAATCAGCTGCTTGTGCCGACATTGAAATTGCAGGGTAGCCAGAGCGGCCAAACCCTCTGTCCACTGAAGCGTATGCAGGTGTGGGTCCAGTGATTGCATCAACGCCAGCGTATAAATTGTCTGGGCTGTTTATGAATTGCAAGAAGAAGTCATACAGGTCCCATGGTACTTCTGTTCGAGAAATCCAAAAAGTGCCGTTTGAATCCGATACAGGGGTCATTTCAAAGGAAAAGTTTACGCCTTCGACCTGTTGAATGAACCGCTTTGGTTCAGGCTCGCTTGAACAGCCCACGAATAACATATACGCAACAATTCCAACGACTCTTTTCATACAAACAATCATACTCGTTTGAGAATGGCTACGGCTAAACAATTTGCAGAATATTCACTGTGTCTGAAGAACAAGGAGGGTTCAACAAGCTCAAGTTCATTGAGAAGAAGTTCACCATCATCGCCTCGTAGATAATCAAATCGCGCGTAAAGAAGATGCGCATATTGCGGAACAGTACGAAGCGTTTCTTGCATTGTGCGCAACTCTTCGGTGTTGAATTCGTAAGGCATGTCACTCGCACCAAAATCATCTTGCACACGGTAATCGCCCTTGACAGGGATTTTTTGCACGCCGTGGGTAAACTTGCCATCGATAAACACTGCGGTAAGTTCACCTTCGGTTTCCACGCTTTGTAAGTAAGGCTGTAGCATCATGTCTTGATGTTCATTATCAAATAGGAATTGCTGAGCTAATTCGTATTCGGTATCAGTGAATCGAAGGGTGTCTGAAGCACACGCGCCTACCTGTGGTTTTATAAATCCTTTTTTAGAACCGAAGTGCAGAAGTTCTTTTTGCACATCAGCTGTTTCATGTGCATTAATCCAAACTGTTGGTGCAATTGCAGTGCCTCGTTCTTCAAGTTCACGAAGGTAGGACTTGTGTGTATTCCATTCGATTATCTCTGCTTCGTTATAAAGTTTTGGAACTGATTTGCACCATTGAACAAATGCATCCTTTTGTGCATGGTAATCCCATGTTGTACGAATAACAGATACGTCGAATTGATTCCAGTCGATAGACTCGGTCCATGCAGGTCGGTGTACTGTAGCGCCCCGTTTTTCAAGCGCTTCGATAAGTGGTTTGTCATCCACTTCCCAACCGGGCAAGTCGTCACAACTTACAAGTGCAATGTTCATGGTGAGTCCGTTTCTTTAAGCCAGCGGCAGAGCATGGTTCCGATTGCAAGTGAGATGGGAAGTAACACCATTGCCATGCGGTAATTACCCGCAGTGTAATTGTCACTGTTTGAAGTCAGGTCAAGTAAGGCGCCAAAAAGAGGTTGTAACAAAAAACCACCAAGCATGACGAAGAAGTTAACAAACGCAACCGCAGTCGCTTTGCAATAAGTTGCATGTTGTTCTACTGCCATAGCAAAGGTGATTGCTTGCGCGCCAGCAAAAAAACCTGTCAGAATTAAAAAGACCACAGTGAGCCAAAAAGGTAGTACGGATGCAAGAAGAAGCATAGCCATACAACATGTACAAAATCCACCACCAAGGAACATTGGAAGTCGCCTCGTATTGTATTTGTCTGAAATCCAGCCAAGTAGTGGTCCACCAGTTGCGAATCCTAAGAACAACATTGTCATTGCCCATGCGGATTGCTCGTTTGAAACACCTGATGAAGTAGCAACGTAGGCATCGCCCCACAACGCACCAAATGTTGAGATAGGAACGTATAAAAGTAAACTGATGCATGCAATGAGCCACGTTTGCTTGTTAAAAACAACATCGCGAAGTCCCGCGAACATGTTGTCTGTTGATACTTTGTTTTCAAGTTCAGCAAGATTGAGAAACCAGTCCGGTCGTTTTGGTACGACAGTCCAAATGAAAAGAGCAATGGCAAGACCACCAACCGCTGCTGTGTACATGGATGAACGCCATCCATATTCTTGCACTGCAACTTCGAGTGGTGCTTGCCCAAGGGCAGCGCCAAGTGTTCCAAGCGCTGCAGTCATGCCCATGATGAGCGCGAGCCGCCTTCGAGGAAACCAGACTGTTGCAACATACACGGCACCAACATATGCAAATGAAGAGCCAATGCCAAGCATGATTCTTCCTAGCCCAAGAATTGCAGTAGTTTCTGCGAGCGCAAATGCAAGACAGCCGCCGCCTGCAATGATTGCCGCACTTGATAACAATCTCTTTGATCCAAAACGATCGAGTGCAATGCCAACAATAAGTTGCATGGGTGCGTACGCAAGGTAATACAAACTCATGATGAATCCGAGTTCCGTTGCATTCATGTTGAAGTCTTGCTCAAGAGTATCACTCATAACAGATGGTGCAACTCGAGCAAAAAATTCATACAGATAAAACAATGCAGCAACGCCCCAAAACAGCCAAGGCAAAATGCCGGTGCGTGCTTCGCGTGCTATTGTTTTAGCAACAACGAAGTCGTGTTCAAAATTTTGTTTTAACTGGGACATACTTCTATTGGCACGATTGAAAATTGGTCAACATCAACAAGACCAAGGTCGCTTAGTTTTAACTGTGGAATAACCGAGAGGGGTAAAAAACTTAAGGGCATAAATGGGTCATCAAGCGGACAGCCAAGCGATGCGGCCGCTTGCAACACTGCGTGTTGTTGACTAATGACTTGTTCTGGCGGGGCATCTGACATGAGTCCAGCAATAGGTAGTGGTAAGAGTGAAAGGATTTTTCCATTTGTGGCAACACATTGACCACCTCCCGAAGACGCGAGCGCAGTTGCTGCAACAAACATGTCCTCGTCGTTGTCTCCAATAATGGCGATGTTGTGTGCATCATGTCCTACTGTCGATGCAATAGCTCCGCCTGAGAAAGCAAAACCATGAACGAATCCTAGTCCAATGTTTCCGGTGTTGTGATGACGCTCAATGACGGCCATTTTTAACACATCCTCGTCGTTTCTTTTAAGATGGAGTTCCTCTGTGAAAAGTTGACCTGGAACGAGTCCAATGACGCGAATGAGTTTAGATTCAACATCAAGAGCAAATGATTCTTGTGTAATGGTTGGAGGAAAGTGCACGCTATTTTTTGCGATACTCCAATTAGTGGAGCTCGGTATAGCAACGATGGCTTCACCATTTTCTGCAACGAGTTCTCCACGGTACCACGTTTGTTTGGGAGATGGATTTTGCAAATCATCAAAGACTACAAGGTTCGCAAATTTGTCCTGCTCAATTGAGCCAACCATGGTAAGTTCGTAGTGGTCTGCAACGTGTTTGGTTGCAATGCAAATGGCAAGAATTGGATCGAGCCCTAAGCCAATTGCCTTACGAATAATATGATCAATATGCCCTTCATCTCGCAAGTCAGCAGGATGTCTGTCATCTGTGCAAAAACAAATTTTATTCGCATTCTCTTTTGTAATGATTGGCAATAGTGCTGCAAGGTTTTTTGCTGCACTGCCCTCGCGAATATAAATTTGCATACCTGCTTCAAGTTTTTCGATTGCTTCTTCAGCAGTTATGCTTTCGTGGTCGCTTGAAATTCCAGCTGAAATATATTTTAATAAATCTTTGCCACGTAATCCAGGGCAGTGGCCATCTATCTTTTTACCAAGCCGTAAGCCCATCTTGATTTTCTTATGTACTTCAGGATCATCATATATGACCCCAGGGAAATTCATCATTTCTGCAAGCGCAATGACTCGCTCATCTTCAAAGAGCGGTTCTAAATCATCACTAAGTAGTGTTGCGCCGCTGGTCTCAAGTGGAGACGCTGGTACGCAGGAGCTTGCGGCAAAAAATGCATCAAACGGCATGTTTTTTGCGTCATCCATAATGAGTTTGATGCCCGCGATGCCCAAGACGTTTGCGATTTCATGTGGATCAAAAACAGCTGCAGTTGTTCCGTGTGGCAGCGATAATTTTGCAAAGGAGGTAGGAGGCAACATCGTAGATTCAACATGCATATGTGCGTCGATGAACCCAGGCGCTATAAATGCACTTTTAAGATCAATCACTTCATGTGCGTCGGTTGCACCGAGCACGATTTTCCCCTTGTCGATGCCAATATCGATTTGGTCAATTGACCTTGTTTGCACATTGATGACGTTGCCGCCACGAAGAATTTTGTCGATTTTTGTCATTCGGCAGAGAGTTCTACTGCGTCGCCTGGTTCCATTACGAGCACATCAATGTCTTTTGGTGCAAATCGAGTAATGTCGACTTTGATTGCTGGCCAAGTGTTGTAATGCATTGGTACAGCAGTCGGTGCGCCAATCATTTCTGCAGCCACTGATGCCATTTCAGGGCCCATCGTGAAACGGTCGCCGATTGGAAACATCGCGATGTCCGGTTGGTAAATTTGTCCAAGGAGTTCCATGTCAGAAAAGAGAGCAGTATCACCCGCGTGGTAGAGCATAGCGCCTGCAAACTCAATCATTAGCCCGCACGGCATCCCCATATAGCGCCCATTAAAGCTCGATGAGTGAATGGCTGGTGTGAAGGAAATGGCTCCGAACGGTGTTTCAATTCTTCCACCGGGGTTGCCTGGTTCGCATTTCTCATGGCCTTGCTCGCCGAGGTATTCGCAAATTTCGTAAGCACCGTAGACAGTAGCGTCAGTGGCCTTTGCGATTACTTCACAATCTGCAAAATGGTCAAAATGACCATGTGTGATTGCGATGTGTGTGCATTGAACATCTTTTGCACCAATCTTTGCAACAGGATTATCCGTAAAGAATGGATCGATGAGCAGGCTGTGCTCACCATCATCTACCTGAAAACATGATTGACCGTGAAATGTAAGTGTAATTGCCATAATTATTTTCCTTTTTAACATCGTATCAGCCATATCCATCTCTCACAATTGGTTTTTAGGCTATCTGGGAAATGGAGTATTCTTAATGGAAAGAGCAGGCTGTTAATGAGATTTCGATTGAGCCATCATTTTCGTTGTAAAGCGACGGATGGTGGTTGCGTGTTTCACCGTTTTTTCAAGTAACAAATGTTGAAAGGGAACCCGATTTAGAAGTTAGACTACTTTTTGGAATTGATTTTTGATGCATTTTGTAATTATTGTGACCTTGTTACTTCTGTTGACTACGAGGTCGATTGATACTACAAAAATCGCACCAAAAGTTCATACATTACATTCAGCGACCGACATACATACTCCAGTACGGTAGAGAACTGTACATTTCACAATGTTCGAAATGCCATAACACTTTAAGAATAAGCAGGTACTCAACATCACAATGGTGGATATCCTCCCCGAGATGGAAGAGAAATCTAAACGGACAAATGTGAAAACTGATGGAGTGACTGCTTACATTTCAGCGGTTTTATTTTCGTCGACGGCGGTGGCCGGTGAGGCCGGCAATGGCGAGTAAGGCAAAAGCGCCTGGTGCTGGCACAAGCTGGTAGGAGAATGCATATTGTCCCAAGCAACATAAATCACCAGAGCCAGCGACGGTCCATTGATCATCTTGGTATGTCACAAATTGAATCGAGTCATTTGCGAATTCAGTTAGCGCTACATCGTAAAGATTGACGGTTCCGGTTGGTGCTGACTGAATGTCGCCCCAAGCAAAGCCTGCAGACGTGCTTTCGTGGTTCCACCCCAACAATGCATTTAGCACTTGGAAGCCGTTCCCCATGTCATTCCAGCCAATATCACTACCACTGTCGCCCGATGCATACCAATCGGTGTCTGTTGAAGTTGTTGTAGAAACACCTAGGTAGTGATTTGAAACCTCACCGTATGGGTCTGCAAACGGGATTCCATCAAACAAGCCCATGAACGAAAGTCCTGCGTCTGTAGAAGCAAGGACAAAAGAAAGTTTGCCAGCAGTTTCGATGCCATCGTTGTTGAGTGTTGCGGCTAATACTTCCTGGTCTGTAAGTAAAAATTGATGGTCGCTGTTGCTAAACATCCCGTCAAAATCGCCAGCAAACATATCAAAGTTCCCATCCGCGTTATTTATAGTGACATACTCCGCTTGCAGGAGCGCAGGAGCGGAGAATAGAAGGATAAGAGATACGAGTATGTGCTTTATAAACGGCATAAACTGCTTGTTTCATCGGTTCAAAGAAGAACCTTCCTCACTGATAGTAACTATAACTGACTATGAAACTACCCTTAAGTTCGAAAATATATTGGTAAAGTCGATGTAAAATACCTATTTTTACAAAATAGGTGCAATGAGCCCAATAGCATTCTGCCAAAGCCGCCGAGGAATAGACCATTTCTCCACGTTATTCAAAGAGAGCAGGATTGATTCCTCCATATAGCTCGCTTGCAAAAACCGTAATTCGCTTGCAAAATCAGTGTCATACACGATCATGTTGATTTCAAAATTGAGGTCCAAACTTCGCCGATCTAAGTTTGCAGATCCGATCAACGCAAGTTCCCGATCGATGGTCATTGTTTTTGAATGGAGAAGACCGCCATGAAACTCATGAATACGTACACCTGCTTCGAGAATCTTTGCAAAACTAGACTGGCTTGCTGCTGCAACAAGTTTTGAATCATTCTTGGCGGGCAATACAAGATGTGTATCGATACCCCTCTTTGCACAAATAAGCAACGCAGATTCGGTTGAATCGTCCAAGCAGAAGTAGGGTGTTGTAATCACAAGCTCATGCTGTGCTGAAAAGAACGCAGTTTGTAAAAGTTGCGCAAGAGCTTGATTGTTACTATTTGGACCTGTCGCCATGAGTTGCGCTGGAAAACCATCATCAGAAATCGAAAGGGGCTCTTGCAACAATTTTGTAAGGTTCTCATCGCTGTCCATGAACCAGTCTTGAATAAAAATGGCGTGCAACTCTCGCACGATTGGTCCTGTTAGTCGAACCGATGCGTCGACCCACGGTGCATATTTTTTCTTTGGCGCAAATGATGCTTCAGCAATATTATTTGAGCCCATGTAGCCAATGGTATTATCAATGACAGCAATTTTTCGGTGGTTTCGTAAGTCAAGCCGAACGAGCAACGCTCGGAATATGTTAGCTCTAAGTGCTTCGACAACCTTGATGTTATGTTCTCGAAGACGATTGCATGTGTTGGAATGCAAAAAATCTCTTGAACCCATCGAGTCTAGTAGTAACCGGCACTGCACACCTCGCGCTGAAGCATCAATGAGTGCATCAGAAATTAATTTGCCCGTTTTATCGTCGAGCATAATGTACGAGAGAATATGGCAATGTTCTTTGGCATTATTGATGTCATCAGCAAGTGCCTGTGCCCATTTTTTTGAATCTCCAAAGAGTTTTGCGTTGTTGCCCTCAAGTACAAACGATGCACCAACCGTTTCAGCGATAGATGCTATTGAATGAAAATTTTCTTTAACTTTGGCATTTTTCACTGATGCACAACAATTGTGCGAAGTAATCGATTGAGGGATTGTTGAAATAATTTTCTTGTGTCGCCTTCTTCGAAGGGAACCTAGGCGCCTTGTCCCTAAAAGTATGTAAAGAATTGAACCACCAAGCGGTATGAAAATTATAAGTAGAATCCAAGCAAGCTTCGCTGATGATGTTTTTTTTCGCTGAAGAATGACTACAGCAATCATCACAACTTTGAGCAGAAGCTCTGCTATGAATAGAACAAAGGGCCAGGAAGAAGATTCCATGTGCTCAAGATACATTGTTTTTCATCTTAGGTTTACTGAAATGTAATACTAGCAGTGTTTGTGAGATCAAAATTTTTAGACATTCCCTTGTCGATGCTGCCAAAATTCTCATTCAGCCAGTTAAGACGATGGAGTTTTTCGCTTGCTAGAGTCTCAAGTTGTCGTTCTTCGTTTGGCGGTGATCCCCAATTGAATCTGCTTGGCGTATCTGTGACAAACGCCATAGTTCCGCTATGGTTCCATGCCCCCAAGTCTATGGCTTGTATTTGTGTTACCCAAGCTTCCTGGTAAATGACATGCAGCACCTTTAGAGCAGCACATATGTCATCGCCAGCCCAAGGCGTGCAAGCAATTTTTGGCCTTTGATTCGTTGGATTAGTAAGCGCAATAAAGTGGTATTTAGGATTAACAATCACCCCATCACGTTGGGGCAGTCGCCTTCCTTGCGAATCAATGTAAAGCTCACCCTTTTGGTCCGTTACTTTTGCATAGGGCACAAGGAATGTCGCCTCGACACGCGCATGCTGGTCACTCAGCCATTGCACTTGTTTCACTTCAGTGAACCAGCCTGTTGCAGCAATAGCTTCTGCTGTTTTAACGAGCCCGTCTCGGCCGACGGTTGTTTGCGCAAGATGCGCTCGGGCGACATTTTGCAACTCAATAAGGAGAGAATTATCGAGCCAAACAGGAGGTGCGTTGAACGTTACTTTGATTTCCGCTGCGGAAACTTGCGTCGCGCGTAATTTGGGAACACTCATTGCTGTTAATGTGATGAGCCCACCAATTGCAAGAACCCATGAAATAAGGATAGGGGACTTGAGTACATCAAGAAACAATGATGAACTTGTTTGAAGCGCGACTTTGAATTTGTTCTGCTTTCTTCGTGCCATAGCGTAGGCACGTTATCGTCAAAACAATTAGAACTACTTGATTCTGCGCTTGTAGGCGCATTCCACAAGTGTTGTACAGAGTACCTGCATCGGNATGCCAGCGTGTTTNGANGCCATTGGAACGAGGGAATGAGGGGTAAATCCAGGCATCGTGTTTATTTCAAGCAGCCAAGCNCCGCGATCGTCGAGCATGAAATCGACTCGGGCAATATCGCGAACGCCAAGTTTTTNATAGAGTAAAAGTGCATGTTTGAAGCATTGCAAATCGGGAAGATTCGGTTCGAGAATGTAGGTGGTGTCGTCTCGTTCGTACTTTGCACAAAAATCGTATGTGTCGATATCTGTGGGTGGAACAATTTCAATGAGTGGTAGGGGTTTGCCATCGATAATGCCAACCGTGATTTCGCGTCCTTGGACATAGGTTTCAGCAAGCATTGCTGGGCGAGTTTTTTGAAGTCGCTCCCTTGCGCTTGTAACTTCGCCTGATGAGGCGCAAATTTCCATGTCGAGACTTGAACCATCGTCTATTGGTTTTAGAATAAGTGGAGCAGTTAACTCACATGAAGTGTCTTGCAAGAGCACTTGCCAATCAGGAGTTTGGATTCCAATGGAACGGGCAATTTCTTTTGTTCGTACCTTGTCCATCGCAATCTGCGCAGTGTGGAAGTCGCTTCCAACAAATGGAACTTGGGTTTGTTCGAGGATTGTTTGGAGTGGCCCACCCTCACCGTATGGGCCGTGTAAAACGGGGAAAAAAACATCCGCTTGTGTCTGTAACAATTCTTCTGTGGTCGTGGTGTCAATGATAACTTCAGTCACCGCGAACGCTTCTGTTTCTTTCAGTGCTTCAGCAACGGCAGCTCCAGATTTTATAGAGATGTCTCTCTCTGCGTCTGGTCCTCCCATGAGCACAGTTACCGCAAGTTGACTCACCGTTGCACCTCTGGGTCTCTCGACCAAATGACGACTTCATTTTGTAAAACAATACCTGTTTGCTCAAGAATACGTTGTTGTATTTGTTTCATCAGAGTAATGACATCGCCTCCAGTTGCTTTTGCGTTTGTCGTAATAAAATTGGCGTGTTGCGCGCTTACAGTGGCACCTCCAACATTCAGGCCTTTTATCCCGGTTTCATCGATAATTTTTCCAGCTGAGACGCGAGTATTGTTTTTGTCGAGCGGGTTTTTGAACGCACAGCCCGCAGATGCATCTGCAAGTGGCTGTCTCGATTTCTTCCATGCAAAAATTTCTTTTACGGTTTTTCGTAAAGGAATAGGGTCGCATTCTTGTAATTCAAACGTCGCAGAAAGAATAAGCGGGTCAGCAATTCGACTTGAACGGTACGTAAAACCGAGTTCTTCTTTTTTGTATGTGACTAATTCACCAACCTTGGTTAGGCACGTAACAGTTGAAAGTGTGTCGCTTATGTGCCCATATGTTCCACCGGCATTCATACGAATAGCGCCGCCGATGGATGCAGGTATTCCTGCCATAGCAGTTATACCATCGAGACCGTGGCGCGCAGTTTCCATGACAGTTTTTGCAAGGTCTGCGCCAGCCATGGCATGCATTGCATCAATTGAGCCCTCTCTATTAAAACGCACTTGTGTGAAACAGGGGTTGTCAAGTTTTATGACTATGCCGTCAACGCCGATGTCGTCAATAAGTAAGTTTGCGCCTTTCCCAATGATTCTGCAAGGGATTTCATCGTCATGGCATCGTCGAAGTAGAATTGAAAGCGCATCTGCAGAGCGCGGGCGGACAAGCGCGTCCGCTCTTCCGCCGATAGCGAAATAGGTCATCGAGCCAATCGGCGCATCGAGTTCTATATCAACTTCAAGGTCGCCAAGTAGAGTTGATCTGAATTCGGATGCCATATAGTTAGGAAGAAATGTGTTCGGTGTTTGCTAGTTCGTGTGCGATGTTTGTCACAGGTCCAGCGCCCATGACTACGATTAGATCGCCGTCTTTTGCAGTTCGTTTAACATGGTCGACGATGTCACTAAAGTTGTTGATGTGTTTAGCTGATGCGCCTTGGTCGGTGAGTTTGTCTACAAGATCTTGGGCAGAAACTTGTTGTTGTTCAGCAATCGAATCTCGAACAAAATAAATGTGTGGAACGATTATCTCATCAGCGCTAGCAAAACTTTGTGCAAACTGATCAAGTAAAAATCGAGTCCTGCTATGTTGGTGGGGCTGAAAAATACAGATAAGTCGCTTGGGTAACTCTGCGGCACGTAAAGCACGGAGTGTCATTTCAATTTCAGTTGGATGGTGACCATAGTCATCGTAGACAGTCGCAATACCACCGTCTTGGCAAGAAAATGTACCTAGATTATGCAGACGTCGATCAACACCTTCGAATTGTTCGAGCGGCTCGATCAATGCTTCCCAGTCAACTCCGAGGTTTGCAGCAAGAATCGCTGCTGCTGCTGCGTTCAGTGCATTATGCGAGCCAGGCATTGGATTTGTCCATTGAATTGTCCACATGCCATCTCGCAAAATGCCAACTCGGCGAACACTTGGATCAAACATAACTTGGTAATCAGCTTCTGGGTGGAAACCAAACGTTTCAACTTTACACGTAAGACCGGGTGTAACAATGTTGCGGTGCGCACCATCGTGCGCAATAAGTAAACGACCCCCGTCTTGAGCTGAAGGTATACGAAGCGCAAAACCTTTGAAGGCTTCAATAATGTCATCGAGCGATGTGTAATAATCGAGATGATCTTCCTCGATATTGTTGATGAGTGCGATTGTTGGATCGTGTTCGTGGAATGATCGATTAAATTCGCATGATTCGCTTACAAGAATGCCGAGGTTCCCCTCTAGTTTTCCTCGAGTAATTATTGGTGATCCAACTCTGCTTGAACCACCTATTTGTTTACAATTTGCACCAACAATAAAACTAGGGTCAAAGGATGCTTGTAACAAGATGAAACTTAAGATAGAGACGGTTGTGGATTTTCCGTGCGTGCCAGCAAGGCAGACACCAGTGTGTTGCGATTGGACGAGCCCAAGCATCTGTGCGTAAGACACAATAGGAATTGCGCACTCTTCACCTAACAAAATTTCTGGATGGTCCGCTGGGATGGCAGCGGAATGTACAATAAGATCAGTGCCTGGCTGTAAATCAGAACCATCTTGGGTATACGAGACAGAAATGCCATCTGCAATCAATGTTTTTGTGACAGGTGTCTCAGTAGAATCAGTTCCTCGCACTTTTGCTCCAAGCCGATCAATCAAACGAGCGAGCCCACTCATGCCGCAACCACCAATGCCGACAAAGTGAATGTGCTTGCCTTGGAGCGCATTAGCGGAAAAACCAGTAGGAAATTGCGACGTCATAGAGTAGATTCTATCGCCCTTGGAGCATCTTGGTCTTGAACCTGAAGATGATTAGCAAGGTGCGGTACAATGTACACTAACATGGCAGACCTACACGCACAAATTCTTATCGTGGATGATGAACCCGATCACGCTGAAGTGATGGCTGAATCCCTTCAGCGGCTTGGACATATCTGTACGATCGTGAACGGCTTTGAAACAGCAAAAGACGAGTTAACGATGGGCACGTTCGATGTCATTATCACGGATATGGTAATGGAGGAGGAACACTCAGGGCTAAAGGTGCTCGAGTTCGCACAGGTTCAGCAAGACTATGCTGCGACAATAGTCGTGACCGCCCATGGTGACATTCCTACAGCAAAGGCAGCACTGCAAGGTGGAGCATACGATTTTATTGAGAAGCCTTTAGACCTAGATGTATTTCGGAACTTAGTGAATCGTGCGGCAGAAACAGTTGTGCTTCGACAGCAGAATGAAAGCCTTAAGGGTCAAGTTGATTCAGCGTACGGCTTTGAGGGAATCATTGGCGACTCTCCAGCCATTCGGAAGGTTATTGAATTGATTCGACAAGTCGGTCAGAGCAAACTGCCTATTTTGATTACGGGTGAGTCGGGTACGGGCAAAGAGCTTGTTGCAAAAGCGATACACAATCAATCTAAACGGGCTACTAAAAAATATGTAGCATTTAACTGTGCTGGTCAAAGTGAATCACTTATTGAAGACCAACTCTTTGGACATGTTCGTGGCGCGTTCACAGGTGCGGACCGAGATCGCGAAGGCGTATTTGAATTTGCCAATAGTGGCACGTTGTTCCTTGACGAGATTGGCGACATGCCACTATCGATGCAAGCAAAATTACTGCGTGTTCTTGAAACTGGTGATGTTGTTCGGTTGGGGCAAAACAACGACCGTTCAACAGATGTCCGCTTTGTTTCTGCAACCAATCAAGATTTACGAACCCGCTGTGAAAACGGTGAATTTCGTGAAGATTTATATTTTCGGATAAATGGTGCTGAGATAAACATTCCACCTCTTCGCCAGCGTCGTGAGGATATTCCGCTTCTTGTGAATCATGCACTTGGCAAATATTCTGCTGACATGGATGTTGTTCGCCCAACTATTACAGAGCCCGCGATGTTGAGACTTGTTGCATATGATTGGCCGGGAAATGTTCGTGAGCTCATAAATGTTGTACAACGTATGGCAGTTGTTACAAGTGGGAGTGTGATTGATATCGCGCAGGTTCCTGACGATATTCGAAGTTCCGATTCGGAAGATTCCTATGATGTGGGCAGTCTCGCGGGTATTGGTCTGGATAAACTTGAGAAAGAAGCTATTCGGCAGACACTTGCGATGACTGGAGGCAACCGAGAGCAAACTTCGAATTTGCTCGGTATTGGTGAGCGCACTCTTTATCGAAAGTTAAAAGAGTACGGCATAAAGTAGTGGTTCATCGCTAAACATATGTATGCGTTTTATTGAATTGATCCTGTTGTGGGACTTATGTGTATTACGGAATACGTTTCCCCGCTTGTGATGGTTATCTCAACATCTTGGGTGAAATCATTTAGCCCACCATTTTGATCAAATACAATTATCTGTTCTTCCATATCTGCTTCAATCGATACATCAAATGCAGAAGATGCTGGACCTTTCCCGAGAGTGAGTTTTATCGGCTCGTCTGTTATCTCATCGAGCAGGGGAGTCTCAATGGTTTCTGTTTCTGCAATGTGCCATCCACCTTCTGTGAGCACAAGTGCAATGGTATCTTCGGGGTGTGAAATGGCAAGTATTTGTGCATATTCAAGATCGCTGACAAGTAGACGTCGCGTTACATCCACTTGCAACTTGTCATTATCGCCAAGCATAGGCGCAGCAAGTGTTGCGAGTGCCGCCAAGATTGCAAGTGTAAGGAGCAATTCAACAAGCGTAAAGCCAGAATGTTTTCGTACATTACTCATTTATCAAACACCGTAGCGAATGTGGTAGAGCGAGTTTGTCGCGCAAACCTTGCGAATGATTCCCAGCGACGTGCATCAACTCCGTAGACGATGAGTGCGTACGTAACTTCATTTGGCCGTTTTGTTGGCTCGTCCCACCAATCTTGAAAACTACTATATGTGTTTGAAGCAGTTTCACTTACTGATTCATATAGTGCGTCAATGAGGACTGGATCAAGCACTGTGAGTTGTTTGACTTGGGGTCGTAATTCACCATCACCGTCGTACAGTGAACTTGATGAATCGGCAAACCCGCCATGATCAAGCGTGCTATCGTAAAGCAATCTTGAATCGCCACGAAGCGTTACTTCGTTGGCAGCGATTCGACCGCATACGGTTGAAACACCACTAAGTTCAACGTCGCTCATCGGTGCATAAATTTCGCACTTGATAGTAGACATCCCATCGATATCCCAATTCGAATCTGCTTGTCCATAGAGTTGTATACGGCTTGGGTCGATCCATGAGTTCGTGGATTTTTCTATGTTGCCAATGTAACTCGAAGTAATCCTAACATTGCCGCCAACGTGCAAAGTGAGAGTTGCATCGTCTGCTAACAGAATTGAAGCGGCGTTAAGTGTACATGTATCTGAGATAGTTAAGCTGACATCCCCATGTACAGTGACGCTTTTGCCAGCGTTTAAAGTAAGATTTTTAATTTCGTACGACCCACTTTGAACGTCGATGGTGTTATCACTCTTACGAAAGTCTTGGCCAAATCCATGAGCAAACATGTTTGCCCAGGATAGATGATTTTCATGTTCTTCATAGTCATCTCTATCATCCTCATCATCACTTGCTTTATCTAGTGAGAACGGCTTACATTCTTTTGGCGGCGTAGGTGGGCTTGGAAATGGCATCGAGTCTGGAAGTTCCTGCGCACTCGAAAGTGAAGGCGAGAGCATCGAAGATGCATTGGAAAGCGTATGGAGTGAAATGTTTCGCAGAGGTGACCATGTGTTTAACTGCACGGACATAGGACCTGTTGCGAGTGTTCCAATGAGCAGTTGGTTTTGTTGTGATACAAGTGGAGACGCATTCCATTGGTGGATAGAGGCACTATCACGAATAGTTATCTGTGACTGAGCAAAGATAGCGTATTCACTGTAGTCGACATCAAAGTCGTCTTCGGCAGGGAATATCGTCGCAGTTGCCTGTGTAGTTTGTGAAATCCCTTCGATTGATGACAAGATAGTTATATCGACTTTGTTTGTCGATTCTGTTGGTGGTGAGTCTGTTTCCGAATCAATGACGGTGAGTGTGATTTCTCCACCACCAAAAGCAAATGAGTCAAGTATGACGCCGTCTGTATGTTGCGTTCGCCAATCTGCATTTGTTTCGAGGATTGCAATAGCTAAGTCAAGCCCAGACTCTGCAACTGCTCTTGCCCGCAAAGAAGCTTCAACGTTTTTGCTGATTGCAATTGAGTTGTCACGTGAACCAAAATAAGCAACTGCCATTGTGCCAGTGACGAGTATCGCAATCATGACGATCATAAGAGCGATGCCTCGGCGTGGGTGTATTGGAGTTTTTTGAGTCTGCATTATTGTTGCTCCGTTGGTGGTTGGTGAATTCGAATAGTCTCATCGATTATGGAGTCATTGGTTATGCCCAATTCGGAAGAGAATGAAAAACGTACACATACATGCGTTGCGTCAATAGACTCATTTTCGTTAATCCAAAAATTGCATGATTCCATTGAGTCAATAAGGGGTACGGATTCAACGATGTCATCAGCACGAAGACCTTCAAGGAGTGCTTCAAAATTTGTAGCAGGTGTACATGCGACATCTGCGGTGTCAATCATTGACTGTGACCAGTCATCGGGAAAATCGACAAATTCAACTGTGATAGTTTTTTGATTTTCATCAAAGGAAAGCCAGCGTATTTCTGAAGCATGTACCGTATTGTTTTCTCGACTGTCTTCAAGCCAGAGTGTCAGATGCGTGTTACTCTTGTCGAGGATGCACCTTGACGGTGCAATGTATGCGCCAAGTCGTACTTGCGTAGTTGCAAGTCGAATAGCGGATTTCCTTCCATCATCTTTTGAAGAAAGGCTATTGGTTGCGGCAGCCATCATCGAGGCGATCGCTGCACCAATGATGGAAGTGATTCCAATAGCAAGAAGCATTTCAAGAAGTGAGAGACCTCTGCGATTCATGATTGTGGCTCCGGTACAAAGCGTTCAATAGTTGCAAGTATTCTGCCAGCCTTGTTGAAGGATGAAACGGTAACAGTTCTGCCAACGATAAATACTTTAAGAGGGTCAACTTGAATTTCGGAAGCAATTACAGAAACAGAACGTCCAATGTAGCTCCAGTCACCCTTTATCNAGATTCCAGTTGGGTCGGTAATTGTTCCCACTTCTTCNACGTAATCGTGCCACGTGTTAATGGATTCCCAAGGTTCCTGGATGATTTGCGAAAGTAATGATTCTGCANCGACAGAGCCAACAATTTTCNTTCGCGCTTCTGCTGTTTGTTGTTGCCCAGCAACAATCGCACTAGTAATAGAAGCAACGGCAAAAGTCAAGATACCAACGGCGATCATAACTTCGAGCAAGGCGATACCCTTGCGGTGTTTCGTCAAACGTGATGCTTGATTGGGCAAAAAATGCATGCTTGTATCATCGAAAACAAATGCGCACTACTTTTGCCTCAGACCCCGTCAGTACAAAATTGAACAAAGGATTCGATGCAAAGCGAACAAACCCCCCAAATTGCCACCTGCATAGGGTCCTATAACTGGCTATTTCTAGGCCCTGTATTCAGCTCTAAGAATAAAAGGAGATGGGTTGGCACGCATATCAGTTGCAAAATGAGGTGGTAAGACCATAATGCCCAATCATGCCGTGGCGTTTCTATAGATATATGCTTGCAGATGTGCTTCGCCAGTTTGCGACAACAACGCTTATTCTCGTTGTTGTGATTGCATTTGGTGCTGCAATTAAACCGTTATCATCGGGTAGCCTCATTTCCGGCTGGGATACAATGAAATACCTTGCGTTGGCGATGGTGCCTATGTTGCAGTTTGCACTGCCATTTGCCGCGGCCTTTGCAGTAACAATCAGTTTGCATAGAATGGCACAAGACAATGAATTTGTAGCAATGTCTGTTAGCGGCCAATCGTATTTGAGATTGCTTGCTCCGATGTGTGTTTTTGGCATTACGTTAACCATCACAGTTGCAATTTTGACACAATCGATCATTCCAACTTTCATTGGAAGAATGGCAGATGCGATGACATCTGATCTGCCACGTCTTTTGGCGAACTCCATTAAACAGCACACACCCTTTGTACAGGGTGATTTAATAATCTGGGCAGAAGATATTTACCTTGATTCTAAGAGTGACGATGAGCGCATGGCGTTAGACCACGTTGCGGTTGCAAAGATAGACGAAAACAGCAGAGCGAAAATGTATCTCACAGCATCCGCTGCATTGGTAGATGTGCAACGTATGAATAACCAAACTTCTATGTATGTTGGAACACGAGATGCGACGCAGTGGACACGGGGAGAAGGCAACGCTGGGATTTTACGAGGTGCGCGGGAAGGCCGGTTAACCCACGCAATTGAATTGCAATCTATGTCAAACAGAAGGCCGTCATCCCTTACGCGAAGCGAATTGTTGCATTTACGCACGGAACCAGACAAATACCCAAGGGTTGCCAATGCGGCAATTGACTTGCGGAGTGTGATGAACCGTTTGAATTTTCTAGAGGTGTTGCATCAGAAATTTAATGAAACGAATTCAATAACGTGCGTCACACTTCCAGGTGGAAGGAAATTCGTTATTCAAGCAAAGGCAATGAGGAACGGTACGTTTGTTCCGCCGATTACTGTGGAATCAATTCGGGGAACAGGTGACTCAAGCATTTTGGTTCCAAACTCTGCAAAGTTTATCGTTGACCAACTTGAAAACGGCGATGTTGATTCGGTAACATTGCAGATGAACGACGTCGTAGTTGGGTTTGGTGAGGTTGGTGAAAATGTGCGGGGTGAACTCGTTGTGCCATCTTGCCGCGTTGACCAAGTAACACCTGAAAATATCGACGAAGAGGATTATCGAAATTTGTTATTGATTGCTGATCAGATAACAAACAAAACAGTGCAAAGGGCTTCTGCTCGACTGAAAGCGAGTGTAGTTGCTATGCACAGCACAATCAGCGGAAGAATTGGACAGCGTTGGGCAGTGAGTTTTTTGCCATTGCTCGTAATCCTTCTAGGCAGTTTGTTAGCTATCCGGTTTGCAAATGAAATGCCACTTTCGGTGTATGCAAAAGTATTTGTACCTGCAGTTATTGCTCTTCTTTTAATTTTCTCAGGTGGTCAGATGGTCCGTGACGAAAGGGACCTTAGCGGTTTCCTTGTTATGTGGTCAGGAAACGTTGGCCTTTTGGCGTTAGTGTTGTTTCATTGGAGCAAAGTTCGATTGACCTAACATGAGAAGATTGTCACGGTACATTGTAAAAAAAATGATTATCAACTTTGTTGTTTTGTTTACCTTGTTTTATCTATTAGGTGCGGTGATCGACATCATTGTAAATTTAGACGAGTTCATCACCATCGCCGAGAAGGAATTCGAAGGTGGTGGTTTTTTACATAAAATGTATGCAATCCTCCACGTTTCGATAGGATTTGAGGGTCCCCGACTATTTCAAGTGTTTGCGTATTTGCACGGTGCAATTGCAATTGGCGCGATGGCATTTACTGCAGCAAACATGTTGAGGGCTAGAGAATTTGTAGCATTAATGGCGGCTGGTATTAGTCTTCGAAGAATTGCCTTGCCGTTCCTTCTTGTCATGATTAGCATCAGCGGTATTGCACTTTTGAACCAAGAATTCATGTTGCCAAAAGTTGCTCCATTGCTTCTTCGTGATCACGGTGAATCTGGAAATTCCTCAGCGGCTTCATTTCCTATTCCATTTACTCCTGACCAAAGTGGAGCGTTGTTACTTGCTGTTTCATTAGACCCAGAGACAAATGTGTTAACAGAGCCATCATTTCTACGGCGTGATCCGAAAGGAAGAATGACGCAGCAAATTCAAGCAACCTCGGCGACTTGGGACACAACAAACAACGCTGGTTGGCTTCTTACAAATGGACGTTCAGTCGATATTGCATTTGACACCGAAAGTGGGCAAGCCGCGATTATGAGCCCTCAACAAGTGGACTTTTTTGAAACGGAATTGTCGCCATATTTACTTATGCTTCATAGATACGGACAATACATTGGCATGCTCGGTATGACAGAACTCAATAACATGTTAGAAGTTGCTGGAGGATTTGACGCGCCAATGTTGCGAAGGCATTGGTATTCTCGTTTTGCTTCGATTGCTATCAATTTGCTTGCAATGGCTATTGTTATCCCACTTTTTGTTACCAGAGAAACCGTCATGTTGTCACGTCAAGCAATTGTTTGTGGTGGAATTGGATTAACTATTATGTTTGGTGGAACCATTGTTATGTTGATGCCCATCGCTGGTTTTCCTGCAATGGTGAGTGTGTTTCTGCCGGCGTTAATCTTAATGCCGGTTGCCCTTTTTCGCATTGTTTCAATTCGAACCTAATACGCGACGAATATCAGTGTCAAAATATTGAATAGTTGTTTTGTTTTGAAGCGTTGTTAGCGCTCGTTCCATCAAAAAACGTTCTTGTGCAAGTTTCGCTACATGTTTCATTTTTGCTTCGACAGTTTCAAATGGTACATTGCTAACCGTTGGAATGCTTGAAAGTGATAGGATGGCCCATCGGTCTCCAATGAAAATTGGCATGGAACATGTTCCGAGTTTGAGTTTTGGAAGTGCTTTTCGAATTGGCTCTGGCCAAATTGGATCTGCCATTGTTATAGAACCAATATCGCCGCCAAGCTTCGCGCTTGGGTCGATGGAATTTGCACGAGCGAGCTCAGTAAAAGAACCACCTCGTTGTAACTTCTGATGAATGATGTTTGCTTCATCGAGCGTGGAGAGTACGATAATATGTATTGGGTACTTCGTGCCGTGCACAATCTCATACATTCTTCTGGTTTGATCTTCTGTTACTGAAACGGCATCCTCGATAAGTAAACGCAAGGAACTTGTTCTCTGTAACAAATCATGAAGTCGTTTTTTACCAACCCCTTTTTTCTTCAGTTGGTTTTTAAACCGTTCTTGGTTTAGCGTTGGATCAGTTTCAAGAAGGTATGCCCATTCCTGTTCAATACAATGTTGGCGAAGTTGAATAGATCTCTCTTCAAGCTCTACCGCAATTAGCATTGAATTGATTGCATCTTGGACGACTTCTTCGCCAGCTAATTCGATCAACGCGGGCCAAATGTCTTCTTGCCGAATGGTTTTTTCGCCAACGAGTGCAACGATTGGTGAACTATGCTCAAGTTGAATCTTTGGTTTCTGTATTTGTGGGGGGCGCTGATTTCCACATCCAAACGAAAGCATAAGAAGGATGGCGGGCAAGGCAAATTTGGACGGTACAATGGTATTCACTATCATGGCAAAGCAAAGGATACTCGTCTGCCCCATCTGTGGGGAAACTCAACCCGAAACAAAAGTATGTCGGGTCTGTTCTACATTGTTAGAACCTGATGGACTTTTGCTTGCAGAGGGTGGTTTTGGACCTTGGTGGGTTCGAAATGAAGAATTATTGTTTCGCCCCGGCATCACCTTTGAACAACTCGCAGATCTTGCAAAAAATAGAAAAATAGACTTGCAGACCATTGTGCGTGGGCCTACAACTCGACAGCTTTGGAAGGTTGCCAGGAGGGTGCAAGGCATTGCTCACTTGCTTGGTCGTTGCCATCGATGTGGCGAACATGTTCAACCCACCGATCTTGCATGCAGTGCATGCGAGAGCCCATTTTTGAAATATACAGATCGAAACAATTTGGGACTTGAATTAGGCATGCCAAGTAAAGGCAAGCCAAACGGGATGTCTTCTTTTTTATCTGACGCTGAGATAATGGATACACAGTCAACTCCGCTCATGCTCCCTAAGGTTGAAAGGCAACAGCCAGCCGGGGATGATGCGCAAGCGGGGCCAGAGAGTGTTGGCTCGCCGCAATTTCGAGCGATGCAACGACAACTCGAAAAAGCCAAACGAAAGACACTTGTTCTCTCGATTTCATTTGTGGTCTCGGTACTTGTCGGTGCGGGGCTCCTTTTCGCTCTCCTCAGATAGAGGTTATTACCGGACTCTTGTGCTTGTGCGCTTGAGATTATCGAAGAACACCCAAAGATGCCGATGGAATTTCGACCGCATTGTTTTGCGGAGTAATCGATAGCGTGGTTTCTATCGATTTGGCCTCGGACAGGATGTCGCCCGCTATCGTAGCGGGACACCGAAGGATGCACAGGACCACAAAAGGATTGAGAATCGCATGCAGGTACAAACGACTCGATTCGGTACAGTCGAAGTTGACGACAGCCGAATCCTAGAATTTCCATCAGGTTTACTAGGATTCTCAAGTTACACACAATACGCATTACTACAGCCAGATGATGATGGCTTATTTTTCTGGTTGCAATCGACCGAAGCGCCTGAGTTAGCGTTTGTCGTGACAGACCCTGCAACATGGGTTCCAGACTATCAAGCAACTGTTCGAAAAGAACAGATGGATGAGTTGTCCTTGATTACGCTTGAGACAGCGCAAACATTTGTCATAGTTAATAAATATGATCAAACGCTCACGGTGAATTTGCAAGGCCCAATTATTGTGAACCTTGGCAACCATCAGGCGATGCAGTTGGTGCTTGCGGACAAGCGTTGGACAACTCGACACGAGATTGTCCGATTGACATCGCAGGAGCGGATGACCGCGTAAATTACTTTTTTCTACTTTGTTCACTCAGGGAAGGGTGAACATGCCGCGAATGCGGCGAACCTTGAGGAAGGATTCTTAACATGCTTGTGCTATCACGCCATAAAGACGAAACGATTATGATCGGTGACAATATCGAATTGACAGTTGTGGATATTCGCGGTGACAAGGTGCGCCTTGGCATAAAAGCACCGTCAACTGTTCCAGTACACAGAAAAGAAGTGTATGAAGCAATTCGAAAAGAAAACGAAGGTGCATCATCATTCGACAAGAACGATTTGGGCGAAATCCCGCCTCCTCGAATCGCCCGATTCAATTAACGATTGCTTGCACTTTTTCAAAGTGACAGTCACGTCGAAAAAGCACAAGTTGCGATCAAGCGCAAGCGTTGCTCTGCCGTGATAGTTGCGTTTTTGTTCCATCAGTGTTGTTTTTCGCGTTGCAATGGACAGTCACAGTGCTTGGAGTTTTTTTATTTTTTGGAGATGGCGTCGCGCGTGAGTTGTTTGCTAAGCTCCACGCCGGGTTGGTTGTACGGATTCACACCGAGTAGGCGGCCAGCAATGGCCACTGCGGCTTGCCAGAGGGCGATGAACTCTCCAACGGCAAAAGCATCAATTTGATCCAAGGTGATCGTCCACGTGGCTTGAGCGGCTTCTTGCATGGCTTTCTCTGTTGCCTTTTGTTGAGCATGCAACAGTGAGCTGAGAGTTTTTCCACAGAGCCATTCTTGCGAGTCACTAATGGCGGTCTTGCCAAGTGGCACTGCATCCATTTCGCTGACGCTCACAAAACCAATGACTTTATCCGTTGGCCCCTCCCGCCATAGCTGCAACATGGAATGTTGGTCGGTCGCACCTATCGCTGCAACTGGGGTTGGACCAATTCGCACACCATTTTTATTGATTTTCCCAAGTGATTCAGCCCAAAGCTGTACATACCAACGAGCGAAATTTTCCATTCGGTCGCAGTATGGCATCATGACATGGATGGCCTTGCCTTCTTGCATCGCGCCAACGAGCGACGCGGATAAACGACCCGCGGGGTTGTTTTCTGTTTGCTGGCAACGTGCATCCATCTCTCGGGCGCCACGGAGAAGCTCTTCGATGTCAATGCCACACATCGCCGCAGGGAATAATCCTACAGGTGAGAGCACACTAAAGCGACCGCCAACACCATCTGGTACAGTCAGAGTAGCCCACTTTTTTTTGCTTGCATATTCGCGCAGAGTTCCGCTTGGTCCTGTAATTGCAACAAACGTCGCTTCTCCCATTGCTTGTTCGACCACCATTAAGAGCGAAGTAATTTCAGCGGTTTCGCCCGACTTTGAAATGACTGTTACAACAGTGTGTTCCAGAGTGGGGTCATCAAGCATTATTGTGTCAATTGTGGTTTGCACGGTATGTGGATCAATATTGTCAAGCACAAATAATCGAGGGCCATCACTTCCAAGAGCAGTATGCAGCGCTTTAGTTCCAAGAGCTGACCCTCCAATCCCAAGCAAAAGAATATTCTCACACTGAGGTTTTAGTTTTTTTACAAGCAAGCGTATGCTTGCAAGGTGTTCCCCTTGCATTGGTTCATGCCATAACATCCGCCACCGTTCATCGTCTTTGCCGATGCCGTTATTGGCGTCTTCAATTGCAGAAGATGGGTCAATAGACGATTGAAGGGAGCTATGAATTTGGAGGTCGATGGTTGTCATACGATGTTACGCAAGTGCTTGTTCAATGTCCGCAAGGAGGTCGTCACAATCTTCAATGCCAACGCTCAGCCGCACAAGACCATCATCAATGCCGAGTTCTTCGCGCATTTCTGACGGTACGGAAGCATGTGTCATGATTGCGGGGTGTTCAACGAGCGATTCAACCCCACCAAGCGATTCAGCAAGAGTAAAGATTTCCAATTTCTCAAGGAATGATTTTGACTTTTCCAGACCACCCTTGAGCACACAAGTAATCATGCCACCGCCAGCAATGTTGTCGTCGATAGACATTTGTTTACATGCAGTTTTATATTGAGGGTGCGATGGCAGACCCGGATAGTACACTGTTTCGACATCATCACGACCTTCAAGCCAAGTCGCAATACGTAGTGCACTTTCGCAATGCCTACGCATGCGGAGACCAAGCGTTTTAATGCCTCGAAGGACGAGGTACGAATCAAAAGGGCTCAAGATTGGCCCCGCAGAGTTATGCACAAATCGGATGCGCTCTGCAAGCGTTGCATCACCAGTGACAAGTATGCCAGAAACGACATCGCTATGCCCGCCAAAATACTTTGTAGCAGAATGCATTACGATGTCGAATCCAATTTTGAGTGGATGTTGCAGTGCAGGAGTTGCAAATGTATTGTCGCAACAGAGAATGATTCCTCGGTCTTTTGCAAATTCAACGATGGAAGCAAGATCAACGAGTTTTAACATTGGATTGGTTGGTGTTTCAATCCAAATCATTTTTGTTTTTTCAGTGATTGCTTCTTTTAGTTTGTTGATTTCTGTCAAATCGGCAAAAGTAAACTTGAGATTGGATGTTCGTTGCCGAACTTTGCTAAACAAACGATTTGTTCCGCCGTATAAATCGTCCATCGCCACTACATGGTCGCCACTGTCAAGTAAATCAAGTGCCGTATTGACTGCCGCCATTCCACTTGAAAATGCAAAGCCACCAAAGGAAGCATCTTGCTCTTCAGTGAGAGTAGAACCTTCGAGCCGTGCGACGCAGCGCTCAAGCGCGTAGCGAGTTGGATTGTGGCTTCGAGTGTATTCAAATCCTTTGTGCACACCGGGCGATTCCTGGGCATACGTTGAAGACAGAAAGATAGGCGGCATCACTGCGCCTGTCACAGGTTCGTGTACTTGGCCGGCGTGGACTACTTTAGAATCAAATTTCGTATTCTTGTTCAACGTGGTAACTGCTTTCGTAAGTGGTTAATGAGATCGATTTTAGTGATAAGGCCAAGGTAGTTGTCATTTTCATCAACAACAATCGCGACCATGTCATTAGCAAAAATTGGCATAAGTGTTTTCTTGGATGCGGATGCCTGAAGAGTCGTGAGTTTGGTACTCATAAAATCGCTGACGGGTTTTCTGAAATTGTTTTCGTCGCTAGTTACAGCAAGCAAAATATCACTTTCATCTAAAATCCCGATGACGTTTCCATTTTCGATGACAGCCATTTGACTGATGTCATACAAACGCATATTTTTAATTGCTTGGATAACAGGAAGCGATGGTTCGAGCGTGAAGTCTTCGCAGGTTTCGTGCCTTCGTGCAATCAAGTCACGTAAGTCGCCGTGGTTTTCTCTCACGATAAAACCTTGGTCTTGCATCCAGTAGTCGTTAAACATTTTTGTTAGATATTTTGAACCATGGTCACAAGCAAAAGTAACAACCCGTTTAGGTTCGCTTTGTTCCTTTGCCCAGCGAATTGCAGCGGCAACAAGTGAGCCAGTGGAAGATCCGGCAAGTACACCTTCTTTTTTAAGTAGCTCTCTTGCTGTAGTAAAGGAGTCTTGGTCAGTAACCCAATATGCTTTTGTGACAAGACTCAAATCGGTAATCGATGGTACAAAATCTTCACCGATACCTTCAACTAACCAAGAGCCAGCAGAAACATTTTTTCCTTCATTAACAAGTGGGGCGAGAATGGAGCCGTCTGGGTCGGCAAGAATAATTTCGATATTGGGATTTTGTTCTTTTAGGTATCGACCTAGGCCGGTAATGGTTCCTCCTGAACCTACACCAATGACGACTGCGTCGATATTACCTTCCATCTGCTCCCAGATTTCTGGGCCAGTTGTTGCGTAGTGCGCTGCGGTGTTTGCATCGTTTGAAAATTGGTTAACGAAGAACCAACCGTTTTCGTCTGCAAGTTTTTTTGCAACATCTTGGTAATACTCTGGATGTCCTTTTTCAACATCGCTTCGAGCCATTATGACTTGCGCACCCATTGCACGAAGGTGTGCTATTTTACTTTCGCTCATTTTGTCTGGCACAACGACGGTAATCTCATATCCTTTTTGTGACGCTACTAAAGCGAGCGCTATGCCTGTATTGCCCGCTGTTGCTTCAATGATTCGAGCACCCTTTTTTAGGTCACCATTTTTTTCCGCTTTTTCAATCATCGTGATTGCAATACGGTCCTTGATGGATTGGCCGGGGTTCTGTAATTCAAGTTTTAGAAACAAGTCGCAACAACCTGTGTCAATAGAATGCGTTTTAAGCATTGGAGTATCACCGACGAGGTCAAGAATCGACTTGAGGTTTTTTAGAGTGCTTGCGGTGGTTTGTTGCATCTGTGTATTGTACTGAATCGCCTACAAAAAACAGCGGGCCGCATCAAAGATGCGACCCGCTGCAGTAAAAACAAACTAAGTAGTGCTTACTGAGCGTTTAGTCGGTCTCGCCCACGAATACCATCTTTGGTATGTGTGTGGCCTGACCATTCAACCCAGTCAGTTCGGTAGTCGACGTAGTAACCATTTTGGCCATCAAACATGTCTTTAATCCAAAGACCTTGGTTGTTGTACCAGTACTGGGCTGCAACGCGTTCGTCGTCGCCAGCTGCGTCCGCTACGTTGAAGATAGTAGTACTACCGTCAGCCATAACTGTTACTGGTTCGGAGTGGCGTGAACCATTAAAGTGCTCAGGTTCGCACCCGTCCCATGAGCCATCGCCGTCAAGGAACCAACCACCAAATTCCCAGTTAACACCGCATTCGTTGTTGTCAACGTTTTGTAGCCAGTTGTGTTCCATGAGCCATGTTTTGTGGCCAGGGTATTTTGCTTGGTCAGTTGAAGGTGGCTTGAAACCACGTGGAAGTTCCATTGGATCTGTTGGAGTTAATGGTGCGTAACCTTCAGAGGCAGGACGTGGATCCCATTGGTACACAGCTGGTGAGTACATCATTGCAGGGGAGATGCAGTAGCTCGATGGAGCTTGAAGCATGTTTGAGTTCCACATGACGTCAGCTTCAGTCAGTGCAGCGTGGCTTTCTTGCATCCCTGATGATGGGCAGTATGTTGCTGGAATTTCTGCACAGCCTTCAAGTGCACGTAGTGGTACTACGTCTTTAGGTGCGAAGTAAGCGGAGTGAAGTGGCATGCCACCCATGTAGCCAGCAACTTGGCCAGCATTTGGATATCGCCAAACACCGTAGCCAGCTTTGCCTGTACTACTTGTTGTTAGGCCGTCTGCAAAACAGTACGGTGCAATACCGCCGGATTCATCGCCACCATTGCCGAACATAGCAATGTAGTAAACATATGCTCCACCGCCAGCTTCGTGTTCACCGAGTTCGATACCCATTGGGTTAGGACCCTCTAGTTCAGCGATAGCAGCGGTGATGTCCATGCCTTTGCGTTCACCTGATGAAAGATTGTCAGGTGCAGTACTAAAGTTACGGTCGTTGTGGTCAGTTGCATAGTTTGACAATGCAATCATGACTTGGTGACTGTTACTCTTTGATTGAGTCGTTTTTGCTGAGTCACGTGCTTTTTGAACCGCTGGTACCAAGATGCCAACGAGTAACGCAATGATAGAAATCACTACGAGCAATTCGACTATCGTAAAGCCCGCCATTGCATGTTTGGGATGCTGTTTGTTTTTCATACGAGTTTTCCTTTGTGTGTTATTCACACATACGTTTCGGCCAGACTTGCGGGTTCAATAAAACCGCTAATCCTTCAATAAATGTGGGTAGATAATAAAAGGGACTACCGCTTCGTTCGCAGATTAGAAGACATGAGGTTGAAATCTGCGGCATACCATGAGCACCATAGCTCATTCAACCGATTATATCATTGAGCAAAATGTTGTACATGCCAAGGGCAAAATAGGATAAATAAAGCAAAATTTGCAATTATCACACCTAAACGAATGATTCAGGTCTATTTAGACGACGAATTGAGCCTCGAGCGTCCTAATTCTGTGATTTTTCTGCCTTGGCGTGTTCTCGAAAGATAACCCGCCTGAAGCAAATATGGCTCGACAACATCTTGAAGCGTTCCTGCATCTTCACCCATCGTGGCGGCGATTGCTTCTACACCGGCGGGCCCGCCTTCGTACACATTCGAGAGTGTTTCTAAATACGTTCTGTCAAGCGTGTCGAGTCCTGCGTCGTCAATACCTTCAAGTTTGAGCGCTTCGTCAACAACAGAAAGAGTAAACACGTTGTCTCGACGAACTTGAGAAAAATCGCGAACGCGTCTGAGAAGTCGAAGCGCAATTCGTGGAGTGCCTCGGCTCCTCGATGCAATGCAATGTAGTGATGCTTCATCGACCAGATTCATTTCGAGTTTTGTCACGGCTTGTTTTAGTATTGATGCAAGTTCATCGGTTTCATAAAAACGGATGTTGTGCACGATGCCGAATCGACTTCTTAGTGCGCCCGTTAACAAGCCGGCGCGAGTAGTTGCACCGATAAGCGTAAATGGTTGCAAAGCGTAAGTGACGACTCGCGCATGCATACCTGAATCAAGTGTGAAATCGATTTTATAATCTTCCATTGCGGGGTAGATGTATTCTTCAACAGCCGCTGGCAAGCGATGAATTTCATCGATAAAGAGAACATCGCCTGGTTCCATCCGCGTCAAAGTCCCGACAAGGTCACTGCCTTTAGTAAGTGCAGGTCCAGATGTAACCCATGCCCGGGTGCCGAGTTCATTTGCAATGACATGCGCGAGTGTTGTTTTGCCGAGACCCGGAGGTCCGTACAGAAGCACGTGCTCCATTGGTTCGCTTCGGTCTTTGGCTGCTTCGAGGGCAACGCTTAATCGCTCTCGCAACTCAGCTTGCCCAAGGTATTGTGCTAACGTGGTTGGTCGAATTGAATGCGAATTACTTTCAGAAACTGCAGGTTCTGTGTCTGCAGTTTGTTGTTCTGGTGAAATGATTCGTTTGCGTGCCATATAGAGAAGCGTATCAGGAGCCAACCGATGTAGTCATGAACATTGCTCAATTGCTGTTTTCATTTGGTTCCAACGCTCTTCGATTGAACCCGTAAGCCCAATAGAAAATCGTACAAGTCCAGGAGAAATACCTGCAGTTTCTTGAGCATTCTCGCTCATTTCGCTTGAAGTAGATGCGCCAGAACATGACATCAAGGTGTCAAAATAGCCGAGACTAACCGCGATAAAACCAAATTGTTGTTCGTTTTGGAGCAAGCCCATTAATTTGCTTGCTCGTTCTGCAGTTTTCATATCGACGGTGAATAATCCGCCGTATCCAAACTCATCGTTTCGCGCTTGGCTGAAAAGTTCGTAATCCGGGTGAGATTCAAGGCCTGGATAGACCACGTCTTGTCCGAAATCTTCTAATTTTTTCGCCATGAACATTGCACGGCAAGCGTGCTCTTTCATTCTCGCAGCAAGGTGGGGGAGTCGAAGGGATAATCTGAAGGCAACAATTGGATCCATCGTTGGTCCAAGCAGCATCAGTGAACCAAGATGTAAATCCATGAGCTCTTCAATAAATGATTTGCTACAGCAAATTACACCTGCGATGACATCGGATGCGCCACTTAAAAATTTAGTCGCGCTGTGAATAACTACGTCTGCCCCTTGTTGAATCGGGCTGAAAATCATTGGTGTAAACGTATTGTCAACGACAAATGTTGCGTTGTATTTTTTTGCTATTTTCGCAAGTGCAGAAATGTCAGCTGTGCGTAAAGTTGGGTTGGATAGTGTTTCTGTATACAAGACTTTTACGCCATCTTGCATTGCATTTTCCACTGCTTCTAAATCCTGGATGTCTACGAAGGTTGTTATGATATTGCAGTTCTTTGGAAGGTATTCGTCGAGGAGCGCGTAGGTACCGCCGTAAAGTGTGTTGGATGAAACAACCTTGCCACCTCCACCGCAAAGTTGCATAATGACCGCGGAGATTGCAGATAATCCACTTGCAGTGCCGTATCCTGCTTCAGCACCTTCCATCGCAGCGACCATTCTTCCAAGAACAAAGACCGTTGGGTTGAAATGCCTTCCGTAAAGAAAACATCCGCCATCATTTGGGCCAAGTTGCCCCGCGAATATTTCTGGCATCAAATCAGGAGTCATAACGGTGAACGTCGTACTTGCTTCGATGGACATATTGACGCCGCCGTGCTCGCCAAATTCATGCCTTGCATTTGCCATTGATTGTTGTGGATCAAATTTTGTGGTACTCATGGTTGAAAATTCTCTGTTTGTAGTGCTTTGTTATATGAAAATGAAATTTTCCCATCACCTAAAATCATATTTTCAAACTCTTTAACGGATTCTCCACGCCATCCTTCTTGTAATGGGGAACCACCTAGTAGTTTACCGTCGCGTAGTGCTAAAAACCAATCGGTAAAAGTAGGACGGTTAGTTACAAGCCCTGCGGATAGTTTTTTTCCCACGCACCAAGCGCCAAAGAGGGACCAAATGCCGTCAAGTTCTTGGCGTGTTTCAGCTTCTTTTTCGATGGGCTGCGGCTTACGCATTTCGAACGGTTCTAAAGATGGCGCATCGAGAATTGCCTGGAGTATTTGCTCTCCAAAACGGTTTGCCATGTTTCGTGGGAACCCTCGCATAGATGCGAGTTGCTCAATTGTTTCGACTGGTTTTTTTGCTAAACCAAGCAAGCACTCGTTTGGAATGACTGCGCGCGTTGGGAGATCGAGTTGAATTGCAAAGGTCTCGCGTATGGTTGCAAGCGCCTGAATTCTCTGGATTTCTTTTTTACGAGGTGCTTTGTTTTTGCAGATTCGTTTAACTGTGTTAAACAAATTGAATCCGTACGTTTCCATTAAAGTGAATTTTGAAAATTCTTTTTCTGCCCATGCAGTTCTGTTGAGTTTTTCGAGTCTTTTTTCGAGCACTTCGTGGATGGCGATAAGGTACCGAACATCGTCTGCAGCATAAAACCGTTGTCGGTTTGAAAGTGGTCTCGCATCCCACTGAGAAAACGTAAAGTGCCCTCCAACGTCGTGGTGCAAAATTGACTCAATCAATTTTGTCAGAGAAATTGGCCATGGGTATCCAACAAAACCAGCAGCGAGTTGTGTATCAAAAATAGCCGCAGGTGGGCTTCCAAAGATGCGTGCGACTGGCTCCAGATCTTGGGACCCAGAGTGAAGCAGCGTCGTTACATCAGGACTTGCAATCAATGCATGAAGGCGCGAAAGGTCTTTGATGACAAATGGGTCTACAAGCGCCACTCTTTTGGTAGTAGCAACTTGAATTAGGCAAGTGTGCGGGAAGTAGGAATCTTCACCAATAAACTCAGTGTCGTAGGCAAAGATGCCGCTTGCTTCAAGTTCTTCACAAAGTTGCATGAAGTCGCTTTGGGTATCTATCCAGTCAGCTTCAGCTGTTGGGACGAGCGGGTGGCCTTGCAGTACGGGAGTTATGGTGCCCTCTGCATGGGATTGATTGTGGCTCTGCTGTCGGTGCTTCTGTCGATGTGATCCGCTTTTTCCCATAGTTTTATCATTCTACCTAAAGAGAGATGGAACCGTCTTGTGTTTTTCTGCGAATCTCGATATGAAGAGAATGGTGTTTGTTGGTTTTTCGGAGGGGAAAGAGCCAACAACAAAAAAAGGAGCGTCGCAACTTACGTGTGCGGCGCTCCTTTTTGTTCGCTAAGAAAAAGAATCTTCGGGTTTAGAAGCCCATGTCATCCATGCCGGCACCTGCTGGTGCGGGTGTCTTTTCTTTAATATCTGTGATTGCACAATCAGTTGTCAGAAGCAGACCACTGATGCTTGCAGCATTTTGCAACGCAACTCGTTCTACTTTTGTTGGAACAATCACGCCCGCCTTGATGAGGTCTTCATATTGACCAGTAAGGCCGTTGAACCCGAAAGAGTCATCACTTGCTTCTTCAACTTTTTGGCAAACGATGGAGCCATCAAGTCCGCAGTTTTCAGCGATTTGCTTGATAGGTGCAGTCAGTGCGCGACCTACAATTTCGATGCCCAATTTTTCATCGCCTTTTGCTTTTTTGCGAGCGGAAACAAGAGCGCGCTTTGCTCGGATTACAGCTACGCCGCCGCCTGGAAGGATTCCTTCTTCAACAGCAGCGCGGCATGCGTGTAGTGCATCTTCAACCCGTGCTTTCTTTTCCTTCATTTCAACTTCAGTTGCAGCGCCAACATTTATCTGCGCAACACCGCCGGCGAGTTTCGCAAGCCGTTCCTGTAATTTTTCAGCGTCGTAGTCAGAGGAGGTGTTTTCAATCTGTGCACGGATCTGATCGATACGGCCTTTAATGTCAGAAGATTTTCCTGCACCTTCAATGATTGTTGTTGAATCTTTGTCAATAGCGACTTTCTTTGCACGACCAAGTTGTGACAGCTCGAGGTTCTCAAGATTCATGCCTAATTCTTCCATGACGGGGTCGCCGCCTGTGAGAATTGCGATATCTTGAAGCATCGCTTTTCGGCGATCGCCAAAACCAGGCGCCTTGATTGCGCAGACCTTGATAGTTCCACGAAGTTTGTTTACAACAAGTGTCGCAAGTGCTTCAGCGTCGACGTCTTCAGCGATGATGAGAAGCGCTTTTCCAGTCTCGGCAACTTTGCCAAGAATTGGGAGCATGTCTTTTGCCGTGCTGATTTTCTTTTCGTGAATAAGCACGTAACAGTCGTCAAGTGTGACATCCATTGCGGTAGTGTCAGTGACAAAGTGAGGGCTTAGGTAGCCCTTGTCAAACTGCATGCCTTCGACGAGTTCTACATCAGTTTCAAGTGATTGGCCCTCTTCGACTGTGATGACGCCGTCTTTGCCGACTTTGTCCATAGCTCTTGCAATAATTTTTCCGATTTCAGTATCTTGGTTCGCTGCGCACATGCCTACTTGGGCAATCTCGCTGGAATCAGTGACTTCATTCGACATTGCATGGAGTTCATTGACAATTGCGGAAACACCAAGGTCGATACCGCGGCGTACTTGGTTTGCGTGTGCTCCAGCAGTAATGTTTTTGAGGCCTTCTGTGAAGATTGCTTCAGCGTACACTGTTGCGGTTGTTGTGCCGTCGCCAGCATCTTTTGAACATTTTGCTGCAACTTCTTTTACCATTTGCGCGCCCATGTTTTCACGTGGATCTTCGAGTTCGATTTCTTTTGCAACGCTGACGCCGTCTTTAGTAACGGTTGGCGCGCCAAAAGATTTCTCAAGAATGACAACTCTGCCTGAGGGCCCAAGTGTTGTCTTTACTGCTTTAGCTAGTTTTTGAATTCCGCGGAGCATATGCTCGCGTGCTTCGATATCAAATGCAATTTGTTTTGCGGTCATAGTTCTATTCTTTCTTTGTGTTTAGATGTTATCTCGCACTTGCCATACAGCAGAAACGTGCGAGCTATCAATCCAAATGTTGTTTGATTTAGTTTTTAAGTGGATGCCTTGCGTGCTTGTGAGTTGTTCAACGAATTCAACGTCTGAGACTTCAAGTTCACTGTCTTTTCCGTAGAACATAATGGAAAGTCCTTTTTGTGTTCCAATCATGTTGTTGAGAATTTCAAGTAGTGGTCCGCGTTCCATAGTGAGTTTCCCCTTGCTTATTCAACAATGCCGAGGATGTCATCTTCGGTCATGATCAAATAGTCTTCATTATCTATTTTGATTTCAGTGCCAGCGTAGGAGGTGAATAACACATGGTCACCTTTTTGGACGGTGAATGGAATTCGTTCACCTGTATCTTGGTTAAGTCGGCCATTGCCTACTTCGATAATTCTTCCTTCTTTTGGTTTGTCTTTTGCAGACTCAGGAAGATAGATACCGCTTTCTGTTTGTGTTTGCGCTTCTGCGCGTTGGACGAGTAATTTGTCGCCGAGTGGTTTAATGATCATTTTTGTACTCCTGTTTCTTTCTTATTTCTCTTAACGATAAGTTCGCTACATACTTTAGGGGGTTCGGTTCCAACTCTGTTCTGGCCAGCGATCAGCGTAATGCTTTCGAAGTGCTCGATGTAGGGCATCGAGTAGGGTTTCAAGCATTGCGGGACGATCGACGACTGTGAAGGCACCTTCTTGCAGGGAGCGTGCCAAACTTCTGGCATTTTCTCTTGCGGACGTTTGCCTTGGTCGAATCACTATTGTAGGTGGTTGTGGGTCAAGCCGGCGAAGGAGTTGAAGAACCCGTTCACCGCCTGGTCGTCGGTCTGAAGATCCTGTTTTTAGAGGGATTGCAAGGTCAACTATGGCAATGTGTATGTCACTGGATTCGATGGCTTTTACGGCTTCTTCGCCGTTTTTCGCCGTTAAACTGCTAATTCCAAATGGCCCTAGAAGGCGTGGAAGTTGCAAAATAGGAGAATCCTCACGCCATGAGCCGCATGTCAAAAGCAAATTCAGCCGTTTACTTGGCTCGTTCGAAATTGGTTCTGTTGTGGGTTGAAAGACCATGACGCTTTATCTTATGCAAATGCTGTGCCGTTTTAAATTCGCTCTAGGGCTGTCAATGCACTTGTGGTGACAGGTAAATCTGCCGTCTTGGCAGGCTGACTTTATGCTTCCACCAAGCACAAAAGTTTCTCTGAGGAATTAATCGCACTCTGGTCCAAAAAACTCCTCTGGGGAATCAATTGAAACATCGGCTAAGCTCGTTGGGGTAGTCGCCCAAGTGAGCGAAAGGATCTAACCAGTGATTGGAGCATAGTGGTATTATTCCCCATCTATGGCATACCAAACAAAAGCAACATTATTAAGCGCAATTCTCACTGGAGACTCAGGCAAGCGAGTTCCTGTTGGCGAGACTGTCACGGTGCAGGGCTGGGTTCGTTCGCGCCGAGATTCGAAGGCAGGGCTTTCGTTTATCCAGATCACTGATGGCAGTTGTTTTGACCTTCTGCAAATCGTCGCAAACAATGAATTGCCAAATTACGATGAAGAAATTTTGCGGCTTACGACCGGTGCTTCGGTTGAAGTAACGGGTGAGCTGGTCGAGTCCCAAGGCAAAGGGCAGTCGGTTGAGATGCAAGCAAAAGAAGTTGCTGTTGTTGGCCTCGTTGAGGATCCAGACACCTATCCTGTTGCAGCAAAACGACACACGTTTGAATATTTGCGTACTGTTTCACATCTTCGAACAAGAACAAACACGTTCGCTGCAGTCGCGCGCGTTCGAGATAGTTTATCTCAGGCAGTGCATCGTTATTTTCATGACAACAGTTTTTTATGGGTGCATACTCCCTTGATTACCGCGAGTGATTGCGAGGGTGCTGGTGAGATGTTTCGTGTTTCAACTTTGGACATGGTGAATACGCCGATGAACAAAGAAGGCAAAGTTGATTTTGAAAAAGATTTTTTCGGGAAAGAATCCTTTTTGACCGTCTCTGGTCAGATAAATGTTGAGACTTACGCATGCTCTTTGAGCAGGGTGTATACATTTGGCCCAACGTTTCGTGCAGAAAATTCCAACACTTCCAGGCACTTGTCCGAGTTTTGGATGATTGAACCTGAAATAGCATTTGCGGATTTGCATGACAATGCTGATCTTGCGGAAGACTTTCTTAAAACAATTTTTACGGACTTGTTGAACGAACGGCCAGACGACATGAACTTTTTTCAACAACGAATTGATAAGGACTGTATTGATCGGTTAGAAAGTTTTGTCTCTTCAAGTTTTGAACGAATGGAATACGCCGATGCAATTTCTGTGTTAGTAAAAGCGCAAAATTCGGGCACTAAGTTTGACTATCAAGTAGAGTGGGGTAGCGATTTACAATCAGAGCATGAACGCTGGTTGACTGAAGAGCACGTTGGGCGTCCGGTTGTTTTAATGAATTATCCAAAGGACATCAAGGCGTTTTACATGCGTATGAACGACGACGGAAAAACTGTTGCAGCAATGGACGTACTTGCACCAGGTATTGGTGAAATTATTGGCGGGTCTCAACGAGAAGAGCGCCTGGATGTGCTTGATGCAAGGCTTGCGGAATGCAGGCTTGAGTCGGAGCCATACTGGTGGTATCGCGATTTGCGTAAGTACGGTACGGTTCCACACGCTGGGTTTGGTCTTGGTTTTGAACGGACTATTCTTTATGCAACAGGGATGGCAAATATTCGCGATGTCATTCCGTTTCCACGTGCCCCCCGGAACTGCGATTTTTAGCGCACGCAGGACTTCGGTGTTCATTACTGTGACGATTTTATTCCTCAGAGACTTTTTTTAAAGTTCGCATGCTATAAAACCTTTTTTTGCATGTGTTTACGTCACCAAAAAGCCATAAAAGTCCCCAGAGACTAATTGGGTGTGTTGACAGAGGTAACGCGCATATTGCCAATGATTTAGAATGCTCCTAGACCCAGTTAATTCCTCAGAGGAATTTTATGAAGTTTTGCAGATAGTTGAGGTCAAAGATGGTCCTATAACTACAAAGAAATATTTCTCGATAGCGTTTTTACGTTAATTAAGCAAGTTATTAGCAACCTTTCTCTTGGATTTGACGAACTATTAAGTACACTAGAGAAAGAAAAAGGTAGAAAACACTATGTTTAAATATATAAGTTCCATTACTGTTGTTGTTCTTGCAGTTGTCGCTTCTTCATTTGCGGCCAAGCCCGGGCAAAACGCATCGCAACGAGCATACGAACTTACTCTTGGCGAAGAAACGTTTGATCCTCGCTTGCAGGTAATCGTTTCACCGACCGAATGGGAAGTTGCCTCGCAAGAGGGCAACGATTTACGGCTCGTTCAGTTTGACGGACCAATCCAAGAATCTTGGATTGACGCTATGCAAAACGCGGGCATGACCCCGGTGCAATACATTCATCCTTTCACCTACATCACATGGTCAGAACCAGGGGCGAGAGATGCTGCAAATTCGCTTCCAAATGTTCGATGGTCAGGAGACTTTTTGAATGGGTACCGAGTTCTGCCTAAGTGGAGAAATTTAACAGCTCGACCAATCGATTCTAAAGTAATGGTATACAAAGGCGTTGAACTTGAAGGCGTGTTAGAACAACTACAAAATGTGGGTGCAACGCGAATCGACCACCATGGACTTGACGAACGTTTCGAGATAGTTTCGTTCGTTGCACCAGGAAATTCCTACCTTGCTATCTCAACAATTCCTGGCGTGTTTACCGTGCAGCCAAAACCAACCGATGGTGGCTTGCGTAGCGAAATGAGCAACCAAGTCAATGCCGGAAATGTAGATGCGGGCGGCATGGCATTCCCAGGCTACGAAGCATGGTTAAACGTTGCAGGTGTGACTGGTGATGGTGTGATTGTTGCTATTGTTGATGGCGGAAGTGACGAAGGTCATGCTGACTTAGCGGGACAGTTTGTTGCTTGCGATGGTCAAAGTTGTGGTGGTGGTACTTCAAGTTCACACGGTACACACTGCGCAGGAACGGTTGGCGCAACAGGCGCAAGCGGAAGCACTGACAGCAGTGGTTTCTTGCAAGGTCAAGGCGTTGCACCAGGTGTTTCTCTTCTTGACCAAGTGTATTCACCTATATTTCAACAACCAGGTGGCATGACGCAGTTAATGGTGGACTCTTACCAAAACGGTGCAATTGCTTCGAGTAACAGTTGGGGACCAGCCGGTTCACCACAGGGTTACGACATCGATACACTTGAAGTAGATATCGCAGTTCGTGATGCTGATCCAGACACAGAAGGTAACCAACAATTCACGTATGTCCTTGCAATCATGAACGGTAACGGTGGCACAAGCAGCCAGGGATCCCCAGACGAAGCTAAAAATATTATCACTGTTGGCTCTACAAAAATGCGCGATAGTAGTGGTAATCAATATGCAGAGATAAACGACATTTCAAGTAACTCCGCGCACGGTCCATGCCTTGACGGCAGGACCATTCCACACATTGTGGCGCCAGGTTGCCAAACACTTTCGACTGTGCCGGGTTCTTCCTATAGTTTGATGTGTGGTACAAGCATGGCTTGCCCACAAGTTGCGGGTGGTGTAGCATTATTTGTTGAACAATATCGAAACACCCTTGGCGAAGAACCAACACCTGCTCTCATCAAAGGTGCACTTACCGTTTCAGCGATTGACTTGTCTGGAAATGACGATGCAGATGGTGGCTATCTAGGTCATCCGTTTGATTCGAAGCAAGGTTGGGGTCGAATGGATTTGCAATCGACCTTAGTGGATGGAAATGGGCTCACACGGTACTTTGACGCGCCAACAGTGCTTGAACAAACCGGTGATCAATGGAGCGTGACCGTTTCACCAGTCGACGCATCACAACCGATGCGAGTTATGTTGGTTTGGACAGACGCACTTGGCCATGGTCTTGGCGGCAGCACGCCTGCATGGAACAACGATCTTGATTTAACTGTATCAACAGGTTTGACAACATACAGGGGAAACAACTTTGGTTCGCAGGGCTGGTCCTCAAGTGGTGGTTCTGCAGATGCACAAAACAATACCGAAGGTGTGTTCCTTGGTCCAGTTACTCCCGGGCAAGCAACAATTACGGTAACAGCAGCAAACCTTAACTCTGACGGCATCCCTGGAATTGGTGACGGCATTGATCAAGATTTTTCTGTTGTTTGTTACAACTGTGCTTCTGAACCCGATTTTTCACTTGCAATAGAACCTAGTTCTATAGAGGTTTGTGCGCCAACTTCGGCTGATGCAACTGTTTCTATTGGACAAGCTATGGGATATGAGGAACAAGTAATCCTTTCAGCGCAAACAGATTCAGGAATCGTAGCGTCACTTTCCTCATACGCTGTCATACCACCAGAAGAAGTAACGTTAACACTAGACGTAAACGAATTTGTTTCAGATGGCGAACATGAAATACTCGTAGTTGGTATTGCACCTGCAGATGGAACAATGCATGAAGCAGTCGTGCGCGTTTTTGTTTCTAGCGGAGTACCGAGTGTTGTGACGCAACTGCAACCCTCAAACAACGCAACTGATATTTCAGTTGTTCCAAACTTTAGTTGGGCTGACAGTGCTTCAGCACTTAGTTGGCAATTGCAACTTTCAACAACAAATTCTGCAGGAGGGGTTATTCATGATGCTTCATCTATAGAAGAGCCAGTGTATGCATTGCCACTATTTCTTGAATCAAACACCCCTTATTTTTGGCGTGTACGCGCTTCAAATAATTGCGGTGAAGGCAATTGGTCTAGTTGGTGGACGTTTAGAACTACAGATGCAATGACAGTCCTACTCGTTGACGATGATGACAACGAACCGGATGTTCGTGCGGAGTATATTGCTATGGTCGAAGCGGCCGGTTTGTTGTATGAAATTTACGACACGAACAACTCAAACACCGAGCCAACAATTGAAGAACTCCAAGGGTATTCATTAGTAATCTGGTTTACTGGCGATGAGTGGGGTGGCTTTGCTGGTCCAGGCAGTGCTGGAGAAGCAGCGTTGGCAACCTTTATTAACTATGGTGGCCACCTTGTTCTTTCAAGTCAAGACTACTTGTACGACAACGGCCTTACTGATTTTGGCACGAACTACCTTGGAATCGGTAGCTTCCAAAGTGATGTTGCTCAAACAACAGCAACAGGCATGAGTATTTTTGAAGATCTCGGTTCGGTAAACTTATCGTATTCATATACAAATTACAGCGACGAAGTTTCTGCTTCCTCGAATGCCCTATTGTCCTTCTCTGGAAATCAAGGCGATGCAGGCACACATCTTGATACTGTTCATGGTGGTGGTGCGGTATTCCTAGGTTTCCCATTAGAGGCCATGGATGTATCAAGTCAGCAACTCTTTATGTCAGATGTGCTCGAATGGTCCGCTGGTGATACGACAGAACCATGCCCAGGTGACTGTAATGGTGATGGGTTTGTCAATGTGAGTGATTTGCTCGCCATTATCGAAGTGTGGGGCTCTGATTCTGGCTGCGATGTAAACGGCGATGGCAACATCGACGTTGTTGATCTACTTGCTGTCGTTGGCAGTTGGGGAGCTTGTCCGTAACTTTTCAACAAGTTTACTAGCCCTTGGGGCTATTAAGTTTGTGGAGATTGCCGATAATATGTCGTTTTTTTACGCGAGTTTTAGCGTTTTTGCACTCTTTTTGTATCCAAAATTGTAATTCAAGTAGTCCGATATTGGGTTTATTTTGGGATTTTCGATATTTGTCGAGCGAAGATACAACATCAAACGATTGTAGGGTTGTCCTTGCTCTAAGTTCCATTGGTTGGCACTTCAAGGTCACTGTCATTGAGACAGACTTAACCGCCTCGTGGATAAGAGGCCTACAACGCAAAAGGGGTTTTGCCGTGAACACTGATACATTTATTGAAAAACTATTTCCATTACTCATTACAGGCGATCGACCTGCCGCTCGTACTTTTGTTGCAGAAGCAATCACAAGCGGTTGGACAGCTGAAGAGATTTCCGAGAACGGCTTCTGGCCAGTTCTTGATGCAATCAACACGCTATATCGATCAGATCAAATGACAAGCGTCGCGCATCACTATGCAACGCGCCTTCTTCGCTCACTTGTTGATCAAGTGCAAGCAGGCTACACACAACAATCAAGTAACAACAAAAACATTCTCCTCTTTTGTGGCCCAAGCGAAGCAGATGACCTTGCAGCACAAATTGTTGCAGACCTTTGCGAAGCGGATGGCTGGAGTGTTAAGTTTGGCGGCGGTGGAGTTCCAGCGGATGAAATTCTTGCAGAAACAAATGAATGCAAACCTGACGCACTCTGCATGTTCTCCTCTGCTCCTTGCGATGCGCCGCACATTCGAAACATTATTGACACCATTAAGTCAATCGGCGCATCACCAAATACGCAAATCGCCGTTGGCGGCGGACTCTTTAATAGAGTTGAAGGACTTGCAGAAGAAATCGGTGCAGATCTTTGGGCAAGCTCACCAGCTGAGTTGAAAACGAAACTGACCACCGAATCAGAACGACGAGCAACGGAGGATCAGCGAACCGTTGGCAAGAACATCCGAACACGTAAAGCAGCATAAACGAAGTAGTAAAACACAGCAGGCAAAACCCGACAACGCAACGAGCTTCACTCGTTGCGTTGTTTTATTATTGATATAATCTGTGCATGAAAAACACAATATACACTGCCATGCTGATTGTTTTTGCAACGGTATTCATTCTTGAAGATGTTTCGCAAGCGCAGTCGATGCCACTACTCACAGACCCAGTAAAGATACGTGAGTTAGAACAAATGTCCAACGATTTAGAATTGTCGCTCCCGCAACGTGAAGCAATTATTGAGGTATACGATCGATACATTGAAGATTTTGCTCGCACACGAAACGGCGAGATAAAAGATTTTGAGGATGCGATTGCAAGTGGGGCAGAAACATTTGGGTTTATGTCATTTAACATTCCAGAACGTGCAATGGTGGAAGAACTTGTACGAAAAGCACAGCGTGCTATGAAAGCAATACATCGTTCGGACAATCAGTTTTTTGAAGAAGTTTCTGGAATGCTTTCTGAGAAACAGCGAATTGTGCTCGGCCGAGTGCAAATTGCACGTGAGCTTGAAGCGTACCAGTTGTTTATTACAGAACTCCTAGGGTCAATGAATAGGGGCGCTCGCGCTCAAATGCGAACGTTATACAATCGTCTCGATTTGGATTCAAATGCTGAGATTGATACAGCGTTAGATTTGTACGACCAGCGATATTTGAACGATGTTAAAGAAGGGTTCGGCGCAGTTGTTGAAACAGTGAGTTTGTTGCTTGATCAAATTGACGAGCTTGGAGTCCGGGATATGGATCAGCAAGCAATGATGATGCGTTTTATGTCGGATGAAAATGCAATCGAAGATTTGAAGCGTCGCGGTGACATTTTGCTTAAGCCTTTGGTGGATCAAGCTTACGAAATCAGTCAACTTAACTGGAAAACATGGAAGAAAATTGATGCGATGCTCGATGAAGTCAATGCACGTAAATTGCAGCAGTGGTATTTCAGTAGGTCCTTCTACGATGCCACGCGTGGAGGTAAAAAGATTGAAGGATTTTTAGATAAAGCACTTGGAATGAAAGAACTTGACGAAGGACAACGCATTTTGTTGAACGAATTGCAACAATCGTTTCGAACTAAGTGGGCAAAGAAAACGGAGGACCACGCTGACCTACTTGAGAAATCCCGCAAAGTGCAAACAATAGCAATCATGAGTGGTGATGTGGTGACTGAGTTTTCGGCAAAGCTTGATGTGTTGAGCAAAGCAAGAAAAGAGTATATCGATGCAACGGAAGCAAGAATCAACGGCATCCTAGGTAAGGAACTTGTGGCGATGCTCAAAGGTGAATCTTCTTCAATGGAATCAGGAGAGGTGCTCGCGATGACGAGTTCCTCCGGTAGTGTGCGTATTGCAGTTGGTCAAACGGGAGAGTTAGCCGAAGGATCTTTTGAATCATCCGAGGAAGATATAGTTCAGATGGAAGGGGGGGGTGAACAACTAACGACTCTTTCTGGCGGAGCTGAAATTCCGGAACCAATTGCACCATCTTTTCCTGAGCGAGCATCCTTGATATTTGGTTTGGATAAAGGGGGCGAAATGATTATTGAGAGCGTCTATGACGATTACCGCCAAAATTATTTGATTGCACGAAAAGAAATTTCTCTAACCTCCAGCGAACTTCAAGAAGACCAGTCGCTCTCTTTGGGCGCACGCATGCGCAAGACGAGGGAAGCAAACAATAAGGCAGCTGCGAGGGTTGCGATGCTTGACCTTGCTTTCTTTGATGACCTAGCTGCGATTACCGCACTCGAACGGCAAGATCTAAACCTCAAAATGCTTGAAAACCATCGTGCGCGTCAGCGGACTTCTGCTCCTGATAACCCCTTTGACTGGAATGGAAGAGTAGGCGACACGATCGATTTAGTTGGTTTGTATGTAATGTCTGATATTTCTGATGAATTGCACGATGGACTCTCAGATGCTTCAATAATGTCGATACGTAAAACAATGCAAGGCTATCACAATAAAGTGAGCAATCAACACGATGCATTTGTTCAAGCAACGTACGACATGAATCACATACAGGATGCGATGTGGGTTATGGATGAATCCACAAATGATCCGAGTGCTGGACAGATGATGCAAAATCGCTGGCGAGATTCCTTTGCAAGTGTACGTGACTCAAAGCGAGCGCTTCTGCTGATGAATCAAATAGTGATGGATGAGTTACTTCAGGAAGTTCCTGAAAGTGATTTTTGGAAAATTCGAATGGAGTTTGTCAAAAAGGCGTATCCAGACGTGTTCAAAAAAGGATCCGATTTGACAACAATGTTGCAAGCGGCAAAAGCAATCAATGGTCTGGATCCTGCGCAACAAAGTCGACTTGAAGAACTTGCTTCGACGTATCGATATGACTTTTGGAATCTTTGCGAATCAATGATTGGAAATCATCAGTCGAACGCTTCTGCTGAAGGTGGAAAGAACATAATGAGCAAGGAAGACATTCACCGTCAACTTGAATTAGAGAAATTGCGGTTTGAGCGTAGAGAATTAAATGACCGTCTACACATGCAACTTCGTATGATCCTGAATGAAGAACAGATTAAAGAAGTTCCAGGTCTTCGTCCTTCTGCTACAGGTCGAAATGAAGGCGTTGACGCGGTTACAGGACCAACGCCATACTCAAGATGACAAAGCTTAAGTTGTATTAGTTTTGGAATTTTTGCAAACCGTTTGGATTGGCTTTGACAAGCGAATCCTGCAGTAAGAGCATCGCTTTCGCTAGGGTTAAATGTAGACCAGTGAATGTCCCACATGTCTCGTGAAAGTTGCTTGTGTTCTTTTTGATGATCAAAGAGTCCGCCCATGCCACATCACCATGTTTCGATGACCTCAAGTAGGTTGCCCACGTTTGAGAAGACTTGCTTTCATTGTGCATTGCTTTCTTTAGCTATTGATTGTTCAACACAGTGTGGGAAAAGACGCCAAGAATCCGCGCATCGTATTGAAGATACATTCTGTCGCATGAGCCATTCTTGAGGCCAATAAACTCTATTTTCAGCATAATGATGAGGATATGACTGAAAGTGACTGTTACTTTGAAAAAAGAAAAGTGATTTAGCAGGGGCCCCAACTGCTAACAACCATGAGGATATCACCAACGT
>NZFX01000083.1 GCA_002689385.1 Phycisphaerae bacterium
GGAATACCCGAAAATCTCATCGTGGCGCTTCGAGATAGTGGCGCGAAAGATCTCACCTGTGTTTCGAATAACGCCGGCGTTGATGATTGGGGTTTGGGCTTACTTTTACAAACAAAACAGATTAAAAAAATGCTCAGTTCGTATGTCGGTGAAAATGCTGAATTTGAACGGCAATTCATGGCTAAAGAGTTAGAGATTGAATTTTGCCCACAAGGCACCCTTGCAGAACGGCTCCGCGCAGGCGGTGCAGGCATACGTGGTTTTTACACCAAAACGGGCGTTGGCACTGTTGTCGCAGAAGGCAAAGAAACGATGGAGTTTGAAGGCGAAACATGTGTGCTTGAACGTGGTATCGTTGCTGATGTTTCACTGGTGAAGGCGTGGAAAGCTGACGAAGCTGGTAACCTCATCTATAGAAAAACAGCACGCAACTTTAACCCGATGGTTGCAATGGCAGGCAAAGTCACCATTGCAGAGGTGGAAGAAATCGTTCCTACTGGTACGTTCGATCCTGACCAGATTCATACGCCATCTATTTATGTAAACCGTATCGTGCAGGGCTCTTTTGAGAAGCGAATAGAACAACGAACGGTCACACCTACATCGTGAAGCAGTCCGATAGCCCAAATTTTAAAATAAACCGTCATATTTATTATGCAAGTGCGTTGAACTACCTGTATGTTCAAACCGAAAGTAGACTTTCTACCTGTTTTGCCAACGTAAAACTCATGCAATGAGAAGGACCTTACAATGACCCTAAAACCAATAAAAACGATCTTATTCGCTACTGCAGCACTGATTTCAACCTTTTGGATGCCTAGCACTGCCTCGGCTCAAATGGAATACATGGCAGAAGCCATGCAGCCAGCATATTTTTCACGCGATCTTGTTGTGTTTGCAGAAGGTCTCAACCTTGACGAAACCCAAGAAGTCATTGTCGAGGCGATGTTTGAATCGTACACAGACGACTTTGAATACGGTTGGGCTGCCACGCAAGAACGGCTAAATAAAGTTGCTGAAGAAATGAAGGAACAAACTCCTTCAAGCAGCAAGGACACACTTGAGCCAGTGCTCAACGCATTGGGTGATTGGCTTATACAAAAAAGACAACTTGACCAAGGTCTGCTTGAAAACATTCAGGCAATTCTTGTCCCAGAGCAGAGAGCACTTTGGCCTAGTTTTTCACAACGACTCTATAGGGAAAAACATATGAGCCGAGGGCGTTTGAGTGGCGAGTCAGTGGACCTTTTCCTCATAATGCGCGATTGCAATCTCTCCCCTGTTGCGGAAAGCACTATTGCAGATTCACTTGACGAATATGCTCTCGCGCTCGACATCGCTATGCGAAACCGCGATTCAATTTTGCGAGGCAATCCAAAAAAATTGTTTGACAACATTCTTTCAGGCAACGATAAACGTGATGCTAGTCTAAGTGATGACCTGATTAAGGCCCGCGTTGAAGTCCGCGACTTGAACGACCGGTACACAGAAATAGTTTGCAGCCAACTCTCGCCTATAGATAGTGAAGACTTTCGCGCCCGATCATTGAAACGTGGATACACCCGTATTTACAGGCGAACCCCAGCCCAGCGTCTTTTCCAACAAGCTGCAGAAAACCCAGCATATGCTACTGAAGTTACTGCTCAAATTCGTGCACTTGAACTTTCCTACAATCAAGAGTTAAGCGCTATAAACTTCCAACTTCTTGGCCTCACTCGAAAGCATGAGCCAGAAGCACAACTGCATCGTGAACAAGCTGGGCAAATCAGAAAAGCCGGCGGTACACCAAGCGCACTGGAAGATCCCACACGGGCAATCTATAAGAAACGCGAAGCACTTGGAAAAGAATATATCGAGATGCTACGCGCCCTACTTAGTGCCGATGAATTCCTTGAACTCGATGGTTCCCGAAGATGGGTTCCACGTTCCGAACAACCAGCTTCACCACCTAGCTCACCAGGGGCTGGTGGAAACAGCGAACTTTCCCTTTCAGGCGGAAAAGTTAATCCAAGTGGAAAAAGCAAGGGCAAGGGAAATAAAAAAGGCCCAAATGATGGCGCTAATAGTGGCTGGAACAACAAGGGCAAGCCAGGCAGTTAACATACAAACCCTATGGAAAACGAATCGAGCATTACAAGTGTAGAAAGCATCGAGAGTCCCAGTGCTCCTGATGCAAAGGTCGACTGCGAAACAATGGGGTTGCAGTGGATAGATTCTTCACCTGAAGTTGAAGACAATACCATCCGTTTGCTCGACGCCGAACTCGCCGTTCGCCTTCGAGTATTGCCAATCGCTATCGAGCAAGGACGCTTGCTGGTTGCGATGCTAAATCCCGCTGACATCGAAGCATCCGATGAACTTGCCACTGTTACGCAATACCCAATTACTCGCTGTGGCATGGATAAACAAATTTTTTCCGAGCTCATGCGAAAACATTATGGTACGACTGCCGCAAGAATGGCTGAAAGCTTGGGTGGTGATGCGCAAGACTCCGACACGCTTGACCATAATGTTGATGCTATTGAAACCGACAACATCCTTGTCATGGCGGAGCAACCGACCCTCATCAATCTCGTCAACTTACTTCTCCTTGAAGCGATTCAACAAAGAGCAAGTGATGTTCATATTGAGCCATTTGAGACAGAACTTAAGGTTAAATACAGGGTAGACGGTGTCCTAGTTGAACAGACTCCCCCACCGAAACATTTACAAGCTGCTCTAACAGGCCGAATCAAAATCATGTCTTCAATGAACATTGCTGAACGATATGTTCCACAAGACGGGCACATTGCGTTGCGTTTCGAAGGACGCAAAGTCGACATCCGTGTTTCAACTGTGCCAACGCTTTACGGCGAATCCGTTGTCATGCGTATCCTCGATAAGAGCACGCTTCCTCTTGACCTTCTCTCTCTTGGCATGGACCAAGAAATGCAAGACAAGATGGACAAGTTGATCGAAAAACCACACGGGCTCGTGCTTGTCACAGGCCCAACTGGATCAGGTAAAACAACGTCGTTGTATGCAGCATTGAACAAACTGTACGACCCAAGAAAAAAAATTATTACGATAGAAGACCCTGTTGAATACGAACTCAACGGCATAAATCAGATACCGGTAAACCCCAAACGTGGACTCACGTTTGCTGCGGGGCTGCGTTCGATTCTTCGACAAGATCCAGACATCGTTTTTGTTGGCGAGATTCGTGACGGCGAAACGGCAGACATTTCAATTCGCTCTGCACTTACTGGCCACTTGATTTTCTCCACCATACACACAAACGACGCAGTTAGTTCAATCGGCCGACTCGTCGACATGGGTGTTGAACCGTACCTTGTTGCGTCAGTACTTGAAGGCGTACTTGCGCAGCGGCTTGGCCGAAAAATCTGCAAGGAATGCAAACAACAAGTCCCCATCTCGAACGATCTCTCCCACCGACTCACTCCAGAAGAACGAACAATGTTCACTGCAGGTATGTGGATTGGCAAAGGTTGCGACAAGTGCAACAATTCTGGGTTTAGCGGTAGAGTTGGATTCTTCGAACTTGTTGTCATTGACCCACAAGTCCGCAGCGCAATTTCAGATAATCGAACTGCTTCGGATTTAACCGCACTACTTCCTGACGCGCACGTAACGATGCGTGCAGATGCTATCAAGAAAGCAGTGAACGGCATAACGACCATCGGCGAAGTTTTGCGTGCAACGCAAGATGTTGACAGTGAGTAATACATTCCATGGTCGACTTTCGCTATCAATCAATAACTACCAGCGGTGAAGCAAAAAACGGCGTCCTTAAAGGACGAGATCGTGCCGACATCATCCAACAACTAAGCAGCCGTGGTGAAACCGCAACAAAAGTAGAAAAAGCAAAAGCAGCTGACAAACTTTCAGGCGTAAGTCAAACACGAAAAAAACGTCTTTCCAAAATTGAAATGTCTGCCATGATTCGCGAACTTGCAACTGCGCAAGAAGCCGGTCTTCCGCTCATGCAAGCGTTGCGTACTATTCGACGGCAAGCAACGCCTTCAGCTGGTGATGTGCTCGACCATTTTATTGCCTGTGTTGAAGCGGGCGACCCAATGTACAAAGCTGCAGCAGAATGGGGCGACCCGTTTGATGACTTAATTGTTGGCATGCTCCGAGCTTCTGATGCATCAGGTCAAATGAGCGTCATCCTGCACCAACTTGCAGATCTCATGGACCGGTCGCTTGAACTAAAACGAGAGCTCCTTGGCGCAATCATGTACCCAGCAATCATTGCTGGTTTGATTGCAATTAGTGGCATTGTACTCGTAACTGTTTTAGTTCCACGCCTTATCGAACCACTTGCTGGCCAGATGGAATTACCTTGGCCCACCCTTGTTGTCATGGGTTTTGCGAACTTCATTTTACACTGGTGGATTTGGATTGTTGTTGGCTTTGGAGCAATTGTGGTCGCGTGGAAAAGCTGGATCGGCGTTCCCGAAAACCGTTTCAAACTTGATCACGCCAAACTCCGGACGCCACTTTTAGGAAAACTATTGCGCGATGTTGCCGTTGCTCGGTTTACACGAACACTCGGCACACTTGCTTCTGCTGGCCTTCCAATCCTTGACGCACTTCGCATTACTCGCGATACACTCGGAAATGCCGCGCTTGCAGAAGCAGTCGATGCAGTACAAGAAGAAGTTTCAAGCGGTAAGCCTCTTGCTAACCCGCTTGAAGAATCCGGCCTGTTCCCACCGCTTCTTGTTCAGGTAGTCAATCTTGGAGAACGTTCAGGGAAGTTGGAAGAGATGTTATTGCATTCTGCAACCGCCTTTGATCGCCAAGTAAATGCTTCTCTAAACCTTTTCACAAAAGCACTGCCCCCCGTTTTACTCATTGTAATGGCGTCACTTGCTTGTTTTGTACTCGCAGCCATACTACTCCCTCTACTTGAATTGCAATCGCTCGTGCGTTAAACACGTTATAGGAAATACTATGCCACAAAAAACAAAAACACATCGTCCTGCCCGAAGAGGTTTTACGCTCCTTGAAATCATTGTTGTTGTCATGATTATTGCAGTCCTTGCAACGCTCATCGCACCAAAATTACTCAGTCGAGTTGGCACTGCAAAACATGCTGCTGCAAAATCCAAAGCGAGTGCTATTGCTCAGGCTGTTGAGTTGTACCACCTCGAAATGGGTCTTTCTAAAGTAAGCGATGATTTTGAACTCGAACTACTGCTTCTCCCACAAGAAGATGGTGGTGCGCCTGGCGGTCCCTTTTTGCAAAAAAATGATGACATTGTTGACCCTTGGGGCAACACGTTTGAAATTCTTGTTCCTGGAAATATAAACTACAGCTACGACATCGTCAGTTTTGGTGAAGACGGAGAGCCAGGAGGCGAAGACATCAACGCTGATGTCACGCAATAATGCATGAACTTTGCTTGTGCTTCCCATAGAAAGGCATTCACCCTTTTAGAAATAATCATTGTTGTCATTATTATTGGAATTATGTCCGCGATGATACTGCCACGCCTTGCCGGGAACGCCAGTCGAGAATTCACGCTTACTGTTGAACGAGTTACAGATATAGTGTTGATGTACGCGCACCGAAACATCACAAGCAATCAGCCCTCTGCTTTGCAATACAACGCAAATTTAAAGGAGTTTGCCCTTCTTACAAAAGTTGAAGAAGATGGTGAACGGTTCTGGGAATTCGACCCGCTTGCCAAACCAATAGTACTTCCAAGTTGGCTTGACCAAGACGCACTTGCCATTTATGTCGATGGAGATTTAACAGACACTTCGCAGTGGCCGGTCACTTCCACGCCCGGCGAAGCGCGCCCACTCATTGAGGTCATGTTGCAATGGGAAAATCGATCCGCTGTTATTTCACTTCCGACGCATGCCATTGGTCCAAAAGTTTGGCTTGACGGTGAAGGCGTAGAACCGCTTATGCCAATTGATCTTGATGCACAAGGTAGAGGGCGCGAAGAATGGTAAAGCAACGGAATGGTTTTGCGCTATTAGATGTGATTATTGGCTCTGCAATGCTTGCTGTTGGGCTTGCTGTAGTCATCTCTATTAGCAGTCGATCCTTGACAAGGCAAACAAACGCTGAAAAACAGATCACTGCTTCATGGCTTGCCGATGAGCTCATTTCAATGGTCCTGATTGTCGGGCCAGATGAATATGAAAAAGCGTACCCAAAGACAGATCAGTTCGACCCGCCCTTCCAAGATTTTTCGTACGAAATAGCACTCGACGGCGATTCTGAGTACCTTCCGGTACACGCAATTGTCACCGTTTTCTGGGTAGTTGGAGGTGGAGAAAAGTCGCTAGCTATAGAGACTGAAATAGCTCGTGTTCATGGTGAACCTGTTGACCGCTCGCCAGCAGAGCCTGTAGACCGAGAAGCACGATACTGGGAAGATATTGAAGCGAGGGAACTAAATTGAATCGCCGCGGCTTTACCATTATTGAACTTATGATTGCAGGCATGATGGCAACCATCGTACTAGGTGGCATCACTGTTTCGCTCTCGCAACTCGGTTCCGCAAAAGCTATAAGTAGGCAACGGCTTGAAGCATTTTCACGATGCGATAATGCTCTGCGAACAATTCGCCGTGACACCATTACTGTATTGCGCCGAGGTGATTTGTTTGCCACGCGTGTGTTCATTTCCGACAGCACAGGAAGATATGACGGAGACATGGTTTCTCGAGATGAGTTATTGATCTTCAATGGGAACTTACGCGCAAACAAAGAAATCGACTTTAACGGCGAAGGCTTTGAATACGAAACACAATTTAGAATTGAAGACAACGACACTGGCGTTGCTTTATGGAAACGTCGCGACCCTATTCTTGACGACAACCCAACTGGTGGCGGCATAGCAACGCCAATTTCAGAAGGTATTGTCGCAATTGAACTCGAAGCATTTGACGGAACTTCTTGGTTTAGGCAATGGGATTCTGATGAAAGCGGTATACCAGTAGCAATACGTATTACTGTAACTTCATCTGGGATGGAAGAAAATGACATTTCTACGACATCCGTGACACTGCGCACGATTGTCCCACTTGACCGTGTTCGTTCGCCAGATGATAAGCTCGTCCTCCTTGCACAGTTGCTTGACGAAGAACGTGTAGCCAATGGCGACTTTCCTGGTGAAGGTGGTGGGCTCAGCGGAAATGGTGCAGGTGCGGCAGATCGAGGTGAAACAGATGACTCGGGCTCTGGCGAAGCCGGTGGCGGTGTATCATCGGGCAATGAAACTGCTGGAGGCACTGCAGGCAATGGTGGCATCAACAGTGCAGGCGGTCGGACCACTACGTTTGTCGCCCCCGATGGTACTGAAATTGAGATTCCAATCGAATGACGTGCAGAACAAAAAAACGTGGTTCCGTTATTGTGCTCTCTTTGTGGGCACTTGGGATTGCTGCAATTGTGACATCGTCCATTCAAGTTTTCTCACATCGGCAGTCCCTTCTTGGCATCGAAGTGCATGACCGCATCCAAGCGCGTTGGGCTGCACGTGCAGGTATTGAATCCTCTATAGCCGCAATGGCTGACCACACCGCAAGGCCAGTTCCAAACAACGCTTTTGCATTAGTTGACAACCTTGATTACGTTGCAAAAGGCCAAGCAGGAAAAGCAACGTGGGACATTCGGCACCACATTGAGGGCAAAGATTGGACCGGCCCGATGGATGAACACGCAAAGTTCAACATCAACTCAGAAAACAACGCAGCCTTCCAACTTGTTATTGATGAAATTCTCGCTTTCGGCGTAATGGAATCAATCCTCGATTGGATTGATAGTGACGATGAACCAAGGAACCTAGGCGTTGAACGAGACTATTACTTAGGACTTGAAACAAGTTACGAACCAAGAAACGGCTTGCTTCAATCCATCGCTGAACTTGAACTTATCGCCGGCGTTATGCCCGATGATGTTCGCGGGGAAGATTGGGATTTAGATTTTCGGCTCGATGCAAATGAGGATGACGGTGGCGAAAGTTTACCTTGGGATGAACCAGATAAATACCTTGAGGGTGGCTGGGCTTCATTACTGACAACGTCATCGGTTGAAGGTGGCGGGACAGAAAGTGGTTACGCTCGGCTCAATCTTGCGCGAGAAAATGCACAAACGCTCCAACTTCGTCTTGGCATCGAGCCCGCGCAAGCAGATGCATTGCTTGCATTTGGCGCAAGTGCAACTTCATTATCTACCCTGCTCACGCAAACACTCCGCTCTATTTCAGGAGATGCCGAGGGCGTGACCAACCTAACGGATGACCAACTTCGAGTCATTTTCGCTGAAACATGCCTTTTTCACGCACACGAAGCACCTCCTGGCAAACTCAATATAAATACAGTTTCTCCAACAATTTTGTATCGTTTGTTTCCTGATAATTCTCGGCTTGTAGAAGAATTGATTTACCTAAGAAACAACAACGCCGGTGGCATCAGCAGCCCAGTAGACTATCTTGAAATTCCGGGCATTGAGCCGACAATGATTGATTTTATATATGCTCTTTTTGACACTCGATCCAACGTATTCACTATTTCGAGTCTCGGAAAAGTTGAAGGAAGTAGCGTAGAACAGGAAATTATTGTTATAGTCGACCGTTCTACCCTTCCTGTGACGATACTAGAATACCGAGAGCAATGAGTACCCTAACCAAATCAATAAAAGCAAGCGAAACCAACGACAATAGTTCGATTACTGCCGTTGTCCATCGAGTCGGCACAACCTGGCGGTGTGTTATCGCTGACACACATACGTCTGACCCAACGAAACGTGTCGAGTTGCTCGATGCTATCGAAGTTTCCTCAGACGAAGCGCTCGTGGCTCTTATTCAAGAGAAATCCCCAAAACGCTTGTTTGGCATCTTGCCCGGCTCTTCAACAGTATGCAGAACGACTACGCTGCCAAACGTAGGCGATGAGCAAATTTTCGAAGCGTTACGATTGCAGGTTGAAGCAAAATTATTGGGCCAAGCTGACACCCACCGCCGAGCATTTGCTCCGCTTGATGCCGCTATTGGCGAAACCAACAGAGTTGGACTCATAGTTGCTTGGCCAGAAAATGCCAAGATTACTTTTCCCCATTGCCTGGATCACGCAAGCTTCATCCCAGACGCTGCCTCTATCGCAGCATTACTCAATGGCTTTAGACCAAACGAACCGGCTGTTCTCGCTGACCCCTCAGACGGCACAGTCACAATCTCGATTTCACACGCCAACGGTTCAGCACTTCGTGCTACACGAGAAAATAATATAAGTAAGGACACATTCATTGAGGGTATTGTTCGGGTTGCAAACGAAACTGCCACGTTGCACAACCATACTGACTCCTTCACTGAAGCCATGACCCAGCAATTGCGCGCTACCGTCGGTGTCCAGTACAACAACGATTTGCTCTTTATTCTACCAAGTAGTATTTCTGAAAACGCATCAAAACGCGTTGCAAACACGCCCGCTGATGATGCGTCTTGGTGGTCCACTTGGGGCATTGCTATCGGTGGTCTGCTCGCGAGCACCGGGTCATTACAAAACCTCACGACTATGCGGCAACATGCTGAGGTGTTGCACCCCTCATTGGCAGATCGACTCATCACTAAGTTTGATAATCGGTCGTTTGCACTTCGACTTGCAACTGTTGCTGTTCTTTTGCTTGCTCTTGGGCCTGCATTGTTTTCTGGCATTCGATTAGCCATGCTTGAAATGATGAACCCCGAAATCAGCTCGCAATACAATGCACTTGTCGAATCCAGAAAACAACAAGTTATCTACAAAGAACTTGGCAAAACAGCGTGGCCGATGACAAAAGTCATAGCAGATGTTGCAAACAACATCCCCATAGGCATTGAAATTGAATCCATCCGAATTGATATTGGCCAACCTGTATCTGTTCGTGGCCGAGCAATCAATGCTGATGGAAAGACTGCTGCGGAGCTCATTGCAAAAATGCAAACCAATTTGCAACAGACAGGTATGTTCAATGAAATCACCTTTGCCTACGACCCTGCGGGAACGTACGGCGACCGGGAGTTTGATTTATGGGCTACGGTCAGTTCCGCAATTCGAAGACCACGGTATACGACAGATCAAGATTTTGGGAAATGGACCCTTGCAATGCGCCAAGCCGGTATCGCCCCTGAAGAAAAAGCCGTCGAAGTTGCAGCGCCTACCAACGCTTCCAATGATGAAAATGTTTCACCTATGGAATCAGCAAACGCGGATGACATTCCTCTACAAACCACACCAATTAAAACGCTCGATAATCAACCTGTCCGTGAAACAAGCCGACCTAGACCGCCAAGTGGTTCTGACAATTCAGGTGCCTCTTCACATAGCGGCAACCGCGATGCAGACAGCCCAACACTACGTGTGCCGGATCCAATATCACCAGAGCAAATAAAGTTAATGAATCGCAGCGAAGTCATGATTGCAGTCAAAGATATTGCAGAAGCAAAGAAGCGTGTCGGCCGCGCAAATCCAGAAGTTAAAGAACGATTGCAAAAAGAATTTCGTTTGTTAATGGATCATCTGAAGGATCTCCCAAATGAGTAATCAACTTCGGCAGCTACTCGAACAAGTCTCCGCTTGGTCGCGGGCAATGCAATGGGCTTTCTGGTCCATCATTTTCACATTGGCTTTTCTCGTGTGGGACGCAACTGTTGCAGACATCGGTGCGCAATGGTCAGCAAAGGCAAATGAGATTAAAATGCAAATCCAAGAAGTGAATAAACCAATTCAACTGACTTCTTCTGACAAGAAAAATATTGCAACGTTTGGCGAGGTTTCACTCCCCCGCAGCAAAGCAATTGGGACTGCAGAGATGACCGATGCCGTACACGCTATTCTTGAATCACACAATGTAAAGAATGATGAGTACACTCGAACAAAAACAACTCGAATGAAATCTGGCTCATTACCAGGGATCGCAAAATCAGGCCAGCAGATTGAACAAATTATTGGCGATATTCGATTCGAAGCGACTCAAGAAGATATTCTTAAAGTCATTGCTGACCTAGAAAGTAGCTCAGCCATTGATACTGTTTCCGATATTCGACTCACACGCAAAGAAGGTCGACTGATCCGAGTCGACCTAGCCGTTGAAGCGTGGGTCGTCGCAAGTTCAAGCAGGAAAGGTCGAAGATAATGGAACTTGACAAACTCAAAGGCCCTTTAGGCTGGAGTGCACTCTCTATTCTCGTGATTCTCATTCTTTGCTTTATGGGTGTTTCTTCAGTACTTACGCCACTTCTGGGTCAATCCAGTAGCGGAGTCTCATCGAATGCTTCAAGCACACTACTAGAGCAATACGACACTAACGTGCGAATGGACATCGACCGATTCAATGGTCGATCGGCTTTCTTCAAGCCAATCCGGATTGTTAAAAACGTACCAGCACCTCCGCCACCACCGCCCAGGCAGGACACGCCAGACGTTCCAGATAAAATCGTCGATGAAGGGCCACCACCACCCCCAGCACGGTATATGGGACCACCCCTAATCGCTATAATTGGGGAAGAAGCATGGTTCAGGGGCTCAGGCAGCGGGCCTGATGCTGTCATGCGGATTAAAATTGGAGAAGAAAACCAGGGTGTAAAAGTGGTTAGCACGAATGCACCTTCCCAAGTGACCGTCGAACATCGTGGTGGTGTATATCCTATTCCGCTTTTTGAATCGAGTGAAGACTTCTTCACCCAAGAGGCTCCCGCACACGCGCCAGACAACTTTTTAAAAGAGGTCGAGGGGTAACTAAGCGCTGCGATCCTTCGCTGGATATTTCCAAAATCTCCAGAGTCTAATATTTCGCTTTTCTGTTACGAGGAGCCCTATTTTGCCGATGAAAGTCCGATAGGTATTCTTCACATACATACAAAAATAGAAGTAATATTCCCCCTAATCTAACGTTATTCTCTTTCCTGAAGTTGGCCATTTGTAGTCCAAATAAAAAGAGCAGAGAGAAGGAATCTAAAAAGTGAGCAAAGTCAACGTGATACAAATCAAACTCCTCGTAGCAACAGCCATTACAAGCGTTGCATTTGCACAAGACCGCCCTGCTCCTGAGTCAGCACCAACTATTGAGATTCCTGAGATAGTGGAGGAAGTCATCGTAGAGGTTCCGGCTGAAGACATTGTCATCGAAGAAATAATTATTGAAGAGCCCGTTCCGACAAAAGAGGTTGAAGTTCTTACCGGCCCTGATGTCGCAAAAATGATCCGGTGGCCTTTGAAAGTCCCCATTCCATCAGGCCTTGTAGTTCTTGCTTTCAACGAGGTCGCTATCGAGGACACGCTTGGGTTTATTGCTCAAACGACAGGCAAAGTTGTCATTCCAGTAAGCGCGACGTCGCTGCGCGCGAAGAAAGTTACACTGCGCAACAACGAGCCCGTCGATCGTGCCGTTGCACTCGACCTTCTCTTTCAGGCATTTCGATTGAACCAAGTCGGCGTTATCGAACGCGACGATATGATTATCATTGGCCCGCTTGATTCTATGCTCGGTGACATCGGCGACATCCCCGTTCTTGGCGTAGATGACAATGTAATGAATCGTCAAGACCGTGGCACACTCGTCATTAAGGTGTTTAGTATTGAGCGAACTGAAGCCGCTGTTATTGGCGACCGCATAAATGAGATGTTTCCCGACTATGGATCTTTAACAGTTTATCCTGTGTCAAATCAAATCGTGCTTCTTGGCGACGTCGGTCTTTGCCAGCGAATCCAAGTGCTCATTGATCAACTCGATCGAATTTGGCGAAGTGGTGAAGTAAAAACATTTCGTCTCAAATATGCAGATGCTTCAGAAATTTCCACGAACATTCTAGACCTTTTTGATGAATCTGGTTCTTCGTCATCCAGCAGTAGCTCGAACAACAGAAACCAACGTAATGCAAGAACGCAAACTTCAACAACATCTGGTTCTGAAAAAGTCGAGTTGCGCCTCACCGTAAACATGCAACAAAATTCGGTCACTGTGCAAGCAGAGCCAGATGTTATGGAAGACATTGAAGAGCTTATCATGAGCGAGTGGGATTTACCACGCCCGACTGAAACCAGCAAAATGTATGTCTTGCAATACAGTGACCCAATTAAAATCCGTAATTTGCTTCAAGAAATTTTAGGTGATGGGTCATCCAATAGTGGTGGCAGTGTAAGAGGCGGGCAACAAGCAGGACGTGCTGATGTGACCGAAGCAATGAGCGGAGTCTATCGTTTTGAAGCGTACCCAGATAAAAATGCGTTGTTAGTTTTATCAAAGACTGAAGAAAGCTTCGCGTTTCTTGATTCGATTATTGATTCACTCGATATGCCAAGCGATGTTGGATTGCCTAAAGTCGTGGAACTAAAACATGCTGACGCTGTCTCACTTTCAGAAGAAATCAACGCGCTTCTTGCATCACCCGGTGTTTCTGCAACAATCCAACGGCCAGACGTCGGTCTCTCTGGGGAGGGCTTTGGCGATTCTGCAACAGCAACGGATAATGAATCGGGTGGGCAAATGGGTTTCCCATGGCAACAAGGCGGTGCAAACTCTGATGACCAATCGCCTGAATCATCTTTAATCGCAAAGATACGCCTCGTGCCAATCGTAAGACAAAATGCTCTTGCAATTGTTGCACCACCAGAATATATGCAACATGTTCTTGACGTCATAGATGAATTTGATAGACCAACAAGGCAAGTTATGATTTCCGCAACTATTGCTTCGGTCACACTTGCAGATGACCTTACAGTCGGACTTCGATGGGGTTCTGGTGTCAGTGGCGATGGCGACAACTCCATTGGTGTTAGCGGCGCTCTACAAGATGCCCAAATCACCGACATTCTTGGCGGCATCTTCTCGGGTGGTGGAGCAGTCCTCGATGTCACTGGGTCTGTCGGTGTAGCGCTTGATGCATTAAACAAGTTAACAAATGTTCGTATTATCCAACAGCCAAGAACATTCACTGCAGATAACAAAGAATCCATCTTCTTCAATGGCTCCGAAGTACCCGTCCGAACAACAAGCAACACCACGAGCGCTGGTCTAGTTGAAGGCGGTTTTGATTACCGTGATGTAGGCGTCATGTTGAATGTTCGACCACGCATCACTGCTCACGGTGATGTCGACCTGACGATTAATGTTGAACTTTCCGATCAAGCAGGAACCGGCGTTGGGGACAACCCCGTATTTACTCGCCGGCAAGTACGAAGTCAAATCCAACTTCGGGATGGCCAAACAGTCTTGATTGGTGGCATTCTAAAAGAAAGTGAATCGAAGACAAAGCGAAAATTCCCTCTCCTTGGCGACATTCCGTTGATTGGCGCCCTCTTTACCTCCGTCGATGACACAACGATTCGCGAAGAGCTGCTCGTCTTTATCACGCCAACCATTGTTGAAACGCTAAACGACAACGGAGATAATTACAACCTTGACTACCTCCAACGATTACAAGAGATTTCCTTGCCTGTCGACCAACAAATAAAGCGAATTGAATCAAATAAAAATGATTTCCTTGTCGAGCGTTTACGAAATCCAGCGGCAGACTACACACCAGATAGTGAAGCAATTCAGTCAACGTTCGATGCTGCTGAAGTCGAATAAAATTATTTTTCTATTAAGTACGTTTGTACTTTGCAGTTGTGGTGGAGCGCCAAAGACGGCCAAGCCGGTTGCGAGTCTCGAGACAAAACGTGAAGCGATGAACACGCTTAACTCGATTCTTACGCCAGCGAAAAAAGCCCTCGTTTCTTCATCACACGATATAGATTGGCCTGCGGGTGAATTGCCCTGGGACCGAATCACACTTCCTGTAATCTCGCCCAACGGCCTGCATGCAATAGTGCAACTTGGAAAAACTCCTCCAATTGCGTTGCTCTGTGGCAATACAAATGCACCAGTACAGACGACTACGATTGAGTTGCATGCACTCGATCCAATTCGAGGTCGCCGCATTGCGCCGTTTACCATCGAGAGAAGTGGGCTTCTTCTTGGTCGAAGTGCGAACAACGATTTTACTCTCGTAAGCGCACCAAATGGAGACCAAGGTCGATGGATTGGCAAAGTGGATTGGGCAACTGGAGCACTACGTTGGATTGTTTCAGATGATGCCATCAATTGCTTCCCTACCACCAACGAACTTGGCTCTCTCGCTTGGTCAAGGCGATCTCAAGAAGAAAATCGTTTTCACCTTGTTGTGAAAACGCAAAGCGGCCAACGCGTGATCGACGATGGCGAGAGCGATTGGCTGTTGCCTTGTTTTGTCGGCCAAGACCGTCTTCGAGCCTACAAAATTGCAAACGGCAGACTTGCACTAGTTGAGTTTGATCTGCGCGCAACTAATCCGATACTCACATCCATTGCGCTACCGATTTTACAGTCTGGGGCTACCCGAGCAATTGTATGGCAGATTGCAACCACAAACCCATTCTCACCCTCAAGCAGTTCCCATGCGTTCTACGACCCCGTGCGCAACCGGATGGTTGTCTGGCAACCACGCGAGGCTGTCGAAACTATTGCACTTGCTCAGGGAAGCGTCGCTGCTGCTCCTGTTTCTGATGCTACTTGGCTCGTTACAACTGCAAACAGAGTCCTACGGCAAAATCCGAGCGTAGACGATGGTATCCACATCCGAAACCGGCTTGCAATTCCATTTGCTACCACCTCGGCTAAGTGGACCCATTTTCTACTGATACCTGACGGCAATCGCCTCAAAATCCGCGCCATCAACCTCAGTCAATAACCCCGCACACCTTTCATTTATACGTGCCTCCCCAAAAGGACAGGCCCTAGTTTTTTATTTTTCAAAGTTGCTGTCACATTGAAAAATAAAAAGTGATGAGGACAAAGGTGGAGTGATTCAACAAAATATGTTATTCAATTTGGGCTGAAGCTGAAACCATTCCATCGTCTTGGATGTAGGTCTTAGGTACATAAAAGTAGCCAACAAAAACAAAAATAATGGCGGTTCCAAGCATCAACCACGTGAAAAAATCAAAATATGCCGCACCTGCAAGTGTCGTAGCACCACCTATTTGCCATGTAATGGCAAAGTTGTGGTTTTGTTTCACAATTGCATCCGTAGACACTTTTTCTGTATCAGGCAGGTACTGTTCCCATGTTGCCAAGGTATTGCCTGCTTCTATAGCTTTTTCTGCCTCAATTTCTGCTTTGCGCACAACAATCCAGGTATGGTTTGGATGGAAACTTGATGCTTCAGTTGGACCAGTATTTTCTGCAACCATTTCCTCTTGTTGCTCAACCGTGTGTGACTCTACACTTACTTCTGCGCGAACATCATTACTCGTCATAAACATTTGGTCTGGACCTTCGCTCGTTATCTCAAAGTTGCGCCGGTTCACCAAACGGTAATGAAGTGGTTTTCCCCAAGGATCTTGTAAATTCCGCATTGCGTTTAAACCTTCATCAGCAAATGGGAGTCGGTCGTTTGCATCCCAAAACTGCCCTATATTCGCGATGGCTTCTTTCATGACAGCGACTTCTGTGGTCACAAGAGATTGCCTTGAAAGATCCGGCGCATACCCAACTCGAATATCATCGTTGCTGATTGATTTTTCCCACCCTTGGAGAAGAAGTTCAAAACCGTTCTCAGTCTGTTTATACGAAAAACCCTTTTGTTCAGCTTCACCGGCACGCTTACTATGCGTTGCTGAATCTACGTCTTCATCTGCCTCTTCAACGCCCCACTTTGCAACAAGAGATTTTGCCTCGTTTAGCCCATCAGGAACAACAATGAAGTGATTTACACCAGCGGTAAACAAGTTTCCTAGGGCAACACTCATCAAGAAGAGTGCCATAATCATAGACTTCATTCGTTTTGGTGCTTGCGTATAGGCAAACTCTAAGCCTGTAATGGAAACCATAACTTCAGATGCAGTAAGAATCGCGTACGCAAGCACCTGCCAGCCAATCGACGGTCGCTGCCCCGCATCAATCCAACTCTGTACAACACCAACCATTGCGAATCCCGCAACCATGACGAACAAGCCAATCGAGATTTTTCGGATTGGTGTTAGTTTGAATACTTTGTTTATCAGTGGATACACCACAAACTGAAAGACCGGTATGTACACCAAAATCATGATTGGATTCACTGCTTGAATCTGTGAAGACAGCCAATTCATTCCTAGCCAATTTCGATTTAAATCTTCAGCTTGCAAAACCCACGAAGAACCTGTTTGGTCAAATAATGCCCAAAAAACAGCGATGAATATAAAGATGATTGCAAGCTTTAAAATCGCTTTCAATCCTTCACCTGAGAATGTTTCTTTAAACCAAGCCATGCCCCCAGCAGGAATATGAATGAACTTTTTACGGCCCATCCAGAATGCAAACGTTGCCAACGCCATCAACACACCTGGCACGCCGAATGCCCAGTGTGGGCCGTACCATTCGAGCAACCATGGAGTGAGCATCGTGGATAAAAAGGCACCTGTATTGATTGAAAAATAAAACCATCCGAACACTTTTTCGAGTAAATGTGAATTTTTCGTACCGAACTGATCGCCAACATGTGCTGAAACACAAGGTTTAATTCCGCCCGAGCCAACTGATATGAGCACAAGCCCTAGCGCGAGAACAATGCCTGGAGACATGCCAAGCCATGCTGTAGAACCCATTGCGGCAAGTACACCATGCCCCGCGCAGTACACAAGACTTAACAACATTATTGTTAAATATTTACCAAGAACAATATCTGCGAGTAATGCGCCCATGATTGGGAAAAAGTACACCGCTGTTGTAAATAAATGGTAATTTTCCATCGCTGCCGGCTTCGACATCGCTTCAGCACCAGAACCTGGCAACATAAACAAATACTGTGTCATGAAGATAACAAGGATGCCCTTCATACCATAAAAGCTAAACCGCTCAGCGGCTTCATTGCTAATGATGTAGGGAATACCACTTGGCATTTTTTCTGAAGCGACAGGGGCATCTAAATATTTTTTTGACATCGTAGGATTAACTTTCTTTTTGAATGAAACGTAAATTTTCCGTATCTTTTACAACACCCGGAAATTGTAACACGCGATTATGCATCGCAACGTACACACCTGCTTTAAGTAATTTTACAACCGAGAATGATTCTACAAGATTCTGCATTGCATCTGTATTTCGCATAATCCAGGGTCGCATGGCACCTGTAATAACACAGGGAATTGAAATGTCTGGGCATGTTTCTACGATACGCTCTCCTGTGACTGACAAAGTGTCTGTGCCATGAACAACGACAATGCCGTCATACTCTGTCGAATACTCTGCTACTGTACGAGCAATCAGTTCATGATCAGCATCAGTCATATCTAAACTATCTTTATCCATAAGCTGAATACGTGTAATAGCAAGGCCATCAAGTTGCAAAGACCCAAGCATCATTTCAAGCACTGATGTGCCATTAGCAAGAATACCCTCGTGGGCATCGTACGTCTTTTCGATTGTGCCGCCTGTAGAAATCAAGGCAACTTTACATACTTGTTCCAACTGATTTACTCCACAACAACCGCACAAGGAACGCGGACGTCTTCGGCTTCTAAGCATGTTTGCTCATTGCACGTTTGCCAACGAGCCATGATGGTTACAATGCCACTAGCGTTCTCATTTGCCGTTGCGGTAATCGGAAACGTGACGGAACCACTAAAAACAGAAACTTGTTCACCCGCAGAAACCATCAACTCACTTTCTGGCCATGCGACTGAAAGCGTTACATTATCGTCGAGCGATGTAAAAGCAAGCGGAATAGTGAATTCATTTCCTGGATTATTCGAGTTCACATGCCAATGATTTGCCATCTGCAGCGTAATATCAAACACAACTGACGATCCCTTAGCCACATTAACCGATGGATTTTCACATGTCATCCGCACCATTGACGCTTCGCCAATAGCTGGCTCCCATGCACCATCAAATTTTTCGGGATGCGACTGCAACAATGTATCGAGGTGCATAGTTGCAACAATAGAAGCAAGTGGTTGTCCAGACATCATCTGACTTACTGAGTCAAGCGTGGCCATTGCGTCATCCAAGAAGCGAACATCCTGCGCTGTTTCTGCAAGTGTTATCAAATCACCTAAGATGATCGAAGTCGCTGCTGGAATCGCGCCATCTGAAAGAGCGCGCGTGCGGACAAAAAGATCGGACTTTCCTTGTTCAGTGTCGTACCAACCTTCGCCCTCAACGAAAAACAAACTCCTTGCCTTGTCGTATAAGACAGTCGCTTCATCAAGCATCTGCTGATTTCGATTCGCATCATAAATTGCAAGAAGTCCGTGTATCAGTGCAGCGTAATCTATGAGGAATGCTTCAGCACCACCCTTACCATTGCGCCATGTCCGAAGAAGTTTACCGTTTGGCAACTTCATTTCAGTAAGGATAAAATTTGCTGCACGTATTGCGCGATCTATCCATGCAGCATTTTGCATTGTTTTTCCAGCATTTGCATATCCTGCAATCATTACTCCGTTCCATGCGGTGATGATTTTATCGTCTGTCGCAGGTTGGTCACGCGTATCCCGTAGTTCAAGCAATGCAGAATTAATGTTGTCTAGTTTCGACCGAAACTCTTCGTAGCTCATCGTATGTTTCGACGCGAGTCTGTCTGGATGATTTGAAAAAAACAACACATTTGTTGCTGGTTCATTGGGATGATGCGGGTCTTGAAAATTTGTGCCCTTGTTGACACCGTACACTTGTAATGCAAAATCAATGTCGTCTTCCATTCCCGCTTTTAAAAGCGCTTCGCGTAATTGAGCTTCACGCCATAAGTATGTTTCGCCTTCAAGGTGATTCGTTTCCGCATCTTGGGCTGAAAAGAATCCGCCATCGGGTGCACTCAATTCACGGTCAACATACGCAAGCGTCTCCTCAATGACTTTCGCATACGTTGCTTCGCCTGTTAACTCGTAGGCTTTTGCGTATGTTGTGACAAGTTGGCCATTGTCGTACAGCATTTTTTCGAAGTGAGGCACAAGCCATTTTGCATCTGTCGAATAACGGTGAAAACCGCCGCCAATTTGGTCGTACATTCCGCCCATAAGCATAGCGTCGAGTGTTTTCTTTACTGCCTTTTGTACTTGTGGAATTTTCCAACCTGCCGACATTAAAAAATCGCTGTAAATAGGCATTGGAAACTTAGGCTTTCCAGAGAATCCGCCCAGTTTGGAATCGTGCCTTGAGAGTAAAGAGGAAACACCTTTTGTTACCACTTCTGCTGAAAGGCCTACTGGTTCCTGCAATGAAGTTAACCGAGCGATGACTGCGTTAGCAACGAGTTCAGCACGTTCAGTTATTTTCTCTTTGTCATTTGTCCACGTTTGCTCCATCTTGCTCATGAAATTTATGAAGTCTGATTTTGATAAATATGTGGCTCCCCATACTGGTTTTAAATCGCTGGGTTCCAAGAATAAAGAAATGGGCCAACCCCCGCGACCGCGCGTCATCATTTGAAGTGCAGTCATATATATCTCATCGATGTCTGGACGTTCTTCTCGATCAACTTTTATCGCGATAAAATCCTTGTTGAGCAAGTCTGCAACTTCTTGGTCTTCGAAACATTCACGCTCCATAACATGGCACCAATAACAAGTTGAATATCCAATGCTCAGGAAAATCAGTTTGTTTTGATCACGCGCAGCTTTAAAAGCTTCTTCACACCAAGGATGCCAATGCACTGGGTTGTGTTGATGCTGAAGAAGATAAGGACTTGTGGTATCACCCAAATGATTGCAACCCTTGTTTGCGGGTTGAAGGCTCTGCTCTTTACCCTGAGCAAACGAGAATATGGTCAAACAGGTGAACATAGCAATCAACACATATATAAATTCTTCTTTCATTGCTATATGCTAGCACACACCGAATAATGGGGTAAATATTGGTGTCAGACACCTGGAATCAGACACCTTTGAATTTTTTCATGAAATGAAGGCGGTGCTGAATCCCAATGACGATAAGAGGTATTGCATGGAACAAATTGCGCCATTTATTGTCCCCGTTATTGCTGGTATTACAGCACTTATTTTGCTCGTAGCAGGAGGCACGTTACTTAAGCCAGCTATTGGATTGAGTGCCGGACTTCTTGGTGCTGGCGCTGGGCTCATGCTTGCCCCCATGCAAGACACGGTTCCTCCACTTGTTTCAGCACTTGTGCTTGGTCTCATCTGTGCCATTGTTGCTGTGTATGTAGCGAAATTCGCAATATTGCTTCTTTTAAGTGTTTCATGTGCTTGCCTGTTACCAGTCATTACGTGGAGCATTGCTGATTTAGGTGACGGATCAAAAGTTATTGAGGAGGTCGTCGAAGCGGCAACCATACCAAACGAACCGACACAAACAAACAATAGAAAGTTCGATAATGAGAGTGCAATGAACATTACACAAGATGCCATGACTATGGCGTTTGCTATGCTCTCTGAAGATGCGAGCAGAGCAATCGGTAGTGCAAAACGTCGCGCTCTTTCTGCGTGGAATGCCGTTCCTTCAGGACCACGCATTATTCTTGTAGGTGCCTCAATGGCTGGATTATTGCTTGGTCTACTTATTGCGACGTTTATGCCGTTCCTTGCCTCTGTGATTGTGACATCTTTCGGCGGAAGCTTGTTGCTCGTTGAGGCCGTTCGGAATTTCATAACACTCATTTGGTCTCAACAAACAATGGCATCAATGTCATCGACTGTTCTGCTTGGAGCTACTGTAGTTCTCGCATTTGCTGGCCTTGGCCTACAGCTAACACTTTCGAAAAAAGCCGCCAAAGTTTCAAATTCCCCAGAATAACAGCACACCCCCAACTCCCCCCAAACACAATAAAAACTCCTCTGAGACTTTAATGCGTGATTTATTCACATAAATGCTTTGATTGCAAATACGAACACGCTCAAAAAAGAAGTACGCAATGAACGATTCATCTACCTTCATAAAACAGCACGAAGTCCTTTGACAACTAGTGTTTACGAACGAATGAGCAGACGTAAAGTCTCTGAGAAATTAATCGAGAAATTATTCGGTTTCGCTAACGGCTTGTTCCGCATCAGCAACGATGTTTGTCAAGACCAGCGGGCCTGCAAGCGCAATGATTGCCGAAAGAATAGCGGCGACGAACGGCCACCGCAATGCTACACGAACTGTATCGCTTCGTGGTGTTGTCGATGACAAAACGCTCAGGCCAATCAATCGAAGGTAGTACCAAGCGCTGATAGCACTTGCTACCGCTGCGACTAGCACAAGCATCAACTGCCCAGCTGCAATACCTGCAGCAAACAACAAAAGCTTTCCCCAAAATCCAAAGAGGGGTGGAATGCCAAGAAGTGAACCACATGAAACAGCAAGAGACGTTGCCGCAAGTGGACTGCGTTTGTGCAAACCAGAAATATCTTCTAACGAATCCACCGTTTCGCCATCGCGCGACAAACATGCAAGCGTAGCGAACGCCGAAGTGTTTGTTGCTCCGTAAATGACCAAGTACACAAGTACTGCAACAATGCCAAGTGGTGGGCCTGCAATAATGCCAATCAACATATATCCACTGTGGGCAATCGAACTGTACCCGAGCATGCGTTGCGTTGATGTTTGAAGCAATGCACCTATGTTTCCAAGAAGCATCGTCAGCACGGCAACAACCCACAGAGCCATTTCAATAACAGGTGGCAGGCCCTCTTCCCAGCCTACGAGCGTACACAACAAAATGATGGCGAGCATGCCAGCTGTTTTAGGAATAAATGCCAAGAATGCGGTCACCGCTGCTGAAGCACCTTGGTACACATCTGGTGCATACAAGTGCATAGGAGCTGCTGCAATTTTGTAACACAAACCAAAGATGGCAAGCAACAAACCGGTTTGTCCAACGACTGCAATACCGCCCTCTGCTCGTTGCATCGCGAAGACATCGACCATTTCTGTAAACACGAATGTGCCCGTTGCAAGATAGAGAAGCGCAAAACCGTACAACATCAACGCCGCTGAAACAGCGCCAAGGAAGAAGTATTTCATCGCTGCTTCTTGCGCTACTTTCGACCAACGACTGATAGCAACCATGACATAGGTCGGCAATGAAACCAATTCTAAAGCAAGGAACAACCAAATCAAATCACGTGCTTCGCAGATAAGCATTACACCGGCAATACTCAAGAGCATAAGTGCATGAAATTCACCACCGCTGGTTCGCAAGGCGCTGAAAGTTGCTTTACCTTTAGCAATAGCGTGCTCATATTTTCTGTCCATAAGCCCGCCTGCAGACATGACAAGAAGAATACCAAGCAATGCAGCAAAAAACTTAATGTATTTGCCAATATGAGGCAGAAGCGAATCTGCAGTCGCAATTCGTTCTGGAGTGTAAACAAATGGAACCGAAATGCATGCAAGCGCTAAAAAAGCGCAAGCAATAAAACCAACATTGCGACGAATGCCCGCAGTCGTAGAAAGACCTGCGAGTGCACACATGACCGCACCTGCAAGCACAATCAATTCAGGAATAAGGAACCAAAGTCGATCAGCCATTCTGCTCCTTCTTCTCAATAATTATTGGAGTTTGTGGAGCGCCATGCTCTTCTTGCACAATACGTGGGTAAGGTGATAGAACATCTTCAACTGAACCACGCATTGCATCTGTTAACACGGTAGGTTGTACACCAATCCAAATACATAATGCCGCCATAGGAACAAGAATGCCAATCTCGCGCGGATTCAAGTCGGATGGCAATAAACTATGTGCGCCATCGTGCTCAGGTTCTTTAAGTTTTCCAAAGACAACTTTACCAACCATAATCAATAGATACATGGCTGCAAGCACCATACCAATTGCAGCGATTGCTGCGTACTCTGGACCTAAAACACCAGGCCATTGCGCCGCAGTATCTGTAGCAACGAAGGTGCCAAGCAAACACATGAATTCACTTACAAAACCGTTCAATCCTGGCAGACCTACACTTGCAAGCACAAAGAACACCATGAAGCATGACCACACAGGCATTTTCTTTGCGAGCCCGCCGATTGCATTCATGTCTCTAGTGTGGTATCGCTCGTACATCATGCCAATCAAGAAGAACAATGCGCCTGTTGAAAGCCCGTGGTTAATCATGTACAGCACTGCGCCTTCAAGACCAATTGGGTTTAACGCAATCAAACCAAGCACGCAGAAACCAAGGTGACTTACTGAAGAGTATGCAACGAGTTTTTTCACATCGTCTTGCACCCAACAAATTAATGCGGCGTACAAAATACCAACAATCGCAAGTACGGCAATTGCTGGAGCGTATGCTACGAGTGCTTCGGGAACCATTGGTAACACAAAGCGGTACACACCAAACGTACCAAGTTTAAGTAGAACACCCGCAAGAATAACCGAACCCGCTGTCGGTGCCTCGGTGTGCGCAAGAGGCAGCCATGTATGCACAGGAAACACCGGGATCTTGACTGCAAATCCAGCAAGGAGTGCTAGAAGCACCCAGCCCTGCTCAGATGCTGTCAAACTTGTTGATGCAAACTGTGCTAAATCTGAAATTGCAAATGACCAAACACCGTACTGGGACATTTGATATTGCCAAGCAACATACACGAAACCAGCAAGCGTAAACAGCGAGCCAGTGAATGTATAGATGAAAAATTTCACACTTGCGTGAGCGCGATTAGCGCCGCCGTAAATAGCGATTAAAAAGAACATTGGAACGAGTGTCAATTCAAAGCTTACATAGAACAGAATTAAATCTTGTGCACTAAATACGCCGAGCATGGCTGTTTCTAAAATCAAAAGCCAAGCGTAGTACTCTTTTCGCCGTGCAGTAATCGCAGAGAACGAACCCCAAACACAAAGCGGCGTCAGGAATGTCGTAAGCAAAACAAGCAACATCGCAACGGAGTCCACACCAACATCAAGCGTTACGCCTAGTTGGCTCAACCAAGAAACGTGCGACACTAACCCTGTTTCCGATGTTCCCCAAACATCAAATTGCACCGCCATCAATAAACTGATAACAAAGACCACTGTTGAAACACCAAGTGAAATCCATTTTGCTAATGCGGCCTTAGCAAGAAAGATGCTCATTGCGCCAGCAAGAGGAACAAGAAGAAGTAACCACAATGTCATTGTGCACCTCCCACTGTTCGTACTACTTGTTCAATGTTTTGGGCTTGAGAATTCATCGATTTCAAAAGCGAAACGATTTCAGGCATGAAGAGCATTAACAAAACAACGAGAACTGCACCGCCCACCATCGAGATTGCGTAACTTTGAAGCGAACCATTGTGCAATGGTGCGAACCAACGTGCGCTTGCTCGAGGAAGCGATGCAACACCATTCACTAAAGCACCATCAATAATGTATTTATCAAAGAGCGAGAAGAATTTACCAAGAATCCAAAGCGGTGAACGGATCAGCGCGATGTAGACTTCATCAACGTACCACTTGTTTTCCATAGCTGTAGGGAGCCAACGAGTCGCTCGATTCGCAAGGAGTTTACTCCGAAGTGTATCCGCGGAAGACCTAAAGAAAAGATGCAAGAATAACGCGATGCCAATCCCGATAAAGCCAACCACACCAGAAATGTAGTACATCGCTTTGTGCGGATCCATTCCAAGAATGTCACCGTGAGGAATGTTGTGTTCAATCGTACCGTGCGCTTCAACTAGTGGTGCGTGCGCAACAGAGTTGTTACCTGGAACACCTGCGCTTGCTGGCGAATCGTTCACCATTTCAGCAATCCAACCACCGTGCAAGTGTTCCGTTTCATTTGGCATAAAGTAAGGCAACGCTGCGAGTAATGCTCCAAGTGCAATTGCAACCAGAACAAAGTTAATTGCAAAGCGAGGTGCGTGTGGATGGAAGTTTGCAGGGTCTTCACCATGCAATTCATCACCGGGTTCAAAATAGACAGGGCCGGCACACACTCTAAACCAAACGCGGAACGTGTAGTACGCGGTCAACCCTGCGGTAAAGATTGCAAGCCAGCCAAGGAATTGAAAACCTGGTCCTTGAGTTACAAATGCCTCAGCAAGAATCGCATCTTTAGAGAAGTACCCGCTTGTGAACGGGAATCCCGCAAGGCAAAGACAACCAACTAGCATCGTGTAACTGACTATTTTCCAGCCCTTCATTTTCCGAAGGCCAGAGAGTCGCCGAAGGTCAAGTTGGCCCGCAAAACCATGCATTATCGCGCCGCAAGTTAAAAACAATACTGCTTTAAAGAAGGCATGGGTAAATACGTGATATGCCGCGCCATAGGAAGTAACAACGCCCAGCCCTAGAAACATGTATCCAAGTTGCGACACGGTTGAATAAGCCATTATGCGCTTGATGTCGTATTGCGCCATTCCAATCGTCGCTGCAAAGAATGCGGTCAGCCCGCCAACCCATGCCACAGTTGGTAATGCATACTCATCTAGCATGAAAAGCGGGTATGTCCGGATGATTAAGTAAATTCCTGCCGTCACCATTGTCGCAGCGTGAATCAACGCAGAGACGGGAGTTGGACCTTCCATCGCATCAGGTAACCAAACATAGAGTGGCAACTGCGCCGACTTACCAAATGCTGCGAGCATAAGTAAGTACGGGATTGCGTGCACTGTCCAACCGCCGAATGTTGTGTCGTACGAATGCGATTGCAACACAGTTGTAATTTCGTCGTACTGAACAGTACCAAAAGTAGTCCAGATAAGATAAATGGCGAGTGCTAAGCCGACGTCACCAATTCTGTTAACGATAAAGGCTTTCTTTGCTGCCGCAACCGCTGATGGTTTTTGGTAAAAATACCCAATCAGCCAGTAAGAAGCGAAGCCAACACCTTCCCAACCAAGATACAACACGAGAAGGTTGTCACCCATGACTAAGCAGGTCATCGCGAATAGGAAAACGCTCACACCTGCAAAAAATCGCGTGTATCCCTTACCCACATCGTGCTCCATATACTCAGAAGCATACACCGCTATAAGTGTGCCAAGCCCCGTTACAAAGAGCATCCAAAGCAGCGTCAATGAGTCAACATACAACGCAAAGTTTGCAACAAAGGAACCCTCTTCCCAATGAATCTGCAGCCAATCAAAGAGGTGAATCGTCTCTGGCTGGGTGTAGCTATTCCAGAGAAACAACGTCAGAACAAATGATGTCGCAAGACAAATAATCGTGATAACTGCAGGCGCTTTAGTTTTTACTTTAAACGCCGCGCATAATCCACAAAGAACAAGTGAGATTAGTGGCATCCACAGAATGAAGCCCGCCCAACTTAGATCGACTGCGTGCAAAACATCTGCTGATGGGACTGCCGGCATAGTCGCAAGTTTTGAAAGAATGGAGACTGTTTCAATCATTCTTGCAACTCTCCATACGCATCTGAATCAAGTGTGTCTTTTTGTCTGTGCAAAAGAACAACAAGGGCAAGTGCGAGCGCTGCTTCAGCAGCAGCAACAGTCAGAATAAAAATAACCATCACTTGCCCTGAGTAGTCGAGCAAATATCTGCCGACTGCTACGAAGGCAATTGCTGCACCTTGAAACATAAGTTCGGTGCAAAGAAACATCACAATCAAGTTACGTCTTACTAAAAAACCAATGATGCCAATGGTCAATAGGAGACCTGAAACAATTAAGTACCCCGCAAGGGCTGAGGGCGCAAACGAAGTCATCATGCGTCACCCCCTGTTTCTTCGGTATCTTCGCCGAGAATGGCAATGCGTTTATCACGTTCAGTGAGTTCTATCGCTCGCCGTGCTAATACTGCTGCGCCGAACATAGCCATCAATAAAATAACGCCAGCAAGTTCGATTGTCACAGGAAAATCGTTTACAAGCGACCAGCCAACCATCTGCGTGTTTGTTGGGAAAACTGAGGCATCGAGAAGTAACACCTCGCCATCTTGCGAAACAATGAATGCTCCGTCCATACCAGACTGAATCATTTTTTCATTTTCGATTATAGGCGGCCAAGCAAAACTCGGCGCAAGTTTTTGAACATTCGTTTCAAACTGCGCTGGAAGTTTTTCGAGCACAAACCATTGGGAATATGTGTTTGCCTCGTTGTGTGTATCAGGAGTTCCACCAATAACTGTTCCGCTTATCAAGCAAAGCAATAAAAAACCAACCGTTACTGCAGCTGCTGGCTCACGAGGAACTCTGTCGTAGTTTGTTTTTCTATAGGGCTCTTCTGGATTTTCAGCTTGATTAGCGAGCATCAAGACAAACATATATGTGATAAGAATCGCACCTGCGTACACGATGATAAGCGCAAACGCCATGAATTCGGCTTCGAGCATAAGAAGTAAACCGGCTGTTGCAATAACGACAAGCACAAAATGCAATGCACAATAAATTGGTCGCTCGTGCGTGACCATCCTAATCGCCGCTGCGATTGCGCATAACGCAAAAATGATAAAAAATATTCCGTGGGTCAATTCACCGAAAGAGGTAAGCGAACCGATCACAATGCCGAGCAGCCAGCCCGTTGCAGCAACGCCGACTGCAATCATGCCAACTTGAACCGTTGGGGGTGAAGGGCGAAGTGCTGCGTAGATCGTCAGTGCCAACGTTAAGCAGGCGATGTAGGGAAGGAACATGTCCATATAGGAATGGTTGATTTCTTAAAAAGAGTGTCTAACAAATACTGTAAAAAGTGGCAAGATATGTCCATTAGCAACGATTCGCAACCACTTTGGCGGTTAAAGGTAGAATGGTTTTATGGACCAAGCAATGAAGCGTAGAATCCCTAATGCAATCACGATGTTGCGCATACTTATCGCTGGAGCTTTCTTCGCTGTACTTGGTGGCTATCGCTTCCCTGAACAAGGAATTCTCTGGGGAAACGTGGCTATTGTCTTCTTTGTAATCGCCGCAATGACCGATTTCGTCGATGGATACCTTGCTCGAAAATGGAATGTTGTTTCAATGTTTGGGAGGCTAATGGACCCCTTCTGCGACAAGGTTTTAATCTTGGGAACCTTTATTTACTTTGCTGGACCTCGATTCAGTGTGGAGGCATGGGTCCAGAACGATCAACTCCTCACAATGGCAACTGGTATCTACCCTTGGATGGTCGTTGTCATTATTGCACGAGAACTTCTAGTCACCTCTATCAGGGGCATTTTGGAGTCAATGGGGCACAAAGGTGGTGCTAAATGGGCAGGCAAAATCAAAATGATTTTTCAATCGTTTGCATTGCCCCTCATTTTGTTGCTTGTGGTGAACTGTAACCCTGAGAAAAATGAAGACGTTATGTTGTTTATCAACATCCTTGCATGGATGCTTCTTGCCATAACTGTTTGGTCTGGCTTACCTTACGTGACTGGACTCGTTGCTGTTATGCGCAAAGACACATGAAATTACTACTTTGTACAAGCTTTGGACTTGGTCTCCTGCCAAAAGCTCCTGGGACTTGGGGCTCACTCGCCCCCTTGTTTGTTGTTCTTTGCTGTGGTCATTTTGCCGTTTCCCCACTCTGGCTGATTTGTCTTTTAGCATTCTTACTCCTTGCTTCATCAATAGTTACTGTGCAACTTGCCCCCTGGTATGAAGCGCATTTTGGACAAAAAGATCCCGGCCAAGTCGTCAGCGACGAAGTTGCTGGTCAATCCATTGCTCTTCTGGGCATGGCATGGCTCGAACCAAGTAATCAGGTATCCCCAGCGATTTGGATAGGCCTCGCTTTGTATGCATTTGCCCTTTTTCGCCTCTTTGACATTTGGAAACCATGGATTATTGACAAATCTCAGCATCTTCGCGCCGGCTGGGGTGTCCTCGCGGACGACCTTCTCGCTGGCATTATTGCAGGTATCCTGGTCCTCATCCCGGCCCTCCTCCTTGGATAAAACAATCCCGCGGGCATTATTTGAAAGCGAGGATTGGCTTGCGAGCTGCTGCTACTTCGTCAGCGCGGGCGATATCAGATTCTAGTGGTGACTGTTGCACGAGCTCTATCTCTGAAGAAATTTCGTCAGCAATTTGAAGCATCACATCCACAAAACTGTCCAAGGCTTGCTTTGATTCTGTCTCGGTAGGTTCGACCATCAAGCAATCGTGCATTGGCCAATGCATTGTTGGAGGGTGTACACCGTAATCAATCATGCGCTTGGTAATATCGATGAGTGTAACACCCTTGTCAAGTAAATTTTGAGGCACAGTCACAAACTCATGGGCGCAAAATTTACCATTCTTTGGATCAAAGAACGGCATCGGATATTTTTCGCACAATCTCGCAGCAAGATAGTTCGCATTCAATACTGCAGTTTCTGAAACATTACGCAATCCGTTTGGACCGCATGCCGAGATATACGCCCAGCAACGAACGAGCACGCCAAACTGACCAATGAATGACCGAACTTTGCCTATAGATTTTTCTCGTTCACGATCAAGGTAAAAACTTCCATCATCTGCCATCATGACTTGTGGCACTGGTAAATACGGAGCAAGTTCTTCTGTCACAGCGATTGGCCCACTGCCTGGACCGCCGCCACCGTGTGGCGTGCTAAACGTTTTGTGCGTGTTGTAATGCATTGCATCTGCACCAAAATCGCCTGGACGAACACGACCTAGCAACGCATTCATATTTGCACCGTCTAGATATAACTTTGCACCAACTTCGTGAACAATATCAGCAATTTCTTGTATATTTGAGTCAAACAAACCAGCGGTACTTGGATTGGTAATCATGAACGCCGAAATATTTCCTCCGCCAATGCGCGCAATCACTTCTTTCAAATGCGACAAATCTGTCTGCCCATTTACAGTGCGAACAGTTTCAACAGAAGCACCGCACATAGTGCACGATGCTGGATTTGTTCCATGCGCAGTGTCTGCAGCAAGGACAACCGTTCGATTTGTTTGCCCATGATCTGCAAAATAGGCGCGTATAACTTTAAGAGCAGTGAACTCGCCGTGCGCACCTGCTGCTGGTTGCAATGAAACTTCATGCAAACCAGCAATCTCTTCAAGCATCGTCCTTGTTTCATACAACAACCGAAGTGCACCTTGAATTTCTTCTTCGTCTTGCAATGGATGCAGACAAGCAAAACCTGGCAACGCTGCTCCCCACTCATTAATTCGTGGGTTGTGTTTCATGGTACAAGAACCAAGTGGATAAAAATTTCCGTCAACTGAAAAGTTTCGGTCTGAAAGATGGGTGTAATGCGCCATCACATCATGCTGACCAAATGAAGGCAACGTAGTGCATCCACCTGCAACTTCTTCTGGTACTTTTGTTTCTGAAACATCAAGTGGTGGAAAATCAACACCAATAGCGCCAGCAACATGTTTCTCAAACACTAAGGGTTCTGTTGGTTTATCGCCTCGTGATTGTTTTTTCATTGTTTTTAAAGTGGTCATGCTGACACCTCCTGCAACAATGCAACGAGTGCATCCATCTCATGTTTTGTTCGCTTTTCAGTTACAGCGATAATCAATTCGTTCCCCGATGACAACCCCTGCATTCTTCGACCTGCCGCGGCTACCCCAGGAAGTACACCGTTTGATTTACAAAAATCGACAACTTTTGTAACATCGCAGGGACAAGTCACCGTAAATTCATTGAAGAACGGGCCGCCGTGTGTCAACTTCCAACCTTCTAACTTCACAATTTCATTTGCAAGATAATGGGCTTTGTGCCAGCTTTGCGTTGCCATTTCTTTTATGCCATCACTCCCGAGCGTCGTCATAAACATCGAAGCACGCATCGCCATTAACCCCTGATTCGTGCACACATTGCTCGTTGCTTTTGCGCCTCGAATATGTTGCTCGCGTGTTTGCAAAGTCAAACAGAAAACACGCCGTCCATCTTCATCCTTGGTCATTCCTACAAGTCGACCCGGCATTTTCCGAGTGTAGGATTCTTTTGCAGCGAGTAAACCGAGATACGGGCCACCAAGATTTAGTGCATTGCCCAGTGGTTGTCCTTCGGCAACTGCTATGTCGGCACCACATGAACCAGGCGTTTTTAACATGCCACATGCAATCGGATTAAACACAGAAATTCCTGCTGTTTTTGGCACTTTATGTGCCTCTGCAAAACAGCCATCCCAATCTTCAATTTGTCCCCAAATATTTGGCGATTGCACGATTACGCCTGCAACTGCATCAGACATATTCAATGCCACTGTTGCGGGCGAAATTGTGCCATCAGTTGCTTCGAGCAACGTAATTGCTATGTTGACATCAGAAAGAACCGTTCGCAACACTGCGATATATTCTGGATGCATTGTTGAAGCGACAAGCACTTCTTTTCTTCGGGTTGTGTTCGTCGCAAGGAGTGCTGCTTCCGCAACAGCCGTTGCACCGTCGTACAAACTCGCATTTGCAATATCAAGACCTGTGAGCCGAGCTATTTGCGTTTGGAATTCAAAAAACGCTTGCAACGAACCTTGCGAAGCTTCTGCTTGGTACGGCGTGTACGAAGTTAAAAACTCGCCGCGGCTAATCAACTGGTCAATTAACGCTGGGTAAAAATGGTCATATGCACCACACCCCATAAAACAGGGCATGTCGTGGGCTCCATGATTATGGGATGCCATTTCCGCCAGTGCGCGTTGCAACTCCAATTCACTCAATGCAGGCATCAAATCTAGGCCCTTTTCGCACCGAATTTCAGCAGGAATCACATTGAAGAGCTCATCAATCGATTGAATACCAATTGTGGCTAACATTTCTTGTCTTTGGGAAGTATTTAATTGGGTGTAATCCATATTTTCACTCGCTGTTTATGACCGGTAAGTATAAACTCTATTGGATGCTACGACTCATATTTATTGCACTTCTTTTTTCATTTCCTACTCTTGCGCAGCCAACAGGCGAAGTGACCGATGGTCCCTTTTCCATTCGGCAATTTCGACCTGAATCAACACCCAAAGACGATGCGCTCGAAGCATATTTCAACGAATCAGACCCACTCGCTGTTGAATTTTTCGAACACCTCTCCTTGCTTGCAAACCCTTGGCTAGGTGGTCGCCAACCCGGCACCGAAGGAAGCAAACTCGCAGGGCAATATATTACGTGGAACTTAGAACGCTTTGGTCTTACCCCTGCCTTCAATAAAAACACTTCTTGGTACCAACCCTTTGATTTTGACCTCGATGGAACACCGCCAATCGTACACCATGCGTTTCTCGCAATTGGAGATATGGCACTTGTCAATGAGCGCGACTTCGTAGTGCTTGGCAATAGTGGCTCTGGCAATATCACGGCACCTATGACTTTTGTTGGCTACGCCATTGAAGATGGTGATGATGGGTACTCCAGTTTCGAAGATAACACTGATTTAACTGGTCAGATTGCATTAATGCTTCGCTATGAGCCACTCGATGACAACGGCGTTAGCAAATGGGCAAGTAGACGATTCGGCCCTCACTCCAACATCAAAGATAAAATGCAAGCTGTGATTGACCGCGGTGCAGTTGGGGTGATGTTAGTGAACCCACCAAACTGCCGTGACGGAAGGCGCGGACTTGAGACTAACCGATCTGCACGTTTTGGTGCAACAAACATTCCAATAGTGCATATCACTGAGGACATGGCGAACCTCGCACTTGAAGATAGCAAGAGTATTGCATGGTTTCAACAACAAGCAGATACTGGTGATGTTACAACCATGCCACTCAACCAGAGTGCTTCAATCACCACAGAAATCGAAACAGCTAATCTGCATGCGCAGAATATTGGTGGCGTGCTAAAAGGTCGCGGCAAACTCGCAAATGAATGGGTCGTTATCGGTTCGCATTATGATCACGTTGGCTATGGGTACACAGGCACTTCGTCTCCTGGAGAACTGCATCGAGGCGCAGATGACAATGCTTCAGGCACATCTGCTAATTTGCTTATCACACGCCTTTTTACTGAGTATTATGCAATAACGGAAGACAAATCACTGCGTTCGGTTCTCTTCATGTACTTTGACGCCGAGGAAGCTGGACTGCTTGGTTCTGCCCACTTTGTCAAGGAACCCACCGTTGACCTGAAGTCAATCAACGCAATGATCAACCTCGACATGGTGGGAAACTTAAGCGACAACAATATTTCACTTTCGGGTACGGGCACGGCTGTTGAATTTAAAACGCTTGTTCCTGAAGTCGTAGCAACTTCTTCCATGACCGCAAGTTTAACTCCTGGCGGAACTGGTCCCTCTGACCATACTAATTTTTACAAAGAAGACATACCGGTTCTTTTCTTTTTCACTGGCTTGACGCCAGAATATCACACGCCGCAAGACGAAGTGTTTACAACTAACCCAGCAGGCGGAGCAATCGTTGCGCAACTTGCGTACGATTTTGCAAAGCGATTTGTAAATGACGAGAAACTCACGTTCACATCAAATACAAAAGGTGGTGCTAACAGAACGTCTCGGATGCCGGCCCCTGTCCGACTCGGTGTACATCCATCGTATTCTGAAATTTTAGAAACAGGCATTTTGATTACTGGCGTGAGTGAAGATACAAGCGCCGCCGATGCGGGTTTACTCGCCGATGATGTGCTTCTAGCATGGAACGATACTGAACTTACTGGCGGTCGCAAACTTATGGAGTTGCTAAAAGAATCAGTTCCGGGTGATATCATTGATTTCACTGTGCGCCGAGGTAAAGCAAACATCATTGTGAAAGTTACTTTGAAAGCACCATAAATGGACAAGCCCCCGAACTTTCGTTCGAGGGCTTGTTAGCGATTGCTTGTGGACGATAAGCCGGATTCTGTCGTGAACGGCCATTCATCTACGTTTACTGTTGCCAGCAAACTTTTGCACGCGACCCGTCCTCATTCCTCGGACAAGGACATTCACAAAAGTGAATCGAGAACTGCTTGCGCTTGCACGCGGTGGGGTTTACCAAAGCCATGCCTGTCACCAAGCACGCGGTGCGCTCTTACCGCACCTTTTCACCCTTACCTGTGTTACGTCGAAACGTAACCATCGGCGGTCTAACTCTCTGTGGCACTGAGCCCTTACCTGCAATCAAAGGCGGGTGGACGTTATCCACCACCGTGTCCTACCGTGTCCGGACTTTCCTCGCGTTTCTTACGAAACCCGCGACCGTCTATCCACGTGCATATTGTACGCCATCAAGTACACTGCGTACATGGCAGAGAAGAAACCAACCCTCATTGCATGGATAGCGCCAGAGCAAGTAAAACTTGTCAAAGATGTTGCTAAAGCAGCAAATTTGAACCTCGTTGCGGTTGGCACCACGAACCAGAGTGATCTTCCAGCACTTGGTGAACTCGCAAAAACAGAAACGTGCAGCGATATTCGTGCGCTCGCGACCACATATGATGATGCGATTTTCTGGATAGCAGAACCACATGCGTACGAGGTCTCACTTTGCGAATTGCTCCGCCACCGTGCGACTCAAACTGTCACTACAACGCCACTTTCAGGGTCAATGGATACACTCGTTGATGAAGCAGGTAAAACACCTGCAGCAAAGTTTATTCCGCTCATGCGAAGAAGTGCGACCTATGGCGAAGCTCAGGACGACATCGAGCAATTTGGCCAACCAATTTCTGCGCATTGCACAATGACGTGTTCTTCCGTTGAGGGGACGCTCTGGTCACGGCTATTCGATGCTATGGATTTTATTCACGGGCTCTTCGGGCCACCCGAAGTTGTCCAAGCATTCTTGCATAGCAGCAGAGTTCCCGACAAACCAAGCGATTTACGCGGGCACATGACTGTGAACGTGCAATTTCAACACAACCGCGTTGCGACTTTGTTACTCAGTGACCAATCGAGCTGGAAGCGGGAGTTACAAGTGATAAGTGACGAGCATTCACTCACGTTTGGTGATGGAGGCACCACGATTGCACAACGTATCTCAGATGGCATTCATTCAACTGAATTTACTTCTGCAGATGCCCCGCGGGTTCTTGCACTTTGCGAAGCTGCTCGGCTAAGCTGTTTGACAGGTTCACCCGAGCAACCATCGCGCGTCCTTGAGATGTTTTAATCAAACCCAACTACTCATATACCAATGGCTTGGTGTAGTGGAACAACGATATCTGGCACAACACGATGTTCGGCAATGTGCTCGATGTGACCAGCGAGGCTACTGAATGTTGCATCGAGTTCTTCAATCGCGTGAATTGGGCCGTTTTTCCGAATGGTTAAAAACACACTAATCGGCTCATCCCGAAAAACCTGCGTTGCTGCTTCTGAAGCCGATGTTCTTGTTTTCACTTCAACGAACGCTTGCAAATCGCAAGCTTCATTTAAAGCAAAACCTATTCTTGGTTGCACATCTAAAAGCGGTTCCATTGATTCATCGGCTAGCAAAGCGAGAGGCGTATTTTCCAAAAGCGTTTGCATTACGACGTTGTTTCGGTTTTCTCGTGCTGGCAAATCAAACCCATATACAAGTTCAACAAACTCCACATGCAACGGCGTAAGGGAAAGATAGTACGGCGAAAGTTCAAGGACCAGCCGGTGCAAACTATATGCATCTTCTATGTGATTTGGATTTACCATCCCCGAAGAAATGGAACGAGGACGCAAGCCAACCCACTGATATCTTCCATCTACTTCTTGCGTTTCGAGTGCTACCTCGCCATCAAAGGGTCGAACACGTTCAAATTCAGGAATTTCTTTACGAATTCGCTCAAACATTTCTGTCGCGGATTCTTGCACTTTGGGCAAATCAATGCTCAACGAAATTTTCTGGTTGACATAGAAATCACTACAAATGGTTGCGAAAGATTGCATCAGTGCATAATAGCAGAGAGCGTTTAACGTACGAGTGGTTGCCATGAAAGATACGTTGCGCTTCGCCATAGCCACTCAAATGGTCCGAATCGGAATCGCTTAAGCCATAATACGCTAAACAAAATTTGGAATGTCCATATGGCTGCAACAACATAAAGCAATTCCACGCGTTCGAATGATTCATACCATCCTAGACCATGGCCGTAAAAGAGCAATGAGCAAATTATGCTTTGCATGAGGTAATTAGTCAAAGCCATACGGCCTGCTGCTGCAAGTGCTTTTTGAATCGCCCTAAATACACCTGTTTTGCATATAAGCATGACCATTGCAATCCAAGCAAATGCAATGAATACTCCACCGACGAGATTCCAATGGGAATCAACAAAGCGAGTCATGATTGGGTCCCAACCATGTTGCTGCTTGTACCAAACACCAATTGCAATAAGTGGAAATCCTATACAACACGAAATGAAAAACAACCAAACATAAAACTTTACCGAACGTTTTGCAGAGAGAACCCCCCACTTCAAGCCTGCAATGCCAACCATCATCAAACCCAAGCAATGCCAAAACAAAAAGAGCGGAGCAATCAACAGATGCATCATGAGAGAGAATGGACCTCTGTGCGTAAGTTGATCCATGTAACTGCCTGTGTATGCTGCAATTTCTTTCTGCATCTCTAGCGAAGATAACAAATTCGTACTCTGCATTAACAATACATCTTCTTCTGGCCAGAACTGTACAGTCCAGTAGAAGAACATCCAAGTTGCAATCGGCACTATAAACATTGGAGCAAAACTAAGTAGAAACAAGGTCCAAGGTTTCCAATTTCGAACAAGCGCAATAGCAAATCCGCAAACTGCATAATTAACAAGAATGTCGCCATACCAAATGCCGTAAGCGTGAAAAAGACCAAACACGAGCAACCATGTCATTCGGCTGAATTGTAATTTCCATGCAGAATGTTTTTTTGCCTTGGCCCGCTCCATAAAAATATATACACCCGCGCCAAACAGGATTGAAAATATAGACATAAACTTCGTGTCTGCAAAGTAATGCAAGATAAGCCAAGTCCACCAATCAGCACCCTGCATATCATCGTACACTGTTGGCGAATCGTACGCGCTCGACACCATAGAAAATGAGACGATGTTCATCAACAAAATGCCAAGAACTGCAAAACCACGCAATACGTCAAGCGAAGCAATACGCTCTTTACCTGTTACTGGTTGTGAATGTTGGTCATCCAATGAAGTACTGCCTCAACATCTGACAAGTCTTCTAGAAGAAGATCGGGCTCAGATGCCTCTAGTCTACCACGGTCGTGCGAACCCGTGCAAACTGCAATCACATTACAGCCCGCAGATTTACCACTTGTTACATCGTGAATGGTGTCGCCAAGGAGCACCACAGGACCTACTTCATCATGATTCGCAATCGCCACAGGCGGTAACTCATTGCGTACTTTTCCATCGGTGCCCCACGCATTCGCTGTAAAAATCGAAGAATCAAACCCCGCTTGTTCTACTTTCATTCGGCCAGTTTCCTCATAGTTTCCTGTGACGAGGCCAAGCGTAACATTGTCCGTAGCAGCAAGTGCAGAAACGAGGTCCTTCACGCCAGGAAGAACCGTCACTGCAACTGCTGAAATATTTTTGGCAAGTATGTCCACATACCTTTTACGAAACTCATCGTGAAGCAACGCCGTATTCTTAATTTCATATTTAGCACAAACATCATCCCAAATTAAGGGGTCAAGACGACCACCAACTGGGATTCCATCAAGAGAACATGTTTTAGCAAACATTGCTTCGCAGGTTTCTTCAATCGAACGAACACCAACGCCTTCAGAAGAGAGCATCGTGCCATCAATATCAAAAAGCACTAGCATTACGCGCAGGTAGTTGCGACTGCGGATGCAACTTTTTCTGCAGCATCTTCAAGATCGGTCGCCGTTTGCATCGTTGGCAAATCTGGTTGAGCAGCCGTGAGTATTTCTCGTGCCGCATCAACATTTGTGCCTTCAAGCCGAACAACCAATGGCACCGTGAAGCTCACTTCTTTTGCTGCTGCGACAATTGCTTCTGCAATAACGTCGCAGCGCATAATTCCGCCAAAAATATTCACAAGCACGCCTTCAACTTTTTCATCAGATAAGATAATTTTGAATGCTTCTGTAACTGTTTCAAGCGTAGCTGCGCCACCGACATCCAGGAAGTTCGCGGGGCTGCCGCCATACATTTTAATGATATCCATTGTTGCCATTGCGAGGCCTGCGCCGTTAACAAGGCAACCGATGTTTCCATCAAGGGCGATAAAGTTTAAGTCAAATTTTGCAGCTTCTAACTCCGCAGTATTTTCTTCTGTTGGGTCAAACATTTCTTGTACATTTTTATGACGGAACAAAGCGTTGTCATCAAAATCAAACTTTGCATCAATCGCAAGCACTTCACCGTCAGGATGCGCGTTCGTAGCTGGTGTAACAATTAACGGGTTGATTTCTGCAAGCGATGCATCTGTCTCCGTTACTAATTTTGCCATCTTCATCATAATAAAGGCGGCTTGGCCAACTTGTTTTCCTTTGAAGCCAACATTAAATGCCATTTCGCGCGCTTGGTACGGCTGCAAGCCTGCAAGTGGGTCAATACGAACTGTTTTAATTGCGTCTGGAGTTTCATGCGCAACTGTTTCGATTTCGACACCACCCTCGCTCGAGGCGATGAGTGCATTAGCACCTGAAGAACGGTCGGTTGTAATTGCTAGGTAGAACTCGCTAGCAATGTCGACGCCGTCAGCAATAAGAACTTTTGTTACATCGAGGCCTTCTGGGCCAGTCTGCACAGAAACCATTTTATTCCCAAACATAAATGTCGCCGCCTCATTCACTTCATCTGCAGAACGACAAAGTTTGACAAACCCTGCCTTGCCGCGACCACCTGCATGGACCTGTGCTTTAACAACAAGAAGTGTTGCGCCATTATCAAACAATACTTTTGCTGCATCGTTTGCGGCATCAATCGATGTAACCATCGTGCCTGAGGGGACTGGGATTCCTGCTTCTGCAAGAAGTGTACGAGCTTGATATTCGTGAATTTTCATTGAATAGACCATTATACAGCATCAAATGCGCATACGTTTCCAAAGAACCATGAAGAAATTATTCATAAAACATGAAGTTTTCTTGCCATAGTCCAAAAAAAGACGCATACTCTTTACACACAACGTACGGACTCCCAGACTGGGACGATTCCTAAAACCATGCCCCATAGGGCAACGCGGGCTCATGAAGTACTGTTTCGTGGGATATACGAGAGGAGCCGTCCCAGACTTCTTTTTATTCATTTTCAATCCGCAAAACCGACATAATCAGCGTATCATGATGTGTAATTGAAACAAACCATGTCTTTCAGGCGTTGTATTGATGTCTTTTTTCCTACACGCCGAAACTTTATTCACAGGAGGTTCACAAATGAACAAAACACTACTTGGACTAACATTAACTGCACTCGCAACCACTTCTATGCTTGGTTGCAACAAAACTGAAGAAGGTGCTACTTGGGGTGCAGGCATTGGCGCTTTAGCTGGGCAAGCCATAGGTGGCGACACCGGCGGAACGCTCATTGGAGCTGGTGTAGGCGCACTGATTGGCGGCGCGATTGGCAACGACCAAGAGCAACAAAATCAGCGGCATCAACAACAAGCTGATGGCTCAACGATTCATCGAACAACCATTCATGAAACACTTAACCCAGACGGAACCGTTACTCGAACAGGAACAACCACTACTACTTCAAGCCAAACTAGTGATGGCTATACAGGTCTAGAAGATTAAACAACTCAGATGAAAACTGTTTTATTATTAATTTTTTTCTGTAGTGCAACTGCTTGTGCAAAAACGCAAAAAAATTCTCAAAGAACGCAGCCGCTGGATGCAATTGTAAACGGTACGTTTGCAACTGACGCTGCAATGCAAGAAGAACGAACTATACAAGGTGATTACATCGCCGAACAAGAAGAACGGTATGAATAATAAAGGAATAAGAATGAAAAAATTACTCGCAACAATCGCAATAACTTCCGTAGTCATATTCTCTATGACCGGTTGCAATAAAACGCAAGAAGGTGCTGGTGTTGGCGCAGCAGTCGGCGCACTCGCCGGCTTAGCCATAGGTGGAGATACAGCAGGAACACTGATCGGTGCTGGCGCAGGTGCACTTGTTGGCGGAGCTGTAGGCAACGACCAAGATAATTAATCCATAGGATTGACTGAACAAAAAAAGGCCCCGACTCTCTAAGTCGGGGCCTTTTTACATGAACTTTATTCCTCAGGAACTGACTGCTTTCGAATCCCTGACTTTTTATTTTTTAAAGTGACTGCATAAACGAAGGATGATTTGGTAATAAAAAAGCAAAATCGCTATTTTGCGTCTGTGGACTACTCTTTACGAAAGTTACAATCTGACAACTGAGCCAGAGTGGCGCTTTCTGTTCATAAATCGAATGCTTGTTGTTACGGCAAGAAAATCATCACGGATGTGTTGGGTAGATTCAGAGCGCCATTTAACCGAGCTGCTGCATCAGCCAAACTGCCACTTGAATTTTCTGCTAAATCAACAACACGAGCAAGTTGCCAATCTCCGGTAAGGTTTCCCCAGCGGCGAACAGAACTCGCCGACTCATCTAGAAGCATGACTTGTGTTTCTGTAGAATCAGATGCTAATGCAGCTTCAACTAATGCACCCTGTGCTTTTGCACTATCAATCATTGAAAGTGTTTCAGCAATGACTACCTTGGAATCTGCATCTGCGATTGCAAGCGCTTCAACCAATGGTGTTGTTGCATCTTCAACGCGGAGTACCGAATCTGCAAGTGCGATATCTCGAAGCACCGCAAGCGCACGAGTAGAAAAGGCGCTTTGTTCTTCAAAACTTAAACGACCTCCTGCCGCTAAGCTGATAAGGTCTTCAATTATTGCTAAACGTGTCGAATCGGATTTATCAAGGTGCGTAACTGCAACCATCGAGTTACCGTCGAGCATATTTGATAACACTTGCTCGTCAGTACCTTCCGCGAGCAGAAACACTGGCGTAACCATTGTGTTAGGTAGCAGCGATGCTTGCTCAGTGATAATCTGCCCATGTTCGACACTGCGTGTCAAGCCAACAAGCAAATCGATACCTGCAACAGCACCCGCTGATGTAATTGCCTCATCAACAGAAGTCCCCTCGCCAACAACGGTCCAGTTATTTGCACTTAAGAACGCACGGATTTCTCGCCGGGCATCCGCATCATCGCCCACAACAATTGCAAATGATTCGCCTTGCTGGCGAATGGCAGACGCGAGTAATGGAACAACCCGGTAACTTCCCTCAAATGAATCCTCTGGAAGTGTGGAAGCAAGAGTAAGTGCCGCTTCATATTGCACACGTCTATCAGGGTAGTTCATCGCAACTACAATTGGCTGCGAACTGGTACCGAGTAACGCTTCTGCGCCTGCGGTTTCTGAAAGCGCAGCAATTGAATCAAGCACCAATGGCGTGTCGCTATCGTTCATTGATGATGTCAACACAAGCTGTGCGATTCTTGGCCCGAAGACTGTTGCATAAAACTCAGGGCTATACGCAAGATCGCCATAAACCAAATCGTCTCGACCTGCGAGTGCTCGGTTTCGGCGTAAGTTAGCACCGACAAAAGTACCCATTGCAGCAGCGTTATCGGCATCTGCTGAGAGCGCCTTCGAAGCAAAGTACATAGCCATCACATCAAAAAAAGCCTCCGATGGAACATCGAGCGCAACAAGTTGGTTGCCCGCATCCCATTCCCAAAACAAATTCAAACCGCCAATTGGCTGTGGCTGAAGCGAAGTTTCACCATCATAGAATCTGTTTGCAACAACCGTTTGCAATGCAGAAAGATTACTTGCTTGTGTGCTAACACCCAACATACCAAGTGCCGCTTGCGCGGAAGTTCGAACATCACTTGCATTATTTTCATTATTTGCACAAATGAGTAATGCTGGCGCAGCATGCTTGTACCCAATCTCACCAAGAATCTTCGCAACAAGTACTTTTGTTTCAGCGTCAACGTTTGGCAAAGCCGAACTTAAAGGCAAAACTGCATCGCGTCCTAGTCGAGTAAGCATTTCTCGAGCATTCTTAACACCACGAACATCGCTGCCGTTTTGCAATTGGCGAAGTAGCAGTGGCACTGCGTATTCGCCCGCTTCTTGCAATCGTTCATCTGCAAGGATACGTTGGCGAGTTGAACCATTGAGTAATTCAATTGATTCCGCAAGATTTTCTGCATTTCGAATTACACTGACTCGACCCGCTTCAAACTTATCTTCAAGCATAGAAGCGAGCGGCTCGAGGTCTTCAATAAAAAGCGCCCAGCCAATAGCACGGTCAAATCGCTGATGACGCTCTTTGGTCGCGATAACCATCTTATAGAAGTCCTCGTTCGACATAGCATCGCGAACAAGCGCCAATGCATACGCATCAGTAAATTCAACATTCGCTATCAATGCGTAATGAATAAAATCATCAAGTGCCGTTTCGGCATCCGATTCTTGTGCAATGACAGTTGGCTGAATAAGCGCAATTGTGAGTGCGAAAATAGCGAGGGTAAAACGATTTCTAAAATTGAACATTCATAACTCCGTTGAGAAAACCTAAATAGACCACATTGGCCTTAGACAGAAATGCAAGACGTATCTTACCCCTTTTTGACACACTACGAGGCGGTCAAAAATCCTATATAATCTCATTTGTCAGGGCGTCATGCAGCTGTTCTGCATGATTGGCACAGAATTGTGCCAAAGGGAAGGTGGTGAAAAACCACCGCGGACGCGCCGCCGTAACGAGAATGCCGAACTATATATAGAATCAATCTATGTCTACAAGGTACGAATTGCATCAATGTAACTGCTCATTTGAGTAGGAACACGAGCAAAACGACTCGGAGCCGGAAAATCTCCCCTGATTATCAGTGTTGCCTGCGCGAATCAGGCCACGACGCTGTGCCATACGTGGCATTTCTCGTGACTTTCGCAACGGCCTTTTATGGAGATCGCGAATGTCGCCACTCACAATTATTGTTTTTTCATTACTCACAAATCCCTGGGCTGACTCAGTCGTCTCTTTCGATGAAGGCATCGGCGGAAGTGCCGGCTACAACATACCGGAAGTAGCACTCGGTGAACCTAGCCGTTTCACTGGCGAAGATATTTGGCCTGGCGTTGTTAGTCCATTCAACCCACCATGGCTTGCTGATGAAATTGTTTCGATTGGTGCAGGTGGTTCTATCGTTGTTTCTTTTGTTGAACCTGTACAGAATGAACTAGGCAATCCCTGGGGCATTGACCTTATTATCTTTGGTAACACGGGCTGTGTTGACAACGCGTATCCAAAAGGAGTTGTCGGTGGAGCGTTCAGTGATGACGGTGGGCAAATTGAAGTTTCACAAGACGGCAAAATATGGTATCCAATCGCAACTGAATTTTCGGATGGCCTTTGGCCAACGAGGGGATATCTAGATAGCCAGCCCTACGATGCCGTTGAGGGCACACAACCAAGTACTTTCACGTTACCCGTTGACCCTCGCCTTTCGCTCGATGATGTTATGAATCTTGATAACGATGCGCTTATGTCGTTCTACGGAACTTCAGGCGGTGGAACTCCAATTGACATCGGCGAAACTGGATTAAATGAAATTTCATTTGTTCGAGTTTCTGTTGACCCTAGCTCTAAACTTTCACCTGAAATCGATGGATTCGCTGATGTTTCTGCGCAAATACCTGGTGATGTTGATATGAATGGCACCATCGACGTGAATGATTTGCTTTTACTCATTGGTTCTTTTGGGCCACTTGAAATCGGGGCTCCACTTGCAGATTTCAACAGCGACTTCATAGTGAATGTAACTGATTTACTTGTAATCATCGATAACTGGTCATGATCAAACATGAAAAAAGGTTTTTCCCTTATTGAAATACTTGCGGTCATCGCGATTGTTGGAATCCTCACTTCGGTGTTGGTTCCAGTAATCAGCGGCGGCTACGCCCATTCAAAAACTGCAGTGTGTAAAAATATGCAACGGCAACTTGTTGTAGCGGGAGCTGCGTATCAAAATGACCACAATGCCTTTCCTCCATCAGTCGTTTCCATGTTTGAACATTGGGATAGCGAAACTGTGCTCTGGCAATATGTTGGTAATACAAAAGAAACAATGGTATGCCCTGAACATTATGACGATCAGTTCTCGACAACTGGATTTAATTACAACACGTCGTTTCTTGGCGATGAATACATAATTGGAAGTGGCGCGCTACTAAAAGGGGTTGTTCCTTCAAGTTGTTCTCATCCGGCTCAATGTGCAATGTTCGGCGATGGATTTGACAATAAATTCATGCGCTCGACTTTGAGCAACTTATCCACTCGATGCGGCGGAAGACAAGCATTTCGACATAATCACTTTACTGTAGTCGGATGGCTTGATGGGCACGTCACCGCGCAGGACAAAAAATTTAACAACAACTGCGACAATGTTCCTGATGTCGGCTTTCTCAGCAATGACGACAGTGCCTATGACCCTCGAACCCTGACGCTCTACTAGACACAACCAGTCTCAAAACCCCTCCCTCCCTTCAGGCAACAAGAGACACCTCCAAGTTATCACTTTTTATTTTTGAAAGTGACTGTCACTTTGAAAAAGGGAAAGCAAGACAGGACACGAGTTCGCTGGCTTGAATTTCCACTGATGAAGCAGGCAGCTGAACAAGGCCATGCGTAGTCGCAGTATGGACTAAATCACCCGAGCCCTGCCACGTTGGAACTGTCACTTTTCCATTAACAAGTTGGCATGGTCTAAAACAAAGACGGTGCGGATTCGGCTGCACATTGCAAGCAAGCGGTATTTGTTGCCAAGGCAACAATGCGCTCATGCCTTGCATCATTCGAACGATTGGCCATCCAAACACGCAACAACATGCCAGCGCAGAAACTGGATTTCCAGGGAGACCAAGAACGACAGTTTTAGCATGCTTGCCAACGATCACTGGTTTACCTGGTTGTATCGAGGCACCCTTCATCGCAAGTTGCACGCCTGAATTTGCAAATGCACCCGGAAAAAAGTCTCGCTTGCCGGCACTAATACCGCCAATCGTTACAACTAAATCGCAGCGACCATCAAGCGAACTCGCAATAGCCCTGTTTGTTGCATCTGGATCATCGAGTACATGGTGTGCCTCAATAATGTCGCAACCCATGGAGTTAAATGCGGAAGAAATCATAGCACTGTTGCCATTGCGAATTTGATGCGCAAGCGGAGTTTCATTTGGTGGAACAACTTCGTCACCACTAGTGAGCACTACTATTTTTGGTTTTGAAAGCACTTCAATTTGATGAACTCCAACACTCGCTGCGATGCCGATATGTTGAGGGGCGAGCCGTGTGTGTTTTGCAACAAGAACATCGCCAGTTTTTGCGTCAACACCTTGCACGTGGATTGCTTTCCCAACAGAAACCTTGTCGCAATGAAACGTAACTTGCTCTTTCCCATTGTCCGTCAATTCGTGCTGCACCACTGCATCAAAACTATTTGGCACTGGCGCGCCTGTAGCAATCGCAACGCATGTGTTTGGCGTGCGTTTGCCCTCAAACGTTGTACCTGCAGAAATTTGCCCAATAATGTTCATTGAAACGTCTTTTTTCACTTCACTTGCGACAACGGCAAATCCATCCATCTGGCTTCGGTTGTACGGAGGAAAATTGCGGTCGGCAATAACATCATTAGCAACAAAACACCCAAGCGAAGATTCAATGGGCACCGTCGATGTACTGGATGTTTTCTGCACTACTTCTAGAGCATTAGCAAGAGCTTCTTGGTACGAAGGCAGTTTGGACATTATCCACCACTCACAGGCGGAAGAATTGCAAAAGTACTACCATCACAAAGCACCGTGTCTTGTTGAACAAGTTTTCCATCAACTGCAAGTGCACAAGAAGATGATAATGCTTGTAATTTCGGGCACTCTTTTGCGAGCAAATCAAAGGCATCGCCAACAGTTGCATTTGCAGTCAATAAAATTTCTTTCTCTGTACAACCTATAGCTTGGGACGCGGCTGCAAAAAACATCGCGGTACATTTTATTTCACCTTCTACCAAAACGTTGCTCCAATTCTTCAATCGACAATCGCATGGTCGTCGGCCGGCCGTGCGGGCAGTTACTCCCCCGCTCTATCTCTTTTCGTTTCTTTAACAAATCTGCGAGTTCGCGAGGGTTCAAATAGTCTCCCGCCTTAATGGCCGCTTTGCAGGACATCATGTCAAGCACCTCGGATAACACTTCTTCTTCACTCGAAGGGAAGTTGCTTTGACCCAGTTTGTCGAGCAATTCTCGTATGAATGAAGCGCCATCGACGTTCCTTGAAACAAGTAATGTGGGCAAGGCATACACCGAAATAGATGCTGGCCCAGAGGCCGAAACATCGATTCCTAATTTTTCGAATAATGGTCTGTGTATTTGTATAGCATCAAGTTGTCCGCTGTCTGCATCAAACGCATCCGGAACAAGGAGACGTTGAGACTCTAAATTCCCCTTTGCAATTCTTTCTGAAAACTCTTCGAACATGATACGTTCGTGCAGAGCATGTTGATCAATAATGAGGATACCTTGTTCGTCTTGCGTGACGAGAAAACATTTTTGCACTTGCATCACTGAGTCGGGGCCCATAATCGTGGGTAGTGGAGTTGCTTGAGAAGGCAACTCGATGCCCGTCACTGCAGAGCGAGTTTGGTCAACTGAAAAAGAGGGCGTCGATGTAGGTCCAAACGAAGCTTGGAAGCCAGCACCTGAACTTTGCATGCCCGCGTTAACTGTTGGTATATACGCAGGGACGATGTCTTCTTTAGCAAGCGCACTTGCAATCGTTTTGTTGACAAGCCGCCAAATACTATCACGATCAGAAAAGCGTACTTCGCTTTTTTGCGGATGCACGTTCACGTCAACAAGCGACGGCTCCATCTCTAAAAATATCGCAGCAGTTGGCCAACGCTTTGGTTCAATAAGTCCACGAAATGCTTCTTTAAGTGCATGTGTGATGGAACTATCAGATATAGATCTGCCGTTTACATGCACGCGAATATGGCGTGATGTTGGCCTAGAAATGCTAGGTTTCCCTACGAGCCCCCAGAGAGTAACGTCCTTTATTGCACCTGCAAATTCAACCAATTCGCCATCAAGTTCACGACCAAAAATAGATAAAATCCGTTCTTTTGACGATTGCGATGGATACTCCAGTAGTGTTTTTTCGCCGCTTACAAACGTAAAAGCAACATCATGATGGGAAGCAGCGAGCCGTTGCACTACATCGCGAACACGAGTAGTTTCAGCACCATCTGACTTTAAAAACTTGCGCCTAGCAGGTGTGTTAAAAAATAACCGCTTTACATCAACGGTGGTGCCAACACTTGCTGCAACTGGTTTTAGCTGTGCCATCGCACCGCCATTAACTTCTATCTGAGTACCTGTCTCATCTTCTTTGCGTCGACTCTTAATTACCAAGCGGCTTATTGAACCAATGGAAGCAAGAGCTTCGCCGCGAAAACCAAGAGACGCTATGGCAGAAAGATCTGCTTCTTCTGTAATTTTGCTTGTTGCGTGTGGTGTAACTGCAAGTGTTAACTCGTCTGGTGCAATCCCAGTTCCGTTATCAGTGATACGAATAGAATCTTTGCCACCATGCAAGAGCTGAATAGCGACTCGAGTACTTCCAGCATCAATTGCATTCTCTACAAGTTCTTTCACTATACTTGCTGGTCGATCAACTACTTCGCCCGCGGCGATTTGGTTTATGAGTATTGTTGACAACTTCCGAATCGTCATGTCGTTTCTCTCGCCGTTGCCCAATTTCTTTTCATAACAATAGGCATCCTACGACCTCGCCCAAAAGTGCGCGCAGAGGTCTTCAGAATAACTGATGCTTGATCTCGTTTAAATTGCGCAATGTCGACCATCTTGATAATGTTTGCAACAAAACCCACTTCGAGGCCGAGTTCTTCTGCAACTTCAACGATGCACATGTCCAAATCAATATGCAATCGTAATATTGCATCTAATTCGTCATAGGCAGGCAACGAGTCCTGGTCGATTTGGCCAGGGCGCAGTTCTGCTGATGGTGGTTTTGTAATAGACGATTGAGGAATTGGAGTAGATATAAATCCACACTGAGCAAAGGTATGATTGATCCAATTCGACATTGCCCAAACATCAGTTTTGTATATATCGCCAATGACCGAAACAGCGCCAGACATATCACCGTACAGCGTGCTGTACCCAACAGAAAGTTCTGATTTATTGCCCGTTGCTAAAAGAAGTGAACCATGCTGATTTGCAAGTGCCATGAGGAGCAAACCCCGAATGCGCGCTTGTGCATTTTCTTCAGATAATCCCTTTGCTTCTAAACAGCTATCGCTGATTGTGCGTTCAAAGGCATCGTGCATATGCTCGATTGGCAAGGTCACCGTTTCAATGCGAAGGTCACGCGCAAGTTGTTCTGCATCTTCTACTGAACCGAGCGAAGAATACCTTGATGGCATCAAAACGCCAGTGACTGATTCTTTACCAAGCGCGGCCACAGCAATCGTTGCAACCAGTGCAGAGTCAATTCCTCCAGAAAGGCCAAGTAATGCTTTGGTATGCCCAGTTTTGTGGAAGTAATCTTTAGTGCCAAGAACCAATGCTTTGTACCGTTCTTCGTTTTCGCAAGATGCGAAAATATGTTCCACCGAATTTTTTTCTGTATCTACGACTAAAGAATCCGCTGCAAAAAGTTGCATCTTTCCGAGCAAGCCGTTTGATGATGCAACAAACGAACCTCCGTCAAACACAAGGTCGTCGTTCCCGCCAACTTGATTGCACACAGCAATTGTGATGTCATGTTCAGCTGCAAGGTCCATTGCGTATTCAACGTGAGCTTCATGTTTACCCACAACAAATGGTGACGCACTTGGCGAGACAAGAAACGAGCACCCTGCATCAAGAAGTTGTTGCACAGGATTACATCCATACGTTGGTGCGGAATAGGCATCGAGCCCACGCCAAAAGTCTTCACAAATTGCGACGCCTATTTTGGTTTCACCAACTGTAAAACAACAAACCGTTTCACCGGAATCAAAATATCTTTTTTCGTCAAAAATATCGTAACTTGGAAGAAGTTGTTTATCACAAACTGCAACAACCTCACCACGTTGCAAAACGCTTACGCTATTGCGAACTGTACTCGTAGCGCAATCAAGTCGGGGATGCCCAATTAACACTGTTTTCTGGGTGCATGCCTTTGCGACAGACTCCACCGCTTCTTGGCATGCTTGAATAAATCCAGAACAGCAAAGCAAATCACGAGGCGGATATCCACAGATCGACATCTCTGGCGTGAGAATCACATCTGCATCCATTGAATGTATTGCATCAATGATTTGCCGAGTGTTCCCTGCAACATCGCCGACAGTTGGATTTAGTTGAAGCATGCCTATATGCATAGACTTGTATTGTATCAAACAACACGAGCCCGCTAAAAGCGGGCTCGTGCATTACACACTGGTTCGGAGAAACCAGAAAGGAAAGGAGTTAAGCGTTAATAAACGAGCGCGACTGCGTTTTCGATTGAATCGATTACTTGTCTGACAGTAAATGGCTTGCGAAGCACGCCATCAAATCCACTGCACGTAAGACGCGTGATTTGTCCATCTGTCAAACGGCCGCTCATTGCGATAATTTTGGTTGACTGCATCTCGTCACTCTTTACAAAACCGTTTGTAAATGAAGTGTAATCTTCACCACAAAATGAGAGGTCAAACAACATGACATGTGGCCGAAATCGTTCGCATTCCACACCTGCAGAAAACGGGTTCGTGCACGCATGTACAACGTATTCTGTTTGTTCACTAAAGACACGTTCAAGTGTGCCTATGACATCTTTATCGCTGTCAACGATAAGCACTCGAGTGTTACCTGCCATCAATCCGTCAAGAGGAATGCCGTGTTCTTGCATGAACTTCATCAATGATTGCACTGGGATTCTTCGGTCTTTTGATCCGGGTATTCGGTAGCCATCTATTTGACCTGAGTCAAACCATTTGCTTACTGTTCGTGCTGCCACGTTGCAAATCTTTGCTACTTCACCGGTTGTTAATACGTCTTTATCGAATGGATTCATTCCAATTCACCTTTCATTAGAGTTCAGTTACACCGCGTCTCTACGCGGGTTGATGACTAAACTTGATTCGTCCATGCAAGGTGGTAGATTTACTCTGAGGGCAAGGAATATGCTGAAAAAACGCTCGGTTGTAAGGATTTTGCACTCCGCACGACCGATAACGTCTTAAAGTGGAAATATAGGGAATTTACACGACCGTTGGACCAGCAGCTCGTACAGCATCAGTCATATCGTGCTTCTGATCGTTGGCTTTGAATTTGTTCGCAAGTTCTGTCGCGACAACATCATACGCACTTGCATCAGCCCATGTTTGCCTTGGGTTAAGTACTTCAGATGGGACATTTGGAGCGGTTGTTGGAATATGTAATCCAAAGATAGGATGCTGAGCATATTCTGACTCTGCAAGTGAACCATCGAGAATTGCTGTCACAAACGCTCGAGTCCATTTCAAACTAAATCGAACACCAGTGCCGTAAGGGCCCCCTGTCCAGCCGGTATTCAACAGCCAGACATTCGCATTTTGTTCTTTGACCCGTTTTTCAAGCCAGTGCGCATAATCCATTGGCTTTCTTGGCAGAAATGGGCCACCAAAGCACGGGCTAAAGTTTGGTTGTGGCTCAGTAATGCCTGCTTCTGTACCTGCTAGTTTTGATGTGTACCCATTGATAAAGTAGTACATCGCTTGCTCAGGAGTAAGTTTACTTACAGGTGGAAGTACACCAAAGGCATCCGCTGTGAGAAAAATGACATTCTTAGGATGACTACAAATACTTGGGATAACTGCGTCCGGAATAAAATCCACAGGGTATGCAGCACGAGTGTTTTCCGTTTTTGAGCCATCATCATAGTTAGGCATGCGCGTATCTTCATCGAGCACAACATTCTCAAGGACTGCGCCAAATTTAATCGCATCCCAAATTTGAGGTTCGCCTTCTTTGGAAAGTTTAATGCATTTTGCGTAACACCCACCTTCAAAGTTAAAAACACCGTCCGCACTCCAGCCATGTTCGTCATCACCGATGAGTGGACGGTTTGGATCAGCAGAGAGTGTTGTTTTACCCGTTCCACTTAAACCGAAGAATAATGCTGCATTTGTTGGATCGTCTTTGTCCACATTCGCAGAACAGTGCATAGGAAACACATCAACTTCGGTCATATCAAAATTCATTGCATAAAAAATTGATTTTTTGTTTTCACCAGCGTACTGCGTGCCACAGATGACCACTTTCTTTTGCTCCATTGACTGAATTACACAAACGCCACTGTTCAAACCATAGTTTTCATAATCCTCAATCACAAGGTTGCATGCGTTAATAATGGTCCAGTCTGGATCGAAGTTGTCAGGATCTGCACCACGAATAAACATTCTTGAAACGAACAAACTGTGCCAAGCTTCTTCCGTCACAAATGAAACATTTAAACGGTACCGTTCATCAGCACCAGCAAAACCATCGAACCGAAAAAGCTCTTCTTTCTTACCGAGGTAGTCCGTCGCAAGCGCTTCAATTTTTGCAAAATTTTCTGGCGAGATAGGCCGGTTGACGCTGGACCAATCAATCGCATCATGAACGCCGGGAGTATCTTCGACGAATTTATCATTTGGTGATCGACCTGTCCGCTCACCAGTATCACAGCAGAGTGCGCCGTTTGCCGCGAGTACGCCTTCGCCTCGTGCGAGCGATGCCTCGACGAGCTTCGCAGTCGAAAGATTAGAGTGAATTTGGACACCGGGAAAATCAAGGCTTTTGGTTGCTATTTTCATGGTATTTCTCGTGTGAAAGGGAGCGTTTGTGGGTCTAACTGAAACCGCATATTCTACCCCACACTCGACAATATTTCCACTTTTTATACAGTCCAAAATTAATCATTAGTGGGTGGTACATTGACCAAGTGCTTCGTTGCGGATATCCTGCGCAATCCCCTTATGGCGATCGTAGCTCAGTTGGTAGAGCACCGGGTTGTGATCCTGGATGTCGCGGGTTCAAGCCCCGTCGGTCGCCCTTTTTGCTTTTCAGTGTGATAGTCACTTTGCTTTTTCTGAAAAATTTCCATTTTCACTGCAAACATCTGTGCTCGTTACTTTTTGTGGATACCCGCAGTAAAGGCAATGGCCCTTCGACATGGTCGCTTTCGCTAAACAAGTGACAGCACCATAAACGGCTCAAAGAGCCAGAGCGATGTCAATANAGATAAAAAGAGAGCAAAAAACGAACCTGTTTCGCAGNAACAATTAGATTGCCTTGCTAACAGAGCCATCAGCGNAATTGANGGCGGATTCACCCGGGGAAGAATNAAGAGCGTTTGCGTAGNAACGATACAAATTGCTAGAAGTGAAGCGTTTTCCCATTGNTANACAATTGGTGAATCGTCAANCACAACCTGCATGACTGCNGTTACAGCAACAAGAATAAGCACATTATATACAAATGCCTNNAGAATAACTAACATTNGTTTCAGACCCTTCATAAACACGGCGTACCAGAAGTTACAATCTAGCCATGCAATTTCACGCCATTCAACACGATGTAGTCCAGGGGAACATTGCCGAAACTCGGGTTACTGTGGAAGCACTCATTACAAGTGCAAAGCCTGCAAGTGATGATTTTGTCGTTCTGCAAGAGATGGCTGATACAGGGTGGTCAATGGAAATCAATCAAATCGATGGGGTTGGCACACTCGAGTGGGCTTGCTCTATCGCACAACAATTTGGAGTTTGGATTCAAGTTGGATGGGCTGACTCAGTAGAAAGTCGTGGCAAAAACTGCGTTTCCATTTGCTCACCAAAGGGCGAGGAAACAACCAGGTATACGAAAATGTTTACCTGTAATCCCCTGAATGAAAACAAATACTTCGACGCTGGAAATGAAATCGCCATTTTGCACATTGGCGAAATGACCGTCTGCCCGCTGATTTGTTATGACTTGCGTTTCCCTGAACTCTGGAGACTTGGAGCGCTTGAAGGCGTGGATGTGTTTACGGAATCGTCGAGTTGGCCTAGACCAAGAATTCACCATTGGAACACGCTCCTTTCCGCTCGAGCAATAGAAAATCAAGCGTTTGTTGTTGGTTGCAACAGGTCAGGCGAAGATGCTATTGCTCAATGGGGTGGTTCATCACGCATAATTTCTCCACTTGGAAGAATTCTTGCAGAAGCACCAGAAACGGGAAATCATGTTGTTTCAGCACAAGTTGACTATCAAAAAGCTCGCCAATGGCGGGAATCTTTTGCTGCGATGGAAGATATTCGCAAAGAATTGCTCGGAAACAGCAAGGTTACGCATTACTACGCTTGATTCGAGGAGCTATGTCGGGTACGCTTCCATTCCGATTACGGCGAAATAGCTCAGTTGGTAGAGCACTGCACTGAAAATGCAGGTGTCCCCGGTTCAAGTCCGGGTTTCGCCATTAGAATGACCGCATGGAAAAAACCGTAGAAGCCATCATTCTTGTCACATGTCCAGATCAGCGGGGAATAGTCGCAAGACTTGCTTCTGCGTTGCATGAAACTGATGGTAACATTTTAGATGCGGCTCAGTACACATCCGTCTCAACCAAAACATTCTTGCAACGAATTCACGTATCGTGGGAAGACTCTTCTACTACACGTGACTCCGTTCAGTGCGCATTGAATCCGCTCATCGATGAACTCCATCTTGATGTACAAATTCGATGGAGAGCAACGCCGAATAAAGTTGCGGTTTTTGTTTCGCGTGAAGACCATTGCTTGCACGACCTCCTGTTGCTTCAGCGAGATGGCTCACTTTTGTGTGACATCGCGCTCATCATTTCAAACCACGCAGAGCTTTCTTGCATTGCAGATCAATACAACATTCCTTTTCATCACATACCTGTCGATGCTTCATGTGATAAAGATGTTGAGCAAGCACAAATCGAATTGCTTGAAGCGAATAATATCGATCTCATTATCCTTGCGCGATACATGCGCATTTTGAGTAGTGATTTTACGCAACGATACGATGGAAAGATTATTAATATCCATCACTCTTTTCTGCCTGCGTTCGCTGGTGGCAAACCGTATCATCAGGCACACTGCAAAGGTGTCAAACTGATTGGTGCCACGGCGCACTATGCAACGGCGAAACTAGACGAGGGTCCTATCATTGAGCAAAGTGCCATTCGCATTTCACACAAAGATGAAGTCGTAGACATGATTCGAAAGGGTAGCGATATTGAGCGCACCGTACTTGCCCGTGCCGTTCGCTGGCACCTCGAAGACCGAATCATTATTCACGAAAACCGTGCTGTTGTTTTTGAATAATTCCTCAGAGACTTTCCTGTCGATCGAACTCGGCTAAGTCTTTTTTCAATAGTAAATTACGCGCTGGCTAGTGTTTTGCAAAATTGCACAATCCTGTTGTGTTTTCTATACAAAAAACACCTTGTCAACAAAGCATTTACAGTAAAAAATAGGGCATAAAAGTCTCAGAGGAGTTAATGCACCTCAAGCACGATGAATTAGCTGGCTTCTCGAAGGCGATCAACACGCATTTTGTACATCATTTGCTTCATGGTGTCAGTCGAAGCATCCATTCCACCAAGAGGGTAGTGCTCACTTAATGCAGATGAAAGTCGTGACTCGGTCGTCATCATAAAGTACGCCGGTCGATCGAGCACCCTTGTGGCAAATTTCAATGCACGTTGCAGTTGTTGCTGCGTAGTCGCAAGCACAAGCGTGTCACCCTCAAGATTCATAGGTATACAACGAAATTGCCAAGCTTGCCTAGCTGTAACTAACTCTTTTGCTTCTTTTCGAGGCATAAAAGTCAATGGGTCAATCGTCGGCGCGTTACAAGCATATTGATACGACCATGCTTCCTCAATAGCTTCAAGTGAAATGCCGCAAAGCGTTTCTGCAATCTCACCAAAGGGCCTTCCCGTTTTTCGTTGGCGTTCTACTATCGAACGAACATCTTGTTCAGTAAGCAGTCCCTGCTCAACAAGCACCTCTCCAAGTAGGAGTTTGCGACTATTCTTCCATGCGGTATCTTGTTCCATAGATAAAACATCGACCCCCTAAAACACTAACTCAACGAAGGTTCGTCAGTTCAGCTTTAAGTTAGGTAAAGCCGTGTCGTCTGTACCGTTTGCTTACGTTATAGGGCGCTAAACGAAAGGGTATTGGTCACTTAATGAGGTTTTCAGGGTTCAAACCCAGTAACTCCTCTTTCACAAACACCCCATCTTTACGGATAACCTCGCCATCAAAAGAAATTGTGCCACCGCCATACTCAGGTCGCTGAATTAAAACAAGATCCCAGTGCACGTCTGATTTGTTTCCATTGCATGCATCGTCGTAAGCGTTACCTGGCGTGAAGTGAAGCGAGCCGGCAATCTTCTCATCGAACAATATGTCTTTCATCGCTTCCTTTATATAAGGGTTAAATCCAATTGCAAACTCGCCGACAAATCGAGCGCCTTCGTCTGCATTAAAAATATCGTCTAGAAATTCGCCGCCCTGATCTGCACCGCATCCAACAATCTTTCCATCCTTAAACTCAAGGCGAATATTTTCAAAGGAATGCCCGCGGTAGATTGACGGCGTGTTGTAATGAATAACACCATTCACAGAATCTTTCACTGGTGCTGTAAAAACTTCACCGTCAGGAACATTCACCCTGCCGCAACATGGAATTGCCGGAATGTCTTGTATTGAAAATGTCAGGTCGGTATCACCGGGGCCTTGAATGTGGACTCTATCCGTTGCGTTCATAACATCGACAAGTTTCTCAGCAGCAGTTGCCATCAAACTGTAATCAAGGGTACAAACATCAAAGTAAAAATCTTCAAAAGCAGATGTGTTCAACCCTGCAAGTTGCGCCATTCCCGGCGTTGGCCATCGAAGCACACACCAACGCGTGTGGTTCACCCGTTGTTTCATGTGCACTGGTTGTCCGTATATTTTTCCCCATGCTTGCTGACGCTCTGCATCGAGTCCACTCATTTCACTCACGTTATGTGAACCACGCATACCGAGATACGCATCCATTCGCTTCATTCGTTCTAGGTCATATTCAGACCAAATCTCGTATTGACCATCTTTAGCATCATCGTGCAATGCCCTCATTATCTGCGCATCACGAATTGATACATGTGGGTGTCCGCCCGCTTTTGCTGTTGCGCGCACGAGTTCTATCACCATTTCTGCGGGCATATCAAACGCTTCAATGAGAAGATGTTCACCTGCTTGAATGCAAGTTGAGTAGTTAATGAGTAAGTCTGCGAGTTTTGTGTAACGTGGATCGGGCATTGAGTCTGTTCCTTTGCTTTAAGAACGTGACATACTACCAGAGTCAACCGTGCATTGAAAATATATCTTTCGCAAGATTTACCACCTCTTCTGGCAAATCGCACCCATCGCGTATCCACATCTTCCCTTGGTATTCACCCGATCTTGGCGCAAGCCAAAACCACCCCGCCATTTGTGATTCCGCCATGTGATTCGTTTCCCAAAATCCATCATCACTGCGGCCATGTGCAACTCGGGCACCCTTCGCTGGCTTCTTGTCCCAACGCTCGACGTGTGAACCAAGCAATGCGCTCCCCATGTCGTTCAAACCCTGGACTGTTGGCGTGCAAACAAGAATCAAATTTGCCTCTTTGGGCATAAATTGCTTCTGCGCTCTTTTGAGTAAGCGAACTATTTTGGGTGACTCATCAACAAAGCCTGAGGGCAAACCAATCACAAGTAAAACACGCTTCTCGTCATTGGGCGCCATTATCTTTACACCACCAATTTCTTCGCCGTCCACATCCCGTACAACATATTCATCGCCTAACCGAGCAGTTTCAATAAACTGAGCCGCAGCAGTAACATATTCTTGCATCGTTTCGTCTTCTAAACATTCATTCCAACGCACTTTGACGACCCACGGCTTTTCAATGCATTCAAGAATGCGCAATCGCGAAGAAATTTTCAATCGCTGATGTGTCGGACGTCTGCCACTGAGCCGCTTTATGTGTACAAATAATTTGATACCGTTTCTTTCAAGCAACAAGTCACACGTTTTTCCAGATGGAGTTGGCACTTCGACCTGAATAGCACAGCCCATTTTCCTCGCTTGCAATGCAACGAGTGCTTCTGCAAAAGAGTCTAAAAAACCCCGTCGTTTTTTTCTTGCTTGTAACCGGTGGTACAACTGGTCAAGTTCTGAATCCCCTTGCCACGCGCGTATCATCCCTACAATTTCTGGGTTTAACCCGTGAGAAAAAGTATCAAGACCGAAGTCGTTTGGCGTCAAAATTCTCTCCTGAACATTGCGTACAGTTTACTCTTGTAAACGATGCGGTGGAAGGTGACAGCAGTCGCCATCTTGTGGCAAGTTTGACCAAAGTGATTCTATAGCTTCGACGGCAGGCATTTCATTAATACAAATTGTGCGATCTCGAGAAAGGATTTGCTCAATTTGATTTCTACCAATCCGAACCGTATACAACGCTCGGTTTCCTTCCCACGCTCGTTCGACTATTTCCGTTCGTTTTTCAAGGAAATCAATTGCTTTGCTCGACTGTATTGGCAATGAAATTGTAACTTCTCGTACTGGGCCAATAACGGCTTGCCGCACTTCTTCAGAGAGCATTTCAATACCCTCGTTTGTCACCGATGAAATCTGAATCGCATCTGGACAACGAGAAACCCAAACCAAACGGTTAAATGGGTCTTCAAGTTGATCTATTTTATTTAGCACTAACAAACGCGGCTGGTGCTCTGCGCCAATATCTTTCAATGTTTTTTCAACAGTATCAAGTTGTGACATTGCGGACGGGTCTGAAGCGTCAAGTAAAATCAAGAGCAACTGACAATGCACGGTTTCCTCAAGAGTCGAACGAAAACTTGCAACTAGATGGTGCGGCAGCCTTCGAATAAAACCAACCGTGTCGGAAAGCATAACGCCCATGCCTCCGCCTAACTCCCATCGGTCAATGCGCGTGGAAAGTGTAGCGAACAACTGGTCGTGTGCCCACGCACCTCCAGAAGTCAACACATTAAACAATGTCGATTTCCCCGCGTTTGTATACCCAACCAAGCCAACTGTAAAATGATCGTTGTTTCTTTTTTCTACTTCCCGAACAGAACGTTGTTGGATCTCCTCAACTTCTAAACGGAGTTGTTTCAATCGGCGCTGCACCAATCGGCGATCAATTTCAATCTGCTGCTCACCTGGTCCACGCGTTCCTATACCAACTGGCGCGCCACCTGTTACTTGACCAAGGTGATCCCACATTGCGCGCAATCGTGGATATGTATATTGAAGCTGAGCGATTTCAACTTGCAATTTTGCTTCAGCTGTTGATGCACGGCTTGAAAAAATGTCGAGAATCAATTCACTTCTGTCGATAATTTTTTTCTCTGTTGCTTCTTCCAAATTTTGTATCTGCGAAGGCGACATGTCGTGGTCAAAAATTATAATCGTTGCATCAACTGAATCAGCCAATTCTTTTAGCTCTATAACTTTCCCTTTACCAATAAATGTTTTACCATGAGGGAGTCTGCGCTTTTGCGTGACATGACCAACAACGATGCCGCCTGCTGATTCTGTCAAAGCACTGAGTTCGGTAAAACGATCATCGAGTGATATACGTTCGCCCCTAAGAGTCAGCGCAACTAAAATTGCCCTTTCAGCAACTACATTTAAATCTTCTCTTTGTTCGTGTCCCATATTACTCGCGTGCTTCTTTCACTCGTGGTATTGTAGTGTGAGAAAGAAACACAAAACAGATACTTTTTCATTTTCCATGTTGATAGGATTTCGAGCATGTCACAAAAATCTCGGCTCATGCCAATATTGCTTCTGCTACTCACAACGCTTGCGATTGTGAAGTTATCAATTGCTATCACAAGTTCCTCACCAAGTTACGAATGGTTTGACCCACTCATTGATGTCAGAGGCATCCTTGTTGACAGGCATGTTAATCCGCCAGACGAAGAGGCAATGCAAGAAGAAGCTATTAAAGCAATGATCGAATCGCTCGATGACCCATACGCGCTCTTTGTTCCTGATGATAAAGAAGAAGCTTTTATCAAAGACCTTGAAGGTGATTATGCTGGGATTGGTGCACAAGTTCGCATGATTGACGGAGAACTCAACATTATTTCCCCAATGGAGAATTCCCCCGCACTCAAAGCAGGCGTGAAGGCTGGCGACGTCGTTGAGCTCATAGATGGTGAACCTGCAACCGATGCAACGATAGACAAATTAATCGAACGACTCACGGGGCCAGTTGGAACAGATGTAGTCGTGCATGTTCGCCACAAAGATGCAAGCAAAGAAGACCTCACCATTACTCGTGGTCATATCAAATCGCAAAGCATCGCGGGGCTAATCCGAAGAGACCAATCGTGGACGTGGTGCCTCGATGATGCAAATGGCATTGCGTATGTTCGTATCATTCAGTTTAATGATACTACACCACTTGAACTCATTAACGCACTGAAAAAAGCTGAACAAGAAAATCGTATCGAAGGGCTCGTCATTGACCTTCGTGAAAATCCTGGCGGCTCACTCTCTGCAGCCATTCATATTTCCGATATGTTTCTCGAGAGCGGCACAATCGTTACCGTCACTAGTAGAGCTGACCCTATTCGTTCTTGGGATGCTGATGCACAACAAGTATTGCAAGATGTTCCCATCGTTGTCCTTGTGAATGGCAATTCCGCTTCTGCTTCTGAAATTGTCTCAGGTAGCCTCCAAGCAAACAACCGCGTCGCAATCCTTGGCACAAGAACGTACGGAAAAGGTTCCGTTCAAGAAGTACTCGAACTAACTACAGGCGGAATGCTTAAATTTACTACAGCACGATACGACCTTGCAAACGGAAGGACAATTGATAAAAAATTGTCTGAAGACAGCGGTCTTTGGGGTGTTGACCCAACAGTTGGACTTGTCATACTTGAATCAAGAGAAGAAACGACTGAACGGATTAAAAGCCGCGAACCCTACAGAATCATCACTGATGATGAACCTGAATCATTCGTTTGTGGCGACCTTAATTGGCTTGAAGATACGCTTAATGACCATCAACTTGCGCAAGCTCTTAAAGCAATACGCGCAAAACTTGTAACCGGTGAATGGCCATTACTTTCTGAAGATGACCCCGTTGTTGCAGGTATCAGTGAAGCTGTGACTGAACTTGCCAAAGAACGAATCGAAATTCTGAAAGAACTCGCAAAAGTAAGCAAGGATCTCACTGCTTTACAAACAGAGCTTGATGATGAAGATGTTTCGCTCATTCCTGAAGAAACTAACCTCGACAACGCAGTTGTTACGTTAACAGGTGAGGATGGAAACTCCATCGGTTCTTGGCGAGTCACTAGCGGTAACATCGAAGCAGCCCTTGATTCGCTTCGACTCGAATCTACCACTGAAACTGAAGAATCAGATACAGAAGAAGAGTAAGACCCCAAAGGGGGAGAACACCAATGACCCTCATACTAGGAATAGAATCAAGTTGCGACGAGACCGCGGCATCAGTCGTTCGCAACGGCAACGAAGTGTTGTCTAATGTTGTGGCTTCGCAAGATGAATTGCACGTTACATTCGGTGGTGTTGTGCCAGAAATTGCAAGCCGAGCCCACCTCGAACGTATTCTTCCAGTCATTCGCCAATCCCTTGATCAAGCCTCCGTTTCTTTAGAGGACCTCGACGGAATCGCAGTAGGCAATAGGCCCGGTTTAATTGGATCATTACTTGTTGGTGTCGCCGCGGCCAAAACACTCTCGTGGATGCTCGAAAAACCACTCATTACAGTCGACCATGTGCTTGCACACCTTTGGGCGCCAGTCCTCAACGGCGCAAATGTTTCCTATCCAGCCCTTGGCCTTGTCGTTTCAGGCGGACACACCTCTATCCTATTGTTAAAAGATGCCAGCACTGCACTCTGCCTTGGCAAAACAATCGACGACGCAGCAGGTGAAGCATTTGACAAGGCATCATCAATTCTTGGCCTCGGCTGGCCCGGCGGTGCACGTGTTGACAACGCCGCATCAAAAGGCACACCAAAACACCGACTGCCACGGCCAAAAACAAAAGGGGACAGACCTGACTTTTCATTTAGTGGTTTAAAAACTGCGTTGCTCTATGGAGTTCGAGGGAATCCTGTTCGCAAAGATGGGAAGACTGCCTTTCCGCGAGATGTTTCTATGCTTTTGGAGCAAGACGTTTTTGATTGGGCCGCTTCCTTTCAAGAAGCTGCGGTTGATTCAATAATGCTGGGCATTCAACACGCTGTCACCGATAATCAAGTACGATGTATTGTCGCAGGTGGTGGCGTTCTCGCCAACACACTACTGCGAAAGAAACTTGAAGCAGCTGCAGATAGTTACAACATTCCAATCCACCTTCCTGACTTCAACTACTGTGTCGATAACGCAGCAATGATTGCAGGGCTCGGATACCACTTGTACGAGAGGGGTCACCGTGACCAACTCACTGTTACAGCATCTCCTAAAGGTATTGCTTCATAGAGAATCCATGAAAACACATAAAAATAAAAAGCCCGTTCGAACAAAAGACTTACTCCCCCCGCTTTCCGCGTTTGAACCCACTGGGCACCTAATGATAGAGGGCGAACATCCTGCAATGCTTGATGATGAAACTCTTTTAAAAAATGTCATCTTTGACTTTGGTAGAACAAGCGGACCAGGCGGTCAGCATCGCAACCGAAAAGCAACTGCATGCACCGCAACACACTTGCCAACTGACATAAGCGGTGAGGCCTCGGAACGAAGAAGGCAAAGCGAAAACCGCAAAATGTCTATCAGTCGCCTAAGAAGGACGCTCGCCATTCGATTGCGAAGCACCATCGCAATCGATGCATTCAAGGCATCGCTACTTTGGGAAGAACGGAGAAATGGTGACCAACTTGGCATCAATCCAAAACATCGCGATTACCCATGCATTCTTGCTGAAGCGCTTGATGTCGTTTTTGCTTGCGATTTCAACATGCCCACTGCTGCCGAAAAACTACAGATTAGTGCAACACAATTGCTAAAAATAGTAGCGCATGACAATGCTGCAATTACTTGGCTTAATGAGCAAAGGAAGGAACGCGGTTTATCCGCATTACAAACATGAAACACACAACAACCTCTTGCAGAGTTGATGCGCACATCGATGCAATTATCGAAGAAGTCATAGCAGTCCGGCACGATATACATGCGCACCCAGAACTTGGTTACAACGAAATTCGAACCAGCAACGTTATTCAAGATTTCCTAAGCAATAATGATATTCAATACAAAGGCGGTCTCGCAAAAGGTACGGGTGTGCTCGCGCATATTTCTGGGGAGGGCGAAAAATCAGTTGGACTTCGTGCAGACATCGATGCTTTACCAATAGTTGAAGAAAATACTTTTGATTGGAAATCTGTGCATGAAGGCTGTATGCACGCGTGCGGACATGATGGACATACCGCAATATTGCTTGGCACTGCAAAGGTACTTTCTTTGATTGCAAAAGAGGAAACAATACCAAACCCTGTCACTTTTGTTTTTCAACCTGCCGAAGAAGGTGGTGCTGGCGGAGAACAAATGGTGCTCGACGGTTGTCTTAATGGCACAGTCCTTGGCCCCAAGGTCGGCATGATGTTCGGATTGCATGGATGGCCACAGCTTCCACTTAATAACGTTGCGACTAAAGCAGGCCCTATGCTTGCTGCAGATATTGGCGTTTCTGTTACTATTCGCGGTGTAGGCGGGCACGCTGCGTTCCCGTATCTTTGCAAAGACCCCATAATCTGCGCAGCAAACTTAGTCACATCATTGCAGCAGCTTGTCTCTAGAAATACTGACCCGCTTGATTCACTCGTTGTTTCAATCACCCAGTTTCACAGCGGAACTGCGCACAATATTATTCCAGAAGAAGTCAAACTTGTCGGCACCATGCGCTATCTTGAAAAAGAAACCGGCATCATGGCGAAAGAACGTTTTCGCGAAATTGTTAACTCAATTGCAATAGCTCACGGCTGCACAGCTGAAGTAGACCTTCGAGATGGCTACCCCGTTACTTGCAACGATGAACTTGCTGTTGATACATTCTTCAAGATTGCAAAAGAAACAATTGCAAGCGAGCGAGTGCTTCCCTTTGAAAAACCTGTCATGGGCGGAGAAGATTTTTCCTATTACTGCCAAGAAGTGCCCTCTTGCTTTTTTGCCGTTGGTTTACTTCCTGAAGGCGTAAATGAGATACCTGCGTTGCATCAGCCAATGTTCGACTTTAACGATGAAGCAATCAGGACTGGTATTCAGTTGTTTTGCGCGCTCGCACTACACACTGAACTACCCTGACGCTTGTGAGACATGAAAGTCAATCATTACGTCGTAGTGAATAAAATCGATTAACAAAAAGAGCTTCACGAGTTCAGGATCAAACTGCGAACCTGAACAAGCTGTAATCTCATCGAGCACTTCGCTTCTGTTAAGTTTTTTGCGGTAGGCGCGTGAAGAACACATCGCATCAAAAGCATCTGCAATGCCAAGAATTCTCCCAAACAAAGGCGTCTCTGTCTCCGACGTGCCGTCGGGGTAGCCTCGGCCATCCCATCGCTCATGATGCGATCGAACTCCAGGAAGTACAGGCATTAACTGCGGAACATCCTGAAGAATTGTTTCGCCGATGACCGGGTGCGCACGAATCTGATCGAACTCTTCGTCTGTTAGTTTCCCTGGCTTGCGCAAAATTGCTTCTGGGATTCCAATCTTTCCAATGTCATGCACGAGTCCGCAAATGTGAATCTGCTCAATCGTCACTTCGTCAAGTTCTAACTTTCGAGCTATCTCTTTTGCTAACCAAGCAACGCGTTCAGAATGACCGCATGTATATGTGTCTTTTGCATCGATTGCAGAGACAAGCGCCGCTACAGTTCCAAGTAAAAAACCGTGCCGTTCTTCTGCATGCCTTCGTTCAATATCAAGCCGTTTCAAATTTGCAATTGCAAGCGATGCTATTTCAGCAAGTGCCTCACAAAAATCGCAATCGTCTTCCACGGATTGCCCGCGTACTTGCCCATTACGATTATCTAAATAAATACAACCAACTACGGCACTGCCCAGTTTGACAGGAATGCATACTGCTTCTTCAATGGAATACTGCATTATTGATTGCGCTTGGTCGTCAACAACTTCTGCTTTTTGGTATCGAACAGATTCACCTTCAAGCGCTGCATTCAAGAGTGAACGACTCAAATTTGGCGTTCCCTCAAGTGCAATCATCCCCTGTGATGCGAGAATTTTCACTCGCCCACCTGATCGTGGCTGAACAATTGCAACGTTTCCAAAAGCGGTACCTTCACTTGCTGCAACAGCGAGTGTCCCAGCAACTTTTTCTTCCGTCTTTGCAGAGTGTATCTCCCGACTGCATTTCAGAAGAGCTGTTAGCCTTTCTTGTGCTAGGCCTCTTGCCCCGGAACTTCTGTCAAGTTGCAAAATCGAGGTGCCGCCGATTGTGTTGGCATCATCAAAAGATTCTTGGTATCTATGTTCATCCTCAGTATCAACCACTTCAAACGTGAACGATTCAATCGTAATCAAATCACCTATACGCAGTCGAACCCCGTGATCGTGTTTGATTTTAATTCCATTGAGAAAGGTGCCATGCCTTGATGCCTTGTCTTTAAGTTTCCAAAAAACACCCTCGTCGCCAGTGCTCTTTGAGAGGACTGCGTGGTGCCTTGAAACAGTTTTGCCTGAAGCGAGCACAAGGTCGTTTTCATGCCCACGCCCAATGGTAAGTGGACCATCACCCGCGAGAGCGAGGGTCAAGGACTCCGGGCCGTGCAACGTTTCTATGACTATTTTGCGTTCTTCTGCCATCTGTCTATAGAGTACGTCAGAAACCGTTCATATATTACGCCTAAACGCCAAATTAATTCCTCTGAGGAATTAATTGGGTGAATAAAAGTCTCTGAGGAATTAATTCAAGAAATAAAATACTGTCTCTAAAGAATTTATTTTGGTTTGGTTGCTTACTACTCAAGAGTTTGATATAATGTGCGGTTCACAATTAACACCGTTACAACCACTGCATCGTGAATTGCTGGCCGCGTTCACAACATGATGTTGGTGGAAGGCAGGAGACTAAAATGGCCAAAAAAATTGAAAAGCAATTCAAAGTGCTCGCGCCAGGTGGTCAAGCCACCCCAGCACCCCCACTAGGACCGGCTTTGGGCGCAAATGGCGTCAATCCAGGTCAATTCATCCAGTTGTTTAACGATAAAACTCGTGAACTTAACGGCAAAGTTGTCGGCTGCATCATCACTGTGTTTTCAGATCGTTCCTTCGAAATTGAGATTAAATCCTCACCAGCTGCTGTGCTTATTTGCGCCGCTGCTGGCATTGAAAAGGGATCTGGCGTTCCACACCTCGAAAAAGTTGGCTCAGTGACAAAAGAACAGGTAAAAGCTATAGCTGAAGAAAAAATGGAAGACCTCAATGCAGCCTGCATCGAGTCCGCCATGCGAATTATTGAAGGTACCGCCCGCTCTATGGGCGTGACCGTGGAGGGTGCGTAAGTCATGCCAAAATTAACAAGAGTGCAAAAAGCGAGCAAAGAAATCGCTGAAAAAGGTAAGCAACCGCATAGCATTGAAGACGCAGTAAAGCTCCTTAAAACATATCCAAAGCGGAAATTTGACCAAACAATCGAAGTGGTTATGCATCTAGCCATTGATCCACGTCAAGCAGAGCAACAACTCCGCGGTTCTGTTTCCATGCCAAAAGGCGTTGGCAAATCCGCTAGAGTCGCTTGTTTTTGTGCTTCAGACAAAGTTGAAGCTGCAAAAGCTGCTGGTGCTGTCGAGGCTGGCTCAGATGACCTCGTAAAAAAGATTGAAGGTGGTTGGCTCGACTTTGATGTTGCAGTCGCAAGCCCTGACATGATGCGTTTTGTCGGTCAATTAGGTCGTCAATTAGGCCCAAAAGGTCTTATGCCCTCACCTAAAGCGGGAACAGTTACACCAGATATCGAAACAGCCGTTGCTGAATTTGCAGCTGGCAAGGTTGAATATCGAAACGATGACGCTGGAAATATCCACTGTATCGTCGGTAAAATGAGCTTTTCTGATGAAGACCTCATTGAAAACCTCAATTTCTTTGTAAATATGATCACAAAGGCCCGCCCAGCGGCTGTAAAAGGCGAATTTGTTAAAAATTGCGCCATTTGTGCAACTATGACCCCTAGCGTAAAGATTGCACTTTAAACTGCTGTCAGTAAAGGAATTACACAATGAGTAAACCTATCAAAAACATGATCGTAGCCGAATACCAACGCCGGTTTGATGGCGTTGGAAGTGCACTAATCATCGATATACGGGGAATTGAAGCAAATGACAACAATGACTTGAGAATTGATTTGCTTGGCAAAGATATTCACATCACAGTGTTGAAAAATAGTCTTGCTAAAACAGCCTTCTCAGGTACTGAACTTGAATCACTCAGCACGACCCTATCGGGACCTTCAGCGCTTGTCTTTGGTGGTGATTCAGTCGTAAACGTAGCCCGAGAACTTGTTGATTGGGCTAAAAAGATCAAAACGCTCGAACTTAAAGCCGCTGTTCTTGATGGCGAACTTTTCGATGGCAAAGACGGCGTTAAACGACTCAGCGAATACCCAACCAAGGACGAAGCGCAAGCAACCGTCATTCAGTTGGTACTTTCACCAGCAAGCAATTTGGTCAAAGCGAGCACAAGCCCAGGAAGCAATTTGCTAGGAATTATCAAAGAAATCACAACTCGTTTGGAAGAAGGAAAAACAATCGAAAAGATTGCCTAACAAACGAAAACAAACATCGCGTTTGGGACTGGCCCGTTTGGGTTAAAAGTCGCACAGGGTGGCTCCTCTCCCGCGCATGACACTAGTTTAGGAAAAGGACAAATAGTATGAGTGAAGAAACAACAGCAACAAAAGAATTTGATGCAGCAATCAGCAAAATTGGCGATGAAATCGCTGGTTTGACATTAACCCAAGCAGTCGATTTAGCAGATTACATGAAAGATACCTATGGTATCGAGGCAGCAGCAGGCGGAGCAGTCATGATGGCTGGACCAGCAGGCGGTGGCGAAGGTGGTGCTGAAGAGCAAACAGAATTCGATGTAATCCTCGACGGTGCTGGCGACAAGAAAATCGCAGTAATCAAAGCAGTTCGTGAAATCACAGGTCTTGGCCTCAAAGAAGCAAAAGGACTCGTTGACGAAGCTCCTAAAGCTGTCAAAGAGAAAGTTTCTGAAGATGAAGCAAACGAAGTCAAGGGCAAGCTTGAAGAAGCTGGCGCAAGCGTTACTATCAAGTAACCACTTGTTTCACAACGACTTAAAAGACCACTGGCTTGCCAGTGGTCTTTTTTTATACCTATAGGCTAATAGGGCCTACGTAGTCGATTTATTTCTTTTTGATAAAGCGCTATTTTTGATCAATCCCTCAACAAACACTGGAAAATTTCTGTGCTGTTCCCACTAAAAATAGACGCTGCACGTTACGCCTAGCATTGACAAATTAAGATTAATTCCTCAGAGACGTTTATTTGTAGCGAGAGTAAATAAAGAAAAATGAGAAAGTAAGAAAAAAAATTTTTTTTAATAAAAAACTCAAGTTTTGAGCCCTGAACCTTGTTAAAAAACCACGTTTCGGGTACTCTACGTGGCTCGGCAGCGGCGGGCGCGGCACTTGGAAGCACACACGAAAACATACTTTAAGACAGGCAAACTGCACATTGATGCAGTGACGACCAGTTGTGAGGTTACTATATGGCTACGAAAACGATCCGCGATTTTTCAAAACGCGGCGATGCAATTCCTGTACCACCCCTTACTCGAGTTCAAGGCGAAGCCTATGAACGACTCATCCAACTCAATCTTGATCCCCTTAAGCGTGATTCAATTGGAATTGAAGGTCTTCTTCAAGAAGTTTTTCCAATTGAAGCGTACGACGGTTCCATGCGAGTTGAATACTTGTACTACAAGTTAGAAGAGCCACGGTATACGGTTGACGAATGTAAAGAACTTCGACTTACGTACGGACGCCCATTTAAAGTGGCAGTTCGTTTTGTCCGCGACGGTGTGGCAGAAGTTTTAGAAGAAGAAATTTACATTGGCGAAGTACCAATTCTTATCGGTGGTGGTGAATTTATCATCAACGGTTCTGAACGATGTATCGTGAACCAACTCCACCGCTCACCTGGTGTTGACTTCTCTATCCAAGACGACACGGGCGACCGGCAACTCCATAAAGCAAGAATTATTCCTGAACGTGGTTCATGGATTGAAATCGAAGTCACCAAGAAAGATGTCTTGGCGATGAAGATTGACCAGTCTGCAAAAATTGCAGCAACAACATTCCTTCGCGCACTTGATGAAGAATTCAGTTCAACCGAAAAAATCCTCAACAAGTTTTATGACGTAAAGGAAATGTCTGTTAATAAGATTAAACCAGAGTATTACTCTGCAGAAATGATTATGGATTCTGAAACGGGCGAAGAGCTCTGCAAAGTAGGCGCGCAAATTGGTGACGCATACGATGCAATTTTAGCTTCGCCTATCAAGAAGATTTCCGTCATTGCAGACCCTGCTGACCCAATCATTCTCAACACGCTAGCAGTTGAGAAACTTGACTTCCTTGCTGATGCAACTGAGCACGAATCAGCACTTCTTAAAATTTATGGCAAACTTCGACCTGGCAACCCGCCACAAGTCGAAAAAGCTCGTTCATTGTTTGCTGACAAATTCTTTGACGACAAGCGCTACCGCTTAGGCAAAGTTGGGCGATTCCGTATCAACCGTAAATTTGACATGGATGTTCCTGAAGACATCATGCATCTGCGTCCGAACGATTTCATTGCAGTAGTTGAGTACATGCTTGAACTTCGCGCTCGAAAAGACACTGCGCATATTGATGACATTGACCATTTGGGCAACCGACGTCTACGGACTCTTGACGAACTCGCTGTTGAAGAAATGCGTAAAGGATTCCTCAAACTCCGACGAACTGTCCAAGAACGCATGAGCGTCAAGGACATGGACGAACTTAACAAAGTTGCAGACCTCGTGAATTCAAAAGCTGTTAGCTCCGCAATTGATTTCTTCTTTGGTCGCAGTGAACTTTCACAAGTGGTTGACCAAACAAACCCACTCTCAATGCTCGTACACGAACGTCGGCTTTCTGCGCTTGGACCTGGTGGTCTAAACCGTAAACGTGCAGGCTTCGAAGTTCGCGATGTTCATATTTCTCACTACGGTCGTATCTGCCCAATTGAAACGCCTGAAGGCACAAACATTGGTCTTATTGCTTCACTTGGCATTTACGCTCAAATTGATGAGTATGGTTTTATCCAAACTCCCTACCGCCCTGTTGAACGAAAAAAAGCAAAAGATGACATTCTTTACCTTCGTGCAGACGAAGAAATGAATACCGTTCTTGCGCCGACTGAAGTCCTCAACGACAAAAACAACATCGATGGTGCACATGTTATTGCTCGTAAGAGCGGTGATTTAACCCAAGTGTTCCCGAACGAAGTGAAGTACGTTGATATTTCACCTAAACAACTTGTTGGTATATCCGCATCACTCATTCCGTTCCTTGAACACGATGATGCAAACCGTGCGTTGATGGGTTCAAACATGCAACGCCAAGCTGTACCGCTCATTATTCCTGATCCGCCAATCGTGGCTACAGGTATGGAGCAAATTGTTGGCGAATACTCTGGCATGCTTGTGAAAGCAAAAAATGCTGGCACAATTACATTCGCTGACTCCCGTCGCATCTTGATTGATAACTCCGATGAGTACATTCTCAAGACGTTCCGCCGACTCAATGAAAAGACTTGCCAAAGCCAAAAACCAATTGTCAAAATTGGCGACAAAGTTAAAGCAGGACAAATCATTGCTGACGGTGCATCAACTGTAAATGGCGAACTTGCTATCGGCAAAAACGTTCTTGTGGCATTCAATACATTTGATGGATATAACTTTGAGGATGCTATTGTCATCTCACAGAGACTCGTCAAAGACGACGTGTTTACTTCAATCCATATCGACTCACACGACGTTGAAGTTCGTGACACCAAACTGGGAAAAGAAGAATTCACTTGTGACATTCCTAACGTTTCCGAACGGCAATTGATGAACCTCAACGAGGAAGGCATCATTCGACTCGGCGCTCGTGTAGGCCCCGGCGACATTCTTGTCGGAAAAGTTGTACCAAAAAGCAAAAACGAATTGACTCCCGAAGAAAAATTGCTTCACGCAATCTTCGGCCGAGCCGGTGAAGATGTCAAGAACGAATCACTTACTGTCCCCGCGGGTAGTAGTGGTGTCGTCATTGGCGCAAACCACTTCAGTCGTCGCATGCATCTTGATGATGAGCAAAAGAAGATTGCCAACAAAAAGATGGAAGCGTACGAAGATGAAATGAATGACAAGGCAATCGCTCTCTTTAGAGAAATGGTTGCAGAAATGAACGAGGTACTCAGCACCGAGATGGTTGACCCTTCAACTCGTCAGCGTGTTGGTATTTCTGACATTCCAGAAGTTATCATTGAGCAAATTGGTGGATTCACCGACAAATGGGTGAAAGGCTCTAAGGATGCAAAAACTGCAGCTCTTAGCATCAAAGAACAATACTGGCCACGAATCGCTGCTCTTCAAAGTGAATGTGAGCGAAAACTTGCACACATGAAGCGTGGTGACGAACTCGCTTCAGGCGTGCTCGAAAAAGTTGTTGTGTACCTTGCGAACAAAAGGGCAATCGCCGTCGGCGATAAAATGGCTGGCCGTCACGGTAACAAAGGTGTTATCGCACGTATTGTTCCAGAAGAAGATATGCCTTTCATGGAAGATGGCACGCCGGTTGACATTTTGCTCAACCCACTTGGTGTACCTTCCCGTATGAATGTTGGACAGCTTCTTGAGCTCCACCTTGGTTGGGCTGCAAAAGTACTTGGATTCCAAGCAGTAACGCCTGTGTTTGACGGTGCTACTGAAGATGAAGTTCTTGGTTCAATTCAAGAAGCAAACAACTCTGTACTTGCAAAACGTAAAACGTTTGAAGAAACTGGCGAAAACCCAGGAGATTCACGTGAGATTTTGGCAGAAGTACCATTTGCTGGCAAAGTGCAACTGTACGACGGACGGACCGGCGACAAGTTCCACCAACCAACCTCTGTTGGCGTCATGTATATGCTGAAATTGCATCACTTGATTGACGACAAAATTCACGCCCGTTCAACTGGCCCTTACAGTTTAATTACGCAGCAGCCACTGGGCGGCAAAGCGCGAACTGGTGGTCAGCGATTTGGCGAGATGGAAGTATGGGCTTTGGAAGGCTATGGCGCAGCATATATGTTGCAAGAACTCCTCACCGTCAAGAGTGATGATGTTGAAGGCCGAACCAAAATTTACGACTCTATAGTCAAAGGCAAGAACGTCCTTGAAGCTGGTATGCCAGTTGTATTCGACGTCCTCTGCCATGAAATTAGAGGTCTATGCATGAACATCGAGTTGGAGAAGGATGAAGAAGAGACGGGAAGTCTCCTTTGATCCCAACCTTCGTGTATCTCACAGCGATCTTCAACACTTTAGTAGATAGGAAAAAGAAGTATGTCTGAACAAGTCTTCGATAAAATCAACGATTTCAAGTCTGCCCGCATTGGGCTAGCAAGCCCAAGCGACATTCGCAGCTGGAGCTTTGGTGAAGTCAAAAAACCTGAGACCATTAACTACAGAACATACCGTCCCGAAAAAGACGGTTTGTTCTGCGAACGAATCTTTGGCCCTGAACGCGACTACGAATGTGGTTGCGGCAAATACAAAGGCACAAAATTCAAAGGGATTATTTGTGACCGGTGCGGAGTGAAAGTTACACACTCCCGCGTTCGTCGTAAACGAATGGGGCACATCAACCTCGCTGCTTCCGTTGTACACATTTGGTTCTTCAAAGCACTACCTAGTCGCCTTGGAACCTTGCTTGCTATGAAAACATCTGACCTTGAGAAGATAATTTACTTCCAAGATTACGTTGTTCTTGAAGCGGGCAACGCTGAACTCGACGGCACCCCTCTTGAATACAAACAAGTCATCACTGAAGACCAATATCGCGAAATCCGAAGCCAAGGTGGCTACGGCGATTTTCGCGCTGCCATGGGTGCGGCGGCTATTCAAGAAATCATCGAAGCAATCGATTTGCACGAAGTCATCGAAGAAATTCGCGAAGGACTTGCAAATACACGTTCGAAGCAAAAGACTGCCGACCTCGCAAAGCGACTTAAACTTGTTGAACATTTAAAGAATAGCCACAACGAACCATCATGGATGGTGCTCGATGTTGTGCCCGTTATTCCACCAGAACTTCGACCTCTCGTCATGCTCGAGTCAGGCAACTTCGCAACAAGCGATTTAAATGACTTGTATCGCCGAATTATCAACCGAAACAACCGTTTGAAAAAACTGATGGATCTCAATGCTCCAGAAGTCATCATTCGCAATGAAAAGCGCATGCTGCAACAAGCAGTTGACGCGCTCTTTGATAACGGTCGTTGCAGGCGACCTGTCCTTGGCAGCTCAAACCGACCACTTAAATCCATCACGGATATGATCAAGGGTAAGCAAGGCCGCTTCCGCGAAAACTTGCTTGGTAAACGAGTTGACTATTCAGCGCGATCCGTTATCGTTGTTGGTCCTAACTTGAAACTGAACCAATGCGGTCTTCCAAAGAAAATCGCACTCGAGTTGTACCAACCATTTATTATTCGCCGTCTTAAAGAGCAAGGCCTTGCCGACACAATTAAGTCCGCAAAACGTATTCTTGAACGCCGCGACGAAGAAGTATGGGACATTCTTGAAGAAGTCATTCACCAACACCCAGTGTTACTCAACCGTGCGCCTACCCTTCACCGTATGGGTATTCAAGCGTTCGAGCCAGTGCTTGTAGAAGGCAAAGCAATCACGTTACACCCTCTAGTATGCACTGGTTACAACGCCGACTTTGACGGTGACCAAATGGCTGTTCACCTTCCGCTATCGGTGGAAGCGCAAACTGAAGCGCATATCCTTATGCTTTCGACGCACAACATTTTCTCCCCTGCAAACGGCAACCCTCTTGTTTCTCCAAGTCAAGACATCGTCATGGGCGTGTACTTCTTAACGTACCTCGATCCAAACGATGAACGCAAAGACGAAGAACTCATGAAGTTCCGAAATGCAAATGAGGCAATGCTTGCGTATGACTTCGGTCAAATTAAACTGCAAGAGAAAATCCAAGTTCGACTTCCACGCTATCCAAACATCGTTAACGATGAAAAGAGCGCCATTGAACCAATGCCTGAAAACCACAGGATTGTGACAACAGTTGGACGGGTCCTTTTCAGTGAAATCCTTGCCCAAGGTATGCCATTCTATAACTGCACGCTCACGAAAAAAGGTGGAAGCCGAGTTATCGACGACACGTATAAGATTAACGGTCGCGCTGGCACCCTTACACTTCTTGACGACATGAAAGAAGTAGGCTTCAAAGCTGCTACATGGTCTGGGCTTTCAATTTCGATTACTGACATGCGTATCCCTGCGGATAAGCAATCACTCATCGACGGCACACAAGACAAAGTGGATCAACTCGAGGCAAACGCAGCAATGGGCGCAATCACAAACCAAGAACGACATAACCAGTTGCTCGACTTGTGGTCCCACTGTCGTGAAGAACTAACGACTAAACTGCTAGACACACTCAAGCACGACCGTCGTAACTTTAGCGACAACAGCGAATTGGAAATCAGTTCAAAAGAAGGATTCCGATATCTCAACCCAGTTTTCCTCATGTCTGAATCAGGCGCTCGTGGTAACACCAGTCAGATGCAGCAACTTGCAGGCATGCGTGGTTTGATGACGAAGCCATCTGGTGAAATTATCGAAACGCCGATTAAAGCGAACTTTAGGCAAGGCCTGAATGTTCTTGAGTATTTCTCTTCCACACACGGTGCTCGTAAAGGTCTTGCAGATACTGCGTTAAAAACTGCCGACTCCGGTTACCTCACTCGTAAACTGTACGACGTGTCACAACCTGTTGTCATTAACGATTTCGATTGCGCTACAAAGCGTGGCATAACAAAACGTGCTATCTACAAGAATGACGAAATTCATATTAAGCTCAGTGAACTTATCACTGGACGCACAAGTATGCAAACTATTATCAACCCTGTGACCGACCAAGTCATTGTTGAAAATAAGCAAGTCATCGATAAAGAAATTGCCGCTGTACTTGATAGCTTGAATATTGATGCTGTCCAAGTTCGTTCACCGTTAACATGCGAATCTGCTTCCGGTTGCTGTGCACTTTGCTACGGACATGACCTTTCAACAAGTAATCTTGTTGAAGAAGGTATGGCAGTAGGAACTATCGCAGCACAATCCATTGGTGAACCAGGCACGCAGCTTACAATGCGGACGTTCCACACAGGTGGTGTTGCTTCGCGTGACTTCGTTGACACAAACTATAAAGCTCCAAGCTCAGGTACGTTAGTACTTCGTGACTGCAATGAAGTCCCAATGCCAGGCGCGAAGAAGGGCGAACTTATTGTCCTTAAGCAAACTGGTGAACTTGTCATCGTTGACGATAAGGGTCGTGAACTTGATAAAGCATTCCGCGTTCCTTACGGTTCTACTTTACTGCTAGCGTCAGGTACCAAAGTCAAGAAGGGCAAAATCCTTGTTGAATGGGACCAACACGTTATGCCCATTTTGGCAGAGAAAAACGGCACCGTTGTCTTCAAAGATGTTGAACTTGGCACCACATTGCGCGAAGAAGAAAACAAAGGCGTAATCGAACGCATAATCACCGAGCACACTGGTGACTTACATCCGCAAATACTTCTTCAAGAAGGCGAACAAACACTTGACTTCCATCACCTTCCTGCGAAAGCTCGCTTGGAAGTAAACAGTGGCGACCAAGTTGTCACTGGCCAAATGCTTGCTCGTCGACCTCGCGAAGTTAAAGGTACTGCGGACATTGTTGGTGGTCTTCCACGTGTTACAGAAATTTTCGAAGCACGTGTACCAAAAGAGCCAGCGATTCTTGCGCAAGTTTCGGGTCGCGTTGAATTGAAAGCCGAACGTAAACGTGGCAAAATGATTATCCATGTTGTACCAGAAGGTGCTGATCCTGTTGAACATCTCGTTCCGCAAGGGAAACACTTGCTTGTACACACAGGTGACAAAATCATCGCGGGGGCGCAACTTACTGAAGGCCCGCGTGACCCGAACAATATTCTTGATATTAATGGTGAAGAAGCGTTATACAACTACATGATTTCTGAAGTGCAAAATGTGTATCGTGCTCAAGGTGTGCCTGTTTCCGATAAGCACATCGAAGTTATTCTTTCGCGCATGCTCAGCAAGATTCAAGTACAAAAAGCTGGAGATACTGATCTCCTTCCTATGGACTTCGTCGAGCGATACAAATTCCGTACTTGCAATAAGGCGCTTGATGGAGGATTACTCATCAAAGACGCTGGTGATACTAATTTTGCCGTTGGTGACCTTGTCCCTAAGGCAGAAATCAAAGAAGCCAATGCAATCGCAGAAGCTGAAGGTAAAGCACCTGCAAAAACCACGCGTCCTAAGAAGGCAACCGGTAAACCACTGCTTCTTGGTATTACCAAGGCCGCATTGCAATCCGAGTCGTTCCTTTCAGGCGCGTCATTTCAAGAAACCACAAAAGTTCTTACTGAAGCGGCACTTAGAGGCGCTTCAGACCAACTCCTTGGTCTCAAGGAAAACGTCCTACTGGGTCACTTGGTCCCTGCTGGTACCGGCTTTGGCGCATACCAGTCCATGCGCGTTAAATACCTCGTTGAACCACTTCCATCAGAGGAAGATGACGAATCAAGCATGATGGCCAAGGCAACTGAGCGGGCTGAATCTCTTGGTGCCCAAGCAGGAGGTCCAACGGTTCAAGTACCGTCCACTTCCTCGCCTGTTGAAGCGGGATAAAAAAAGTACTTTTACTCTCTAATTTGACTTCAAAGCCCCCTTTTACTTCCAATAAAGGGGGCTTTTTTTGCATTTAATTCCCTTTTTTTTAGCAACTTTTAGTTTGTAGACGTAGAATATATAGGTATATATTTGCATTGCAATAGCGTGCAAATTTGCTATGTTTTTACCCTCAACTATTGAGGTTTACCGAGAGTTTGTCCCCCCTTGGACACTAGAGGAGTTTGCAAAGATGCAACAAAGTATTCTGACCCGTTACACCGCGCTCGCGATTTTTCTTTTCACCTGTTGCTTGACAGTCGATGTGAACGCTCGCGAACGAGACCTAGGAAATCGTCCTGCACAAAAAAGTAAGACAACACTTACGCCCGGAGCATTGCAACTCCTTTCAGATGCAAACGCACTTCTTGAAGGGTTTACTCCGCCGACTGTTACTCCATTTGAACTTACGCCACGACGCAAAGTCAAAAAAACTATGCCTGTTCGAGCTGAAAATAGCCGGGTCAAAGTGAAGTTTGCTGACGAACTTCAAATGCGACTTGATGTCCATAATCAGTTATATTCTAAGACTGGGCGAGCGGGTTCAAAAATTGTAGACCTTGTTGATGCCCTCGGGGTGACTCTTACTCCTGTGCACACTGATTCGCAAGCATCCATTGATGCATTGATTCGTCGAGCTGAACTTCGCAGTGGAAAACAACAACCTGACCTCTCGGGTACATATTGGGTCGAAGGTGACCAAACCTCTGTAGATGTTGCTGCAGAACTTTTCTATACCATGGAAGAAGTTGAATGGGTGATGTACAAGCCACTGCTCATTCGACCAACTAACTCAAATACGGATATCGAATACCAGAACGATTTCAACGAGGATATTCAACCTACTGTTCGTAAAACAATACAGAAAAAACCTCAGATGAGGAAATCACTATACGGAGCTTGTTGGTTTGGCAAGGATGATTGTGCCTCGGATCTAGAAGAACTAGATTGTGTTGAAAATGGGGGTAGTTTTCTTGGTAAAAACTCAATCTGCCCAACAACTTACAGTCCAGATTTCAATACCCCAAACATCCAAGATCACTTTTGTGGCACCGTTGTGTCAGACGATGATTACAAAAGACAACAACAACTGATTGCTGATGGCACTTGGGAAGAGTATACAAGTGGAAGATTTTCAAACAAGAATTTATTAGGTGGGTCTATAGTAAATATGACCGTCCATATTGTGAGAAATTCCGACGGCACGGGTGGGCTAATGGAACAAGATTTTATTAATGTTTTAACAACNCACAATATAACTGCNGCTGCGACAGGTCTNACATGGTGCATTAAAGGAAATTTNGTATATCACGACAGCGATGCACTCGTAGCAGATGCCGCTCTAGGCAACCAATTAACTGCTGGTTTTGTAAACGATACAGTGAATGTATATTGCGTCCCTAGCCTTGACGAAGGAGCACAGCAGCTCAGAGGGTTTGCATGTTTTCCTCCAAACACTTGCTTTTCGATGATTAATGCTGCTTTTGAGACAGACACGGGTACGTTCAGTCATGAAATGGGTCATTATTTCAATCTATACCACACTTTCGAGAGAGCCTTCGGCGATGAATGTGTCGATGAATCAAATTGCCTAATTGCTGGCGACTTGCTTTGCGATACACCCGCTGACCCAAGTGGTTTTCCTGCTGGACCTGAATTTGATGGTGCTTGTAATTATACTGGCACTTCGCTTGATGCTTGTGGTTCGGGCAATCCATACGCACCACAAATGAATAACCTGATGTCTTATTTTGGTCCTTGCAGGGCAATTTACACTGCTGATCAAATAAATGTCATGGTAGGTGTTTCACTTGATACGCGATCTAACCTAGTAACAGTGACGTGTAACGATGAACCAGTTCAGCTTGGAGCATGCTGCCTGGCTGATCAATCCTGTATAGACACACAAACACAAGGCGGCTGCGATGGCTTAGGCGGTATATATCAAGGCGCAGACGTCGATTGTGGTGACATAAACTGTGCAGATCCTGGACCTGATCTACTTGTTGCAGTCTGTTGCTTATACGATGCCGATTCTGGGGTAGGCCCGGGTTGTGTAGATATCAGTGGCGATGACTGCATAGCGATAAATGGAATCTATATGCCTGCAGAAGAACCAGATGATGGCGAAACCATCTGTGAAATTTTCACAGATTGCCCCGAAGACGTAGGCCCTAATCCATACCCTACAGACTGTGCTGAATATGAAGAATTTGTTACCTATTTTGCTGGCGATTGTTACATAGACCAGACCAATTGCGCACAAGACAATAGGCCACTCGGCAGTGGCGCTAACACGCCCGGATGCCTTGATACACCCGGAGAAATTATCAACGGGAATTATGTTGTGCGAACAGATGCTCCAGATGGTCCCGGAACCGTCTTTGAGGAGCAGAATTGCTGCGCCAATGTGATGGAGTCAATTCCTTATTGCGCTACAAACCCTTGGGATAGCCTATGTGCAAGTATGGCGATTTCTTATGCCATTGATGGAATTAACGGCTGCCAACGGGACATAGATGAAAATAGTACTCTTAGCTGCAGTGCAGCCTTCGGCGCGACTCAAGGAAGTGCGCGACAAGCAAGAATAGCTATGGATGCTGTGGGTTCAAGTCTTAATGTGACCTTTGATGTCCCAACGGATGTTGTCGTTGATTACGAAATTATAGAAGATGGAGGTCGATACTTAAATCTATATTTTGACGGTGTCATTGAGCAACTTAACCTTGAAGATTCAACTATTAATGAAACTGGGACTTGGATAGAGTTCACCGCTGATACATATGACGTAACTCTAACTGCGCAATGCTGTGCATATACGGGTTGTTGCGCAGGCGAGGATCCTCCAAATGATTTATGTGAAGAAACTATTGCTCAAATTTGTACAAGCAGTGCAACATGGCTCAATCCGCTTCCTCTAACAACAATCGTTGATGAGACAAGTATGTATGCGGTTTTTATTTCATCTCAAGCTGCTGCGTGCCTCTCATTTTCTGGCGCGCCCTCAACACCACACGTAGTCCCTAGTCCTACGAATGGCCCTGATTTTGCTGAGATGGGTCTTCTTACTTGGATGTCGCCTGACGTTATTCCTAACCTAACTCCTGGATCCGTACAACGAAAAGCGCTTCCAAGCTCTGTTAATTACCTTACTGGCGATGAAATATTGCAAGCACAACAGCTTCTTCCTTGGCCAATGGGAGGTTTTAATGGAAGCGCGATATGCGACAATGGTCAAGAACCTCCAGTAATATCCCCTGATGCCAGTTTAAGCTTTGCAGGGACAGGTCTAAACTTATTCCCCTCTCCAGAAAATCCCGGCGGCTTTGGGCAATCCGAGCCTTATACGGGTGCGTATGGTTACGGGCAAAAATGGGAAGATGAAGGCAGAGGAATTAATGGCGCCTACGGAAATAATGTGAAAGTGGCCGTGCTTGATTGGTCCGCTCACTTACAAGCAAATACTAATGAAGTGGGTATTGATATGGGTGGCATTCACGCCGAACTGACGCATGTCATTCTTGAAGGTGAAGATACCGGTCATGAAAATCTTGAACTTATCTTCGATGAAAATCTAGAGGGGATATGGGCTCCATATTCAGCAGATCATGGTACTGGAGTGCTTGGAATAATTGGTGCTCAATGGGGACCAGATTCCGCTCCCGGAGCAGATCTTGCAACTAGAATGGAAAATAACATTGGCGTTCTTGGCATGGTACCGGATGCAGAACTGTACTTCTTCCCATTAGCAAGTGTAGAAAACCAAACTGGGCGGCAAGAAACTGCTTGGATTCATGCAATGAGCACACTTGGTCCTGGCGACGTTATTTGTGCTGCATATCGACCTGTAATACAAAATGAAGATCTCCCGAATCTCAACTATTTAGATGACATTAATGGCTACTTGGAATTAGCAAATAATCTAGGTATCTCTTCCATTATTGCTGCTGGCGATAACGGGGTTGATCTAGGCAGCATAGAGCCCAATGGAGGAGATCAAGGCGCGCTAGTGGCAACTTCTGTTTCTCCTGGAGCTCCATACAAACGGTGGGCCACTGGTAGAAATGGGTCCAATTATACAACTGTGGAAGCCTATGAAAATGTCACCGCCTCTTTTTGGGGCATGGGAATTACTACCTGCGGCAAGGGGCCAAACCGAGATAACTTTGTTGGATACTCGACGTGCGTTTATGAAGACCCTACCAACGCTCACGATGTACATGAATATGCATATACAAACAACTTTGAACTAACCCGAGGCTCTGCAGCCGTTGTAGCAGGTGCGACTGCAATGCTCCAAGGGTTCACAAAACAAATTTTTGATACCCCAATGTCTCCTATGCTCACAAGGCAGCTCATCGGGCTCGGGAGATATGAGGGCATGGACAGAGAAGGCAACCCAATTATGCCCTTCCGGGACTACAACACCGAAGACAACAGCTCAGAGTGTGAACTTCCAGAACCCAATCCATTGGACTGGGACTACTGTGCACCACAAAGCATAGGTTGGCGAACAGGTTCACTGGTTGATCCTCATACATCTATGCTTAATGTTATTTATGATCCAATCTTCGACACCCCAAACATTGAATCGGTTACCGTTATTCGAGGGACATATCTTTTAGGTAACTTATATTCTTTAGCTACTGATGATTCAAACCTATTTGGTGTTTCAGGAGTCTCAACAGGTGCTAACGCTGCTTATTCATTGCCCGCTAATGTGCCTGGCAACTCTGTACGATACCCTTCCTCTGGCAACGTCACAGATATCTATTTCACAGGAGAATTAGAAACGACGCTACCGGCAAACAATCAGTTAGCCGTAGATATCAACTTTGAAGAAACGCAGCCACGTCAGTTCTACCTTCGATGCGAAATGTGGGATTATCGAAGAAGAAGCTGGGAACAAGCCTCTGGGACAACTATTGTTGTTCGTGGCACTGAGGACGTGGACCTTGTGATTGAAAATGCTTCTCGATTTATTAATCGCGAAACCACCCAGTACCACTTAAGGCTCACGACGGCTGTTACAAATTTTTCAGGCAATGATGCTCAGCCACCATATCCTATTCTTTACGATCAAATTCGCGTGCGGACTGGACTTACTCAAGTGCCTAACCCGTAAGTCTACAATTACTCATAAAAAAGGCCCTGTTGTACAATGGGGCTTTTTTTATTGCTTACGATAAAGCAAACTCCTACTCAAATCGACTGCAAAACAAAAACCAAAACACCTACAATCATCCTCCCTTTTTCAATGTGACAGTTACTTTAAAAACTCTTTTGTCTTCTAGAGTGGCAAAGTCGAGTAAAAACTGCATTGATAAAAACGATGAAACAGCCACATTTTTTTAACATGTGCTTGTGCTACTTATGCGGGTTACACATTGTTATGAACTAGCTAGGCGTGCTTTATACCGCTTCATTATGACGCGATTGCCCTGCTCATTCACCGTGACCTCATCCATAAAGGCACGAATCATTGCGAGCCCCCGACCACTTGGTAGGGTGAGGTTTTCATCAGCTGTTGGATCGGGGATTGACTCAGGGTCGTAACCACGCCCTTTGTCTACAATCTCGCAGCCCACAGCAACTGCATCACAATACCAGTTGACTTCTATTTCTTTCTCTTCATCACCCTGATGACCATGAAGCAAAGCATTTGCTAAGCCCTCTTCAAGAGATATACGAACAGCAAACAAAGCATCTTCACCGAAATCCAACCGCTCCATAGCAGACAGAATCACTCGTTGAATAGAATCGAAATCCTCTCGCGTGCCAAGTAAGCAGTGTTGTGTATGCTCTGGTTGTTGATTTTGTGCGCTCATAACGTAAAAAGGATCTCACTCCTCCCCCCCTTAAGATCCCGCCTACCCGAAAAACAAAACCTCCGAAACTCGTTAACTCTCCAAAGAGACACTCTGGCTCTCTAAAACTATGTTCGATACTTATCGTAGCGAAGAAAGTGCTTCTGCCATTGAATCACAGATAGTAAACGCCTTGTCCAATTTAGTAATTCTAAATACATCTGCAATCGGCCCTTTGATGCATGCAAGAATAAGTGAACCTTTTTTATCGCCTACTTTTGTATTCAATGTAATCAACATTCCAAGTGCCGAGGAAGAAAGCGCACTCACGTTGTCAAAATTTAAGACAATCTTTGGCAACCCCTTGCGATCGATGACAGATGCAATTTCATCACCAATTCGTCGAATACACATCTCGTCAAGAATATTACTCTCAACAAATTCGACATTGGTAATGCCGTCATGCTCAAAAATTTGTAGTAATGAAGTATCTGTCATTGAGGAGAACCTTTTAGTTATCGTATAAAGGAGTCGTTAGAACCAACATCTAGTAAACTTCGAGTGAAGAGCATTTCTTCATTTTCTTGCTGAATGATTATTTCAGGCCGAAGGAGAATCAAGAGAGTTGACTCTTCTCGGGAAGTAGTTCGATTTGTAAAGAAACGATTAAGGTATGGAATCTTTGAAAGAATTGGAACACCAACTTCTGTGTCATATTCACGAACAGTACGTTGTCCACCTAGAAGCGCGGTGCCCTTATCTGGTACGGACACTGTCGTCTGAATATGGTGATTCAAAATCGAAGGCAAGTCAATAGATGATGAAATGGTGACAGCGCTACCACCTCCATCGCTGCCGCCAGCTGCGGCGGCCTCAACATCTGCGCCACCTGGAACAAACGTCGTTTCCAACACTTCAAAATCGACTTCCATAGTGACGTATCGTCTGTCTGCAGAGACTACACCCTTAATTTGGAAGGTGATACCCGTATCGGCAAAATCAATCACCGGCTGGTAACCAATCGCACCTGAGTTTGAGTTCAAAGTTAAGTCTGAAACATACGCAACTTGTTGCATAACCTTAATCCATGATTGCTGGCCATTATGAAGCGTCAACCTCGGAGCGGTCAATACCGTATTCCTCGTATCAGCTTGAGTTGCTTCAATCATTAGGTCCACTTGAACATCATCAAGGAATTGCAAACCGAACCCAAGTGCGGGGTTAGAGTTCACAATGGTTTTGCCAAACGATGAAAAATTACCAATTGTTTTAATCAATTGATCATGACCCTGGACAATGCCTAGTGGACTTAGTCCATTTCCTGCAGGACCTCCAAGTCCAAAGACTCGACCGTCCGCATTCATTTGGTAATTAATTGTTCCATCTGGTTGAAGAATACCAACCATGTGGCTAGTTGGAATATTTGTTGCAGGAAACTGCGGGACCATATTTCCATTTTCATCCTGTTCAAAACCACCATAAATAAGTGGTCCATTGAATTGCCCATTAGAATCGAAGAAATCGCTCAACTGTGCGTTTTCGTCGTAATCTTGAACAGCATCGAAAAAACCATTATTTGTGTTGAAGTACAGATCAAGGTCAAAACCGATTTGTTCAAACCAATCCGTTGAAATTTTCAAAAATCGTGATTCAACATTAATTTGAAGTGCACGGACTTCGCGGAGTTTACTCAAGAAAGAGGTTACTTCTCTATGCACTGCAGGTGTTTGTTTAATAATGAAGTTTGTGTTCAGTATGTCAAGTTCATGCTGACCACCGTCATCCCATGTCCAAGCATCTGTAGGGCTGATGATGTATTTTTCAATCAACTCCTTAAGAGCTTCCATATTTTCTACTTCTTCTTGGTTGTCCACGTCTGTGCCACTTGGGATACCGCCACCGCCGGAACCACCACCGCCCATACCTCCGCCGCCACCTTGACCGCCGCTACCTGGAGCTGCCATCGGACCGCTTGCAACAGGTGCGCCAAATGCACCTTGGACGCTACCACCGCCACCACCACGACCGCCGCCGGCACCGCCACCGCCACCGCCACCGCGACCGCCGCCGCCACCGCCAGTACCGCCGAGCCCGAATGGAGCGTCCCATGAATTAATCTTAAAGATTAGATCAGTGACGTTATATACTTCGATGTATGTATTATCCTTGAGTGCCTTCTCCATTGAAATCTCAAGCACACCATCACGGATATCAAACCAAATTCGTGTTTCAGAATCATCAAGTGCTTCGTTGTAATCATTGATCCAATTCAACACTCGCTCTAACACGTTAGTGAGCGAAATATCGCCCATCTTTAAATCGGTGATAACAATTTCTTTTAAATCCGCTTGCTTCATATCAAGCGCTTTACTCATTCTGCTCCAATCGATAAAGTAATTTAAATCGATTCTTGCCTCTTCCATAATTTCTTCAAGGGCATCTTCGAAGGTAAATCCATCGAAATCGTGACCTGAATTAGTCAATCGATCCATCGCAACAATTATCGCGCGGTTTTCAAAAGACTCATTGAAACCTGAAGACGCGTTTGAACGTCGCTCTGACAATTCAAGCCATTCATTTGGATACGTCATCAAGCCATTGGAAGAGAAATCTTTCCCGTCACCACCACTTGCGTTAACTGTTGGTGCCACGAGTGCGCCTTGGTTGCCAACTTCCTGTGTAGCGTAACTGTATTCCTTATCACGCTGATTCGTATCCCATTGGCGGTAAATCATTGTTTGTTTAAGTACATCGCGAAGTGCTAAAGCGCCCGCGTTGTGCTCATCCATAAAGAGTATCTCTTCTACGATATCGAGCGCTTGCCCATATTTATGTTCAAGTTGTAACTGGCGAACTCGTTTCATGTTATTTAAAATGAGCAACGCTCTCTTTTTCGACTCTGCTGATTGGCGGTCTGCTTGCGCAACATTTCGCTCTGCTGCTTCTTGAAGCAAACGCTGTTGTTGCCACTGTTCATTTTGTTGTGCAATTTGTGACAAAAGTGTTTTTGCCGAAGTCATTCGTTGATTAAACTCAACTTCAGAAAACAGGTTTCGGTCGTTTCGTTCGAGGCGAACAATTGCGCGCTCAACTTGCCGCCGTGCAAAATCAAAATCTTGACGAACAAGGCGTTCTTCTGCTGAACCAATTGCAGCATTAAACATTGCACGCGCGGCTTCCCGCTCCATCTTCACTTGTTGTTCGTACTGATCAAGCAGTGGGCCTTGATCAAGCATGGAATACGCGTATTGAAGGCCTTGCAAAATGGCAGGGTCGTTTGGTAGGTAACTGTTTGCTTCGAGGAACTTTGATGCTGATTCGCGCCAACGACCCGATTCTGCGGCATCTCTTGCTTCTGCTGCGAGCTTGTTTCCTAACTCAACTTGCATTTGCAACGCTGCGTTTTGGTCAATGATTGCTTGTTCTTCTGCAGTCACTTCTGGTGGCACTGGAAGAACTACCTCTTCAACGACAACTTCAGCAACTTCAACTTCAACTTCAACTTCTTGTGGAGTGTCAGGGATGACAACATCGTCGACTTCCTCTACAACAGGTTCTTCTTCGGGTTCACTCTCTTGTGAAAAAGCCGGGGTTGCAATAGTTGCAGCTACAACAAAAGCAGAAGCACAAACAAAGGTGCAAAGTGATTGCGAAAGCAATGCGTGTGCGCGAAGTCGATCAATAATACGGGTCATATAACTCTCCAAAGTAAACCTGAACCTTACAGCTTCAACAAAAAACTGCAAACCGCGATTTGGCGGTATGCCTAGAAATACGCAGCCCCCCTTCGCTTCCCGAAACAAATAGAAATGCCCCCTCTATAAGAGGCGTAGCGTACATGGATAAAAGCCCGCTTGCAAGCACTTCACGGGACTCTAAGCCATGTTTTCCAACTTCTTTTTATTGTGCGATTTGGGTGGAATGCGATTGCATTAACCCTGCGAATCGGCGAAAGAGATATGCTGAATCATGTGGCCCTGGCGATGCCTCGGGGTGGAACTGTACCGCCATAATGGGTAACGTCACGTGCCTGAATCCCGCAACCGTGTCATCGTTTAAATGCCGATGTGTAATGACACAATTTGCGCCTTCGAGTGAATCTGCATCTACACAAAACCCGTGATTTTGGCTAGTTATCTCTACTTTTCCGGTTTCTAGGTCCGCTACAGGATGATTCGCCCCTCTGTGACCAAATGGCAACTTCCAGGTTGAAGCACCAAGTGCAAGGGCAAGCATTTGGTGCCCAAGACAGATGCCAAATGTCGGAATGGTACCCGCGACCTCTTTTAGCGTCGATATTGTCGATTCCACGGCAGCTGGATCACCTGGGCCGTTGGAGACAAACAAGCCATCCGGGTTGTGTGAACGAATCTCGGCAGCAGTTGCAGTATTAGGTAGCGAAATTACTTCACACCCAACAGATGTTAAGTGCTTATAAATGCTGTCTTTAACGCCACAATCAAGAGCAACGACTTTCCATGTATTTGAAGAAAAACCGGTATGCGTATCCCAAACATCTAAGTTCTCTTCCCAAGTTGATGGGGCTTCACACGAAGCTGGCGTTGCTAAATCCTGCCCAGACATAGGCTTACTTTGCTGGGCTAGTGATACCAAGTCTTCTTCTGACAATGTTACGTCCGTTGACAGCACCCCTTTGAGTGCGCCTTCAGCCCGAACTCGCCTAACAAGTGCCCTTGTATCCACGCCTTCAATTGCGGGAATTCCATTACTCAATAGCCAAGCGGATAAATCATTTTCTGAACGATAGTTGGATACCGTCCTTGATAACTCACGGACGACAAAACCAGCCACTTGAGGCCTGCATGATTCAGCATCATCGTCATTTACGCCGTAGTTACCAATCTCTGGTGCTGTCATAATCAAAATTTGACCTGCATAACTTGGGTCTGTCAACGCCTCTTGGTATCCACACATCGCTGTATTAAAGACCACCTCACCGGTAAGCGGCACCGTTGCCTGAGCACCAAATGAGCGCCCACTCACAATTGTGCCATCTTCAAGAGCTAATCTGCATTGTAAATCAGTCATATCCAACAATTCTACCAGATATACAAGGGGCCTGACCCCTGCTGTCTGAACCTTGGGGACAGACACCCTAAAGAAAAAACTCTGTTAGTAAAACACGTTGTACGACTTGCATTTGCAACCGTACCTTTATACAACCCTTTGTATGGCTGGGTTGTTTGATGAACCATCAGTAAAATACGCAAGAGTCGCTGTTGAGCGTGGCGTTGACAAATACCCGGATGGGCTGACCTACGGTGTTCCGCAACGTTTAATGCCATTGAATATTGGACAACTTGTCACCGTGCCACTGGGTCGAGGGAACACGTCAACAAGTGCATGGGTTCTCGCAGTGACAGATGATGCGCCTGACCTTACACCCGGCAAAGAAACCAAACAACTCTATGAAAAAGATCGCGATACCATCGCACTCTTGCCAGACATACTTAATCTTGCAAAATGGATGAGTAACTATTACTGTGCGCCAATAGGGCCAACACTCTCAACCATGTTGCCTGGACCTGTTCGACAAGGCACTGGACTCGTAACAAAGCAACTTGTCGACCTAGCAGAAAATCCACCAACCGATGTTCGTATAACGCCAAAACAACAGCGTGTCCTTAATGTACTTGCAGAACTTCCAAAACAGAAACGGCCCATCCAGCCTAAGGAACTTATGCAACTTGCAGGGCTTGGAAGCAAAAGCCCAATCGACAAACTCATTGAACACAAACAACTACGCTGCCACCAAGTTTCTCGCATCGAAGCTACCTGGTTCAAACAAGCACTTGATGCTCGTATTCCAAACCAACTTACTGATGAACAAACAACAATTATAGATGCTATCGGCGACTCAACTTCCACTGGATACAGTTCACATCTTCTCTTTGGCGTAACTGGTTCAGGTAAGACTGAAATTTATATTCGCCTGATTGAAAAAGCAATTGCACAGGGTGGAACTGCCCTAGTGCTCGTGCCAGAAATATCACTTACTCCTCAAACTGCGGCACGACTCATGGGACGTTTCCCAGATAAACGCATTGCTATTTTGCATTCAGCACTTACAAAGTCACAGCGGCATCAACAGTGGGCACTTGTTGCCGATGGCAAAGCCGACATTGTTCTTGGAGCACGTAGTGCTGTGTTTGCACCACTGCATGATGAACAGATTAAAATCATTATTGTCGACGAAGAACATGACCATTCGTTTAAACAAGATAATGCTCCACGCTACAACGGAAGAGATGTAGCAATCCGCAGAGCATGGACTGCAAAATGCCCGATCATTCTTGGTTCAGCAACACCATCAATGGAATCGTGGTGGAATGCAACAAGACGAAACGTCTCCACACTGCACAAACTTACAAAGCGAGCGCCAGGTCTCACCGCTCCAACTATCGAAATTGTGGACATGCGCAAGGAACGTATTCAGGGTGAGATTGGGTATCCAATTCTGAGTACCAGATTGCAAACAGCAATTAATCAGACACTCGCAACAGACGGTCAAATTTTACTATTACTCAATCGAAGAGGTTTCTCACCATGGATTACTTGCACAAACAGAACTTGTGGCTGGATGCTCAAGTGCGACCACTGCGACACGTCAATGGTCTATCACCGTAAAAAACCGCTTGAACAAGCGGGCTTTGTTCGCTGTCATCACTGTGGAACTGAACAACGCATGCCAAAAACATGCCCCGACTGCTCAAAAAAAGTCATCCAACTCGGCGCAGGAACGCAACGCGTTGAAGCATCGTTACGTGAATCACTTCAAATCCCTTCTGAACAAATCGCACGGCTTGACACAGACACTGCAAGAAAAGCGAGTGACTTGCACACCACACTTGAACGTTTCGGTGCAGGAGATATCCGAGTATTGCTTGGCACACAGATGATTGCAAAGGGTCTCGACTTTCCAAACGTCAAACTGGTAGGCGTTATCGATGCAGACACCGCAATCGACTTTCCGGATTTCCGGGCATCCGAACGTACGTACCAACTTGTTTCGCAAGTTTGCGGCAGATGTGGTCGGGGCGAGGGCAGCGCGACCGCAATTATTCAAACATTTAACCCGGACGCTCCTGCAATAATCCTCGCTAGTAAAACTGATTATGAAACCTTTGCAACAAATGAATTGCAATTCAGGCAAGGTGCATTTGTTCCTCCAGCGTTCCGGATGGCTCGGTTCATTATCAAAGACAACACCTTCGAGCGAACTGCCGGAAGAGCGGATTCGCTTCGAGCACGACTTCAGTCAATTGAAGCTCCAGGCATTACATTCTCACCTGTAGCACCCTGCGTTCTTCCACGAATTGCTGACCGATTCAGATTTGACCTCACCGTCACTTCTGCTACATCCCAAACCATGCAACATTTTCTCCAAGAAGCACGTAAAATGAGTAAATCTGGGCGTGATATTGCCATCGATGTTGACCCTCTTTCAATGCTGTAATCGAATACGTCTCGCAGGGGCAAAGCACACGGTATTCTGGTAGAATACGCCGTTTTCCACAATCCTTAAAAACCGCATTATCACACCAATGAATCATGAAAATTCACCCTCAGGCTCAAACATGCCAACAACCATAGCACCCGCTGTCAATGGTTGGAATGCAGAGTACCTTGATGCTATGCACGTCGCTTGGAAAGCCGACGAACAGAGCGTTGCTAAAGAATGGCAAGATTTTTTTAAAGGTTTTGAACTAGGTTGCTCGCAAAACGACTCACCTGCCCTTTCAGATTCAATACGCGAAGAACAATCTAGAGTCGACTCACTCATTTTTCATTACAGAGCAACTGGGCATTATGCTGCTGACCTTGATCCACTTGGCATCGCACCTAGACGAAATTCGCAACTCGCTCTTGAAGCATTTGGCTTGAAAGAATCGCAACTTGATTCGATGTTTGATCCCGGGCATATTGATTTACCCAATCCATCTTCTCTACGCACTATTATCGAAAAACTTGACGAAACCTACTGCAAACATATCGCTGTTGAATATTCGCATATCGAATCTACTGAACAACGACGATGGCTCCAAAACAAAATGGAGCCAACCAACAATACACCAATTTTTTCTGCAGAACTCAAGCAGCGTATTTTTCGTAAACTTGCAGAAGCAACCACACTTGAACATTTTTGTGCAACGAGATACATTGGCAAAAAACGTTTCAGCTTAGAAGGTAGCGAGTCTCTTATTCCAATGATGAGTGAACTCATTAACCACGCCGGAAACCAAGGTGTAAAAGTTGTAACCATTGGTATGGCACATCGAGGCCGAATAAACGTCCTGGTAAACATTTTAAACAAAACGTACGACCAAATTTTTACTGAGTTTGAAGAAAGTTGGGCAGAAGACTACGTTGAAGGTGGCGGCGACGTAAAGTACCACCTTGGCTATAGCGCTGACATTGAAACAGCTAGCGACAAGCCAATGCACATAACGCTTGCTGCAAATCCTTCGCACCTTGAATTCGGCCACTCAGTGGTCCTTGGAAAAGCGCGAGCTCGGCAACGTACGCAATACCATGAAGACCGCTCGCTCTGCATACCTTTGCTTATTCACGGTGACGCAAGCTTTCCAGGGCAAGGCATCGTCGCTGAGATGTTCAACATGGCAAAACTCGACGGATACACTGTCGGTGGAACGGTGCACTTCGTTGTAAACAACCAAATCGGTTTTACAACAAACCCTAACGATAGTTACAGCGGAAGATATTGCACGGATATTGCAAAGATGGTCGGTGCACCTATTTTTCATGTCAATGGTGATGATCCTGAAGCATGCGTGCACGTCGTGCAGATGGCAGTTGAGTATCGGCAAAAGTTTCATAACGATGTCATCGTCGACTTTTGGTGTTACCGTAAACACGGACACAATGAGGCTGACGAACCCGCGTACACACAGCCCATAATGTACGAGGCTGTTCGAAAAATGCAATCAGTCACTGAAAAATATGGCGATACACTAGAAAAAGAAAACGTCATTACCAATTCCCAGCGCGCAACTATGGTCGACGAAGTTCGAACAAAACTTGATGAATCTCAACAACGATCTCTTGAGCAACCCGTTTTACCGCACGTGCCTCCTTACAGAAAATCAACTGCATGGGAAGGCTTCCAAGGCAACACTTCCGATCGCACTGCACGCACAGCTGTTCCACTTAAAACGCTCAACAAAGTTGCACACGCTCTTGGCAGTGTGCCCGAAACTTTTACGCAACATCGAAAGTTAAAAAAATTACTTGAGATGCGAAAAAGTGCTATTGAACTTAACGCAACAATTGACTGGGGCATGGGCGAGATGCTTGCCTATGGTACGCTACTTGAAGAGGGAAGCCCAGTTCGGCTAACTGGTCAAGATGTCGAACGCGGCACATTTAGCCATCGCCACGCAGTACTCTTTGATGCAACGACCGGCGAAGCGCACACTGGGCTAAATAACATCAGTGCGAACCAAGCACAAATGTGTGTACATAACAGCCCGCTCACTGAAAGTGCATGCCTTGGCTTTGAGTACGGCTACTCGCTGGGCGATCCAAAAATGCTCATCATTTGGGAAGCGCAATTTGGCGATTTTGTTAATGGTGCGCAAGTTATCATCGATCAATTCATTGCGTCCGCCGAAGTTAAATGGCAACGCGCATCGGGCTTAGTCATGTTGCTTCCTCATGGATACGAAGGGCAAGGCCCAGAACATTCATCTGCTCGGCTTGAACGCTTCCTAGCACTTTGTGCAAACGAAAACATGTCGGTCATCAACCCAACTACACCCGCGCAAATTTTCCATGCACTTCGGCGTCAAATTACTTGGAGTTTCCGAAAACCGTTGATTGTCATGTCACCAAAAAGTTTACTGCGGCACCATGGCGCAGTTTCAACCGTCGAAGATTTAACTGATGGAAAATTCCACAGCGTTATCGATGAAA
>NZFX01000084.1 GCA_002689385.1 Phycisphaerae bacterium
TGAAACAGTTTGCATTGCTTTACCAGAGTAAATTGGACTGGTCAAGTTCATTCCATCGATTGCCACAACATCTTGGACAATTGAAATCCCTCTACGTGCTGCGATTCTAGATGCAACATCCTTAGATTGTGGAGTCGCTGCTGCGATTATAATTCCTGAAGGTGCTGCTGCGTCGATTGCTGCAGCCCATGATGATGCATCGTAATTCCCGAAGCAAGCACCCTTTACTGCGATTGTTCCAGAGACTCCATCATAGCCTGCTCCATCAGCCGATGAAGCATCGGTACATGGAACGATTACCGTCGGTGATGTTCCTAATGCGATTGCTGCACTTACTAGTTCAGCAGTTACTGGTGCGATAGATCCTTTGCTCATTTCTGCTATAATTATGCTATCCGACATTTTTTCACCTCAAATTACGTTTGCTTCTTCGCGTAGAAGTTTAGCAACTTCTTCTGCAGAGGAGCCACCTTCATACTTCTTGCCAGCAGGTTTTGCTGGGGGAGGAGTCTGTGATACAATTGTAACTGTTGATGCAGGAGCATCGCCACTAACAACATTGACCTGTGCTCTTTTTGCCATCATTATTCCCTTGACATTTGGTTTTCGAACTTTGACATTTCCTTTGTCACAACTGATTACTGCATTTCCAGATACTGAAATAATTGCAGAGCCGTTCTCTGCAGGGGCTGTAACCGTTATTCCGCCATCGAATTTAGCATCTATAATGTTGGACACACTAGCCCAACCCAATCTCTCAGCAACTCCAGGACCAGTTGAACCTGCACCGGTGTCTGCTGCTGTCTTTCCGCAGTAAACCACATCGGCACCTAATCCAGAAATTGCATTTGCAAGAGCGGCTTGGATACTGTTTGAATCCATTTCAGACCAAGAATCATCCCAGACTCTAACAATTTCATCTACGCCAATTGCCTTGGCATCCTTAAGGATTTTATCTGCGTCAGAAGAACCTAATGTCAGTGCAGTAACGCTTCCACCTGCTGCTTCCTTGTGTTGAAGTGCTGTTTCAATTGCAAATTCATCATAAGGACTGATAACCCATTTGACTGCAGATAAATCGACTCTATCTCCTTTTACTAATATTCTAGCATTAGTATCAGGAACACGCTTCACAAGGACAACAATGTTTGGCATAATATTCACCCAACCCCCTTGGGGGTTGGTTGTGCCACCTAAAACTCGTTGATGAACCTTGTCTAATCACTTGGTCAATTCATTGACCCGTTCTAGAGTTGAAGGATTGGTTTCAAAATACTCTGAAACAGCAGAAAGGCCCCTCGAAACGCCTGCTGCAACACCCATCTTAGCATCGAATGGATGCAAAGTACCATCTGCTACTGCTGATTTGAAAGATGCCAAATCTGTCCAAGTACTGGGATCTCCAAACTCTGGTTTAGGAGTAACTACTACTTCACCAAACTCTGGTAAAATAATGTGCTTAATCAATTCATAAACTGGCGATTCTGATTGTTCTGGGTCCAAGTATGCTTTGCGCATTTTCTTAGCCAATTTATTCTCATCATCATGAAGTAGAATTGCTCCATTCGGATCAGATTTGCTCATCTTGTGATCAAAAGACTCCATTCTTGCTCCGGCGGATTTCAATCCGGAAATAATTGGTGTATGCAAACATGTTGCCTTACCCCAGCCCCATCTATCAGCAACATCTCGCATGTACATGTGTGCTTTTCTTTGGTCCATCCCACCTATAGCCACATCAATATTCATTTCAAAGATGTCTGCTGCTTGAAGAGCGGGATAGAAAAATCGTGATAAATCACCATCAGAGGAGTCTTCACTTCTACCCATTATAGAGAAAGTTCGCCTAACTCTAGACAAACTCATATTTTTTGAACATCTTAATACTCTAGCCCAATAATCTCCAGAGTCCATAATACTGGATGCCCACAAAAATCGTAGTTGACCTGGTCCATCCCCTTCTTGAGGATTACCCAATAGCACCCTAAATGTCTCTTCCATATAGCGAGCTGTTGTTTGAATATCTTCCATTACTCCATTGAATTTGTCATTTACCCATGCATGCCAATCTGCTAAGAAAATCAGTACATTTGCATCGGCATCCAACATTCTTTTTAGTTGAAGAGAGAGTACTTTCCATCCAATGTGTGCTTTACCAGATGGCTCAAAACCAACATAGCAACGGATTACTCCATCGCCGCCAGCGGATGTACCATCTGCTAAACAATTGACCAAGTGATCGATACCAACTGATTCATCTACATCGTCTATCATCAACTTAAGACGTGTTAAAGAATTGTTATCGAGTTCCGCAACTCTAGGGCATCGCTCGATAAGATCTTGCATAATTTTCACCTCATCAAAGTAAGTCATTGAGTTTCTTGACCTTTCCTTCAGAAGGAGCGTTTCCTGCTTCAATCATTTCTTCAAGTTCTGCAATCATTGCATGAGCCTTGTCGATTGTTTCTTGATTAATTGAAGAACTCATTTCTATTGACTTGTGAGCCATCTTAATCGCAGAACGGGCTTTTGAAAACTTCTTAGCTTGCTCTTTTGCTTTATCCCCACGCTGTTTACCGGAGTAACCTGTTGCCCTGTCCAAGAAACCTGACCATCTTGAACGAGATGCCATGGCTTCTTCTCTGCCTCCGTCCCCTGAAAGGAAATCGGATAGAGCATCACCCTTCATCTGTACAACATCAACTTGGAGTTTGCCATCTGCAGTATATTCTCCAGTAACTGATTCAAGGATTGCATAAGAAGCGGTAAAAACGCCTTCTGCATTAACTTCAACATCATTGAAAAACTCTGTTGCTAACTTTGCTAAACCGGCATTTCCACCTGTAGATTTTATCAGACCACGCTTGACTTCGAATCGCTCCATGTATGTGCCAGAACAATTAGGGAAATAAGGGCTACCTTCCTTAAGGGTGTATAATGCGGGGGCTTTTTGGTAGATACTGTCTCCCCGAGGTATGCGCAGAGTTGCAATTATCCTTTGCATCCTCATGCTGATGCCTATAGTTGGTGCATCATCTGCAGAATCTACTGTTGAGGTTAATATCGAACGGAGATTAGCAAATCATGACTTAGGAATTAATGGTGGTGCATTGTCACCGAATGGTAAATCGGTACTAATTTATGGAGCGGAAGGTTATGCTCACTTGATATCAGCAAAAGATGCTGATTCGGAATCAGGAGATGTAAGATTAGAAAACGAGACTATACATAATTTGAATTCTGCATCTTGGCACCCAGGCGGCAAGAGTGCAATAATAGTCGGAGATTCGGGAACTGTCCTTAGATACAATTCTACAACTTATGGTCTAGGAGAAGCCGAAGGATCTAGTTCTATGAGCGGTAATGACATCACTGCAGTTCAGTTCACTCCTGGCTCATCAGTAGCATATCTCGGAACCGAAAGTGGCCATATTTGGAAATATTATGCAGACACTTTCACCATACTTGATAATAGTGCAACATCAAGAGTTACAGATATCGCTTGCCTGAAGAACGATAATATCTGTGTATTTACAACACTAAATGATGGTCTTGCAGTTGTTGATCAAGGGGACACAATAACATGGATAGCAAATTCAAAAGGCTATACTTGGGTTGGAGTGAGTTGTGAAGATCCACAAATGAATTCGTGTTCTGCATTTGCAAGTGGGAAAAAAGCAGCATCGGTAAACATCGATGTGATCGATTCAACTAAAACTTCAGTTGGAGGAATTATTGTGCTTGGACAACTGGAAGGTGATACGATTGGCGATAACCCTGCTACAGATTCATCTACACTATTGGCAATGGCACCACTTGGATTAGTTCGTTGGAATCAATACGAAGAAGAGGCCTATTTGATGTTCTCAAACGATGATGCTTCTGAAGAAGATGTACTCTTTGCAGCCGATAGATATGCAGTTGCATGGGAAAATTCAAAGAATTCCGGGTTTTTGATTACTGGACAAGGTAGAATCATTTCATTCGAACCTGCCAGTGAAGATGATAGTGCAGGGGTTCCAGTAATTCTGATTGCTTTAGTCGCAATGTGTGTGCCCGGAGTTTTCCTCGGATTGATCTACTGGAACAGCCCATGGTTACAGCGGAAATATGCAAATTTGTTTGGTCGAAGCAAAAAGAAGAGCGCGGCAAAGGCTATTCAAAAGCAACACAGGAAGAAGAAAGGCGAACAATAAGCCCCTAACCTTCATGAGGCCCATGCTACCGCACAGGTTACATGGAGCCCTTTGAAGGTGTAGATTTCTACGACATCGAATCTCTTCTAACAGAAGATGAAATCATGATTCGCGATATGGTTCGCGAATGGGTTGACGAAGAAGTGCTACCCAAAATAGAACATGCTTGCGAAGAAGGAGTATTCCCTGATGAATGGAGAGTTGCATTGGGTGAAATGGGAGTCCTAGGTGCGCCACTGAAAGGATACGGTTGCCCAGGACTATCTTATGTTGCATATGGGCTAATATGTCAAGAATTGGAAAGAGGAGATTCGGGTCTTCGCTCATTTGCTAGTGTCCAAGGATCATTAGCTATGTATCCAATATGGGATTTTGGAACCGAAGAACAGAAGGAATACTATCTTCCAAAGATGGCATCAGGAGAATGGGTTGGATGCTTCGGATTAACAGAACCAGATTATGGCTCCAACCCTGGAGATATGATTACTAAAGCAGAAGATATGGGCGACCACTATCTCCTAAATGGTGCCAAAATGTGGATTACTAATGGTACCATAGCAGATGTTGCAGTAGTTTGGGCTAAATTGGATGGAGTTATTCGCGGTTTTATTGTTGAGAAAGATGATGAAGGGTTCAGTGCACCTGAAATGAAAGGTAAACATTCGCTCAAGGCTAGTGTTACCAGTGAATTGGTTTTCCAAGATTGTAAGATTCCAAAGAANCGTATGTTCCCAGAGGTTAAGGGCCTACGNGGTCCATTTTCCTGNCTAAATAATGCTAGATTCGGNATNTCATGGGGAGCNCTTGGNTCTGCAATGGCATGTTTCCACTCTGCTAAAACATACTCNCTATCACGAATTCAATTTGGAGNACCNATNGCATCNTATCAATTAATTCAAAATAAATTGGCATGGATGCTNCGTGAGATTACAAAGGGNCANTTATTGGCATANCACTTNGGAAGAAAGAAAGATGATGGANCTTGGTTTAANGAACAAATCAGNCTTGCTAAGATGAATAATGTAGANATTGCGTTGGANATTGCAAGAGTTGCAAGAGATATTCATGGGGCTAATGGAATTCTGGANGAATANCCTGTAATGAGACACATGGCTAACCTAGAATCTGTCAAGACNTACGAAGGNACNCATGANATTCANAACCTNATTATTGGAAGNTANATNACNGGNATTCAAGCNTTTACNCGNAANTNATAATCAGGANCCTGTCCATGATTTACAGTGCTCNAATTNAGNACTATTCAATGCATCATCCCANGTNTTTANTTNNTTNACAGGGGTNCCNTCAGACCACTCNCCCATGTACCTNAGCTCTTCAGAATCTACAAGAAGACTCTCTGCATTTGATGCCATCNTCTCATCNCCAATATTTCTAGCAACAAGCCAATCNGCTTGTGANGCCACTCTTCTATAGAATCCCCAATCCGCAAGAGTATCGTGTGTCTCAGTAGCTTGTAGGTAATGACTGGCGACCAATCGGGGGAANCCATACCTNTCACTTGGNACCTCAATGAATAGAGCATCTTCNCCAAGNAATGATTGATGATACACTCCGAAACAATCACTTACACTCATNTCATCCTCACTAATTNCTACATGTGCNATGAANTCGTCAGGAATNCCATNCAAGTTAATTTGTAGATGATCTTGTACTGGTCTAGCATAAGGNGCTTCTAAATCTACGAATAATGATTCACTACCCNAACCATTTCCTAATGCCCAATCTAATGCTAATAGTGCATAACCAGCACCTAAACTATGACCACCAATCAATAAATGATCNGAGTTGACATTAGAAGGAATAATTGTCGACATGAAATCTAGGGCCGCNTCTATGGCTACTGCNCTTGGAATATGGTATGGATGATTGGACATTCCCGCCTCTTCATGAAGCGTGTAGGTATCATAACCAGGCGGCATTACATCGGATGGATATTGAATGAATACTACCGCCACTCCTCTAGATGCTAATGCCTCAACCCAATCTACATATGAATCAAAAAATGGATTTGCAAATCCATGCAAAATTATCGCCAATGGCATTTCACCTTCATGCCCTTCTGGCAATGATAGGTAAACTGAGAATGTTACATCTTCTTCATAATCACCTTGAATACTAGAAACTTCTTCAGGCATAGGATATTCATGTACCGATGTAATAACAGAATATTGACCTTCATCAAATTCTGGTTCAGGAGGTGAAGGCAATAGGCCAGCCATAGCAGAAAGTCCAGGACCAATTAACCAAATCGAAATCAATACAAGTAAAATATGAATTGAGCTGTTCAACTTGTTATTGTCATCCTTAAATGGATTCTTTGGTATACCTCCAACAATCAAAACTGAACAAATAATGATGAAGCCATATGTTGTAGGCAAAAGGATGAATGCATCACGAAGATATGCCATATTGAGGAGAGTGAATATGAATAATAATCCAAATGTTAGACCTAAAACCACAGTCGCAATCGTTTTTTCCCATGCACTACTATTCTTAGATCTGGAAAACGCCAGAGGAACAGATATGATAGCCAATCCAAATACTTCAGTTCTCCATTCCCTGAGGAAGTAAGTCCAATCAAGTGAACGATTTGCCATCGGCCATAATGCTCCACCAATATCATTCCCCATCAAAAGAAGTACAAGTGGTTCGAGAAGAGACAATAAAAACCCTAAAGCGAATAGGAAACCCAATTTTTTACTGGATGGCATCTCCATCCTACCACCCCATCAAACATCAGGCAATATACCAATCTTGGATAACCCTGACCAAACTGGATTCAGCCAACCTGGAATAAAGCGATGTCGTAAGTATACAGCAGCTGCGAGAGTTAATTTTTGAAATTTGTTTAACTTTACTCTCTTTGTGAATACATCGCCTTGTTGACGTTCGATTTGTTTCAAAATCTTGTCATAAAATGCAATCATTGCAGCAGGAGAATAACGGGTACGTCTAGGTAATAGAGGTAATAGTTTCTTGGCTTCCTCTAGATATGTTCTTGCTCTCTTGGCATAATGGTGAATATATGGCTCCCAGGTTGTATTCAATACAACATCTCCATTCAGTTCAGGTTCGTTGATGCCATTCGATTCCAACTCATCTAAAGGTAAGTAAACACGATTTCTTTGAATATCTTCACCTACGTCTCTCAGAACATTCGTCAATTGCATGAAAATGCCCCAAGATTCTGCAAATTTCTTCGCCCTAGGATCGTCATACCCATAAATTTCAATGCACATTAGACCGACCACAGAAGCAACTCTGTAACAGTAGATGTACAATTCATCGAATGTTCGATAGCGATTATTGTATAGATCATCTTCCATACCTGTAATCAAATCATCAAATACACTTCGAGGAATGTTATATCGATTTACGGTATCCTTCAGTGCCAAGAATACCGGATCAGTACTACTAGTTTTTGAGTAACAGGTAGACAATTTTTTCCTGAAGAAGAAGAGTTGAGTAATCTTTTCAAGGTACAAATCCTCTTGCAAAATAGTATCTTTCTTCTGAAGGTTTTCTAGTTCAATTCTGTATGCAACGGCTTCTGGGTCCATCTCTCCTTGAGAGCCGGGGAAGCGATCTTGCCAATCACCATCAGCAATATCGTCTGCTCTACGGCAGAATGCATACACTGCACACATTGCCATTCTCTGTTCATCTGGCAAATATTTGAAAGAATGATAGAAATTACCTGCCTCTCTCATAGTTAGCTCTTCACAGTAAGAATATGCTAATTTTAACAATTCAGCAGGTGGATCTCTTGCCCAAATCGGAGCATCTAGATGATTAAACGGGTCGATTAATTCATCCTGTTCTCCAACTATACCGATGAATGCTGCACCTTCACGTAGTGCTTCCATTGCAGTGAGGCTAACAGCCTTAACCGCATCAGCGGTTAGGTTTACAGCTGCACGCAATCTTTGAGCAGCAGTCATACCCTCTTTTCGGGTGCCTACCTCGTTCGACGCTCCGCCCTTAAGTGGGAAAAGTAGGTCGAGAGGTTTGCGGCGTTCTAGCATGTCGCTCAACTAGTCTGTCTTATTCATCATTTATCAGTGTGAGGGTAATTTGCCTTACGCCCTACGGGCGAATTATATGCAAATTTAAAAAAAACGATATGGAATTGTAAAACTCTTACAAATCATCTAACATATTTGTAAGGAGATGTTTACTAGTTAGACTAATAAGTTATTTTCCGCCGTCTTTATTTTTCTCAAGTAGACGACGAACCCCCCCTGGGATGAATAGTGCCCGGAGCAATTTTCTAGCATACGATTTGATTTCATTTCTTGTTACCTTGATTCTTTCTTCAGAATTCAAAATATTGCCCGATCTAAGTAATGTGACTGTCCTTTGTCCTATCAACACAGGGAGCATAGTTGATGCCTTGAGCCTAAACTGTTTTTCAGGAAGCATTCGAATATATTCAACTGCTGCATCCAGGTGTTGATTGGTTAATTCTAGGTAAGAATCGTATAGGGGCCTAAATGAGTCTATGTTTTTTGAATCCAAAAGATCATCTGGATTCAAATTATACTTTGAAAGTGACTTCTTAGGGATATAGCAACGTCCGAAACGTAAATCTTCAGGAATATCTCGCAATATATTGATCATTTGAAGAGCCTTGCCAAATCTTATTCCCTTATCCATGAATTCTTTTTCTTTTTCTGGAGAAAGAGACATCAGATGTGCCAAAGACATTTTACTCCAAAATACCCCTACACAACCCGCAACTCTGTATGTATAATCATCCAATTCCTCATCTGATGGAAGAGCAGATATCTTGCCTCCTTCCTTGGCTGTCCCGAATCTTTCTAAATCAAGTAATTGGCCGCCAACAATTACGTCAAGACACTCTAGTATACGCGTTTGATCATCGTCGCTATACTCGCCTAGTCCATCGACAACGTCCTGTACATTTCGAAGAAGTTCTGCTTCATTTTCATTATCTTGGATATCTGCAAGATCAGTGAAATCAGGTAGTTTTGTGGAACTTCCTTGCGCCACATCATTATATTCACTAAGCAATTTAACCAAAGTTGCAGTATCTCCATGTTTAGAGTCTGCAATTGTGTCAGCAACTCGCGCCAAGAGATACAGAAGTCCAATTTGACCTCGTATCTTTTTTGGAAGATACTTGAGAGTGGGATAGAATGAACGAGATGTTGCTTCTAGTAATGCATCGATTTTTGCATTGATTAGTACAGCCACC